>NZ_CP108442.1:5403254-5716838 GCF_041435355.1 Streptomyces sp. NBC_01276
AGCTCGCACCCGTGGACGACCCCGAGGACGTCGCCGAGGCCGCCCTCGCCGCGCTCGGCGCCCGTGAGACGAAGCTGCGCGGCGCCGCCGCCGAGGAACTGCGCGCGCTCACCGAGCGCGCCGGGGACGCCCCGCTCGACCGGCTCGCCGAACACTGCTCCCGCCGCCGGCTCCTGCTGCTCCTGGACAACTGCGAGCACGTCGTCGGCGCCGCCGCCGAACTCGCGGAACGGCTGCTGACCCACTGCCCCGGCGTACAGATCCTCGCCACCAGCCGCGAACCCCTCGGCGTGCCGGGCGAGTTCCTGCGCCCGGTCGAACCGCTGCCCGACCCCGTCGCGCTGTCGCTCCTCGACGACCGCGGATCCGCCGTGCGGCCGGGCTTCAGCATCGCCGACGACCCGGACGCCGCGTCCGAGATCTGCCGCCGCCTCGACGGACTGCCGCTGGCCATCGAACTGGCCGCCGCGCGGCTGCGGCTGCTCACCCCGCGCCAGATCGCCGACCGGCTCGACGACCGCTTCCGCCTCCTCACCGGCGGCGCCCGCACCGTCCTGCCCCGCCAGCAGACCCTGCGTGCGGTCGTCGACTGGTCCTGGGACCTCCTCGACGCCTCCGAACGGGCCGTCCTCGCCCGTCTGTCGGTCTTCGCGGGCGGCTGCGACCTGGCCGCCGCCGAAGCCGTCTGCGCCGAACCGGGCGACGACGGCGACGTCGCCGACGTCCTCGGCTCCCTCGTCGACAAGTCCCTCGTCGTCGCCGAACCCGACGAGCGCGTCGGCGGGATGCGCTACCGCCTCCTGGAGACCGTCGCCGAGTACGCGGCCGAGCGCCTCGACGGGTCCGCCGGCGACCGCCCCGCAACCGAGCGCCGTCACCTCGTCCACTACCGCGAACTCGCCCGCACCGCCGAGCCCCTGCTCCGCGGCCACGGCCAGCGCGCCGCCACCGAGCGGATCACCACCGAGTACGAGAACATCCGTACCGCCCTGCGCTGCGCCGTCGCCGGCCGGGAAGCCGACGAGGTGCTCTGCCTCGTCCACGCCCTGAGCTGGTACTGGCACATGCACGACCTGCGCACCGAGTCCCGCCACTGGGCCGAAGCGGCCGCCGCCCTGGGCCCCGACCCCTTCGCGGCGCCCGTGACCCCCGCCGAGCCCGTGTACGAGCAGCTCGTGGCCTCGCCCCCGCCCTACTCCGACGAGGCGCTCGCCGAGGCCTGGCGGGCCCTGCACCTGGTGCGGCTGGCCTCCCGGGACCAGAGCAGCGCCGGCTGGGACGCCCCGGAGGTCCGCGCCCAGGTCAAAGGCGTCCTCGCCGCCTACCGGCCCGGACTCCCGCAGACCTGCCGCACCCCCGGCTCCCTGTGGGTCTACGCCGTCATGATCACGGGCGATCCGGGGCTGCTCCAGCGCGTCGTCGACGAGACCGTCAGCACCGCCCGCGCGCTCGGCTACCGCTGGGAACTGGCCACCGCCCTCCAGCTCCGCGCCAACATCCTCGCCAACCGCGCCGACTGGGCGGGCGACGCCACCCGCGACGCCGAGGAGAGCCTGGCCCTCTTCCGTGAACTCGGCGACGCCTGGGGCTGCGCCGAGGCGCTCTCCGCGCGCGCCGAGGCCCTGGAGAAGCGCGGCGAGTTCGCCCTGGCCGGGCAGTGCTACGCCGAGGCGGTCGCCTACGCCGAACGCCTCGGCGCCAAGGCGCAGGTGACGGTCCTTCGGGTGAGGATGGCCGGAGTGCTCGCCGAGGGCGGCCGGACGGAGGAGGCCGAGGAGCTCCTCGACGAGATCACCGCCACGGCGCAGAGCTACGGCAACGAGGCCGTGCCCGCCGCCCGGATGTTCCTCGCCGGCATCTTCGGCCGCACGGGCCGGATCCCCGAGGCGCGCGCACAGCTGCAGAGCCTGCGGGAGGAATTCGCCTTCGGGGCGTTCGCCGTCTTCGACGGGTTCCTGCTGGGCACCATGGCCTGGCTCGACAACCAGGAGGGGCTGTACGCGGAGGCCCTCGAACGGCTGCGCCCGGCCATGGGGATGGTCCAGGACCCGATGGCCCGGCTGATGGCCCCGCACATGCCGGCGGTGTACCTGCTGATCGCCGCCTGCTCCCTGGTCTCGCTGGGCGGCTCCGGCGGCGCGTACGACGGCGCGCGGCTGATGGGGGCCTACCGGGCGCTGCTGCCGCCCGAGCACTTCTCCGTGGCCACCGAACGCGAGGACGCCGCCCGCACCGAGGAGCTGGCGCGGGCGGAGCTGGGGGACGCCGGGTACGAGGCCGCGTACGCCGAAGGCGGCGGCCTCACCCTGGAGGAGGCCACCGCCCTCATCTGATCCCCCGCCGTCCCCCGTGGGGTCCGTCCGGGACGCGATCCGAACGGACCGGCCGGCCCGGATCAGGTCTTCTGGCGGAACTTGCGGACGGCCAGCGGCATGGTGACGGCGGTGAGGCCCACCGACCAGGCCAGGGTGATCCACACGGAGTTCCCGAGGGGGGTCCCGTTGATCAGGCCGCGGGCCGCGTCGGCCAGGTTCGAGAGCGGGTTGACGTCCGTGAAGCTCTGGAGCCAGCCCGGCATCGTCGTCGGCGGGGCGAAGATCGAGCTGCCGAACTGGAGCGGCATCAGCACCAGCATCGCCATGCCCTGCACGGCCTGGGCGGTCTTCATGGTGAGACCCAGCAGGATGAAGATCCACATCAGCGAGGCGCCGAAGACGGCCGACAGCCCGATGGCGAGGAACAGGTCCAGCACCGAGGACTTGATCGACAGTCCGAGCAGGAAGCCCATCCCGAGCAGGATCGCGATGGCGACCATCATCCGGCCGAGCTCGACCACGATCTTGGCGATGAGCACCGAGGAGCGGGCGATCGGCATGGACCGGAACCGGTCCATCACGCCCTTCTTGAAGTCGTCGTTGACCCCGGTCCCGACACCCATCGCGATGTTCATGCCCATCATCGCCATCAGGCCCGGGACCACGTAGTTGACGTACTCGCCCTGGTTGCCCTTGCCGGAGATCGCACCGCCGAAGACGAACACGAACAGCAGCGTGAAGATGATCGGCATGAACAGGACGTCGAACATCGACTCAGGGTCCTGCTTGATCTGCAGGACGTTGCGGCGGGCCAGGGCGCCGATGTGCCGCAGGTTGCCGCGCAGGCCGATCCGGCTCTCGGCCGGGTGCGGCGGCCCGGCGGCCGGGGAGGCCGCCGGGGTGCTGGGCTTCGTCGTGGTTACGGTGCTCATGCCGCGACCTCCTCGGTCTGCTCGGTGGAAAGGGAGTCCTCGGCGCTGGGCTTCTGGCCGGTGATGGACAGGAAGACCTCGTCGAGGCTGGGCAGGTAGGTGCCGATGTCGGAGATGGCGTACCCGCGGGCCGCCAGCAGGCCGACGACGGCGGTCAGCTGCTCGTCGGCCAGGATCGGCACCAGCAGCGTCCCCTCGTCCGGGACGGCCTGGGAGCCGGCGACGCCGTCCAGCCCGGTCTCGGCGAGGGCGCGGGCCATGCCCGGCAGGTCGGCCGGATCGGCCGGCCGGATGCGCAGGGTGCGCCCGCCGACGCGCGCCTTCAGCTCGTCGACCTTCCCGTTGGCGATGACCTTGCCGCGGTCGATGACCGTCAGCTCGCTCGCGAGCTGCTCGGCCTCCTCCATGTACTGGGTGGTGAGCAGCACGGTGGCGCCCTCGGCGACCATCCGCTGCACCTCGTCCCACACCTCGTTGCGGGTACGGGGGTCCAGGCCGGTGGTCGGCTCGTCCAGGTAGAGCACGGCCGGGCGGCCGATCATCGAGGCCGCCAGGTCGAGGCGCCGGCGCATGCCGCCTGAGTAGTTCATCACGGCCTTCTTCGCGGCCTCGGTCAGGGAGAACCGCTCCAGCAGCTCGTCGGCGCGGGTCCGGGCGTCCTTGCGGGACAGGTCCAGCAGCCGCCCGATCATGTAGAGGTTCTCCCAGCCGGAGAGCTTCTCGTCGACCGAGGCGTACTGGCCGGTCAGGCCTATGGTGCGGCGCAGCTGCCGGGGCTGGCGGACCACGTCGAAGCCCGCGACCCGGGCGGTGCCGGCGTCCGGGACGATCAGGGTGGACAGGCAGCGGACCAGGGTGGTCTTGCCCGCCCCGTTGGGGCCGAGGACACCGAGGACGGTGCCTTCGCGCACGTCCAGGTCGACCCCGTCGAGGGCCTTGGTCTCGCCGTAGTGCTTGACCAGTCCCCGGACCTCCACGGCGTGGGGAGCGTTGTCGTTTCGCGTCATGTCCACCATGGGACCACCCGCCGCTGACAAAGCTCCGACAGCCGACCGACAGGTGACCGACGGGAAGCCGACGGCCCGCCGACGTCGTGTCGGCGGGCCGTCGGTCACCACCCGGCGGGGCCGCGCGGCCCCGGCGGACTCAGTGGAAGGCGTGCTCCGGCTGCGGGAACGTTCCGCCGACCACGTCCTCGGCGAAGGCCTTCGCCGCGTCCGTCATCGTGCTCCGCAGGTTCGCGTACTGCTTCACGAACTTCGGCATCTTCCCGCCGGTCAGGCCCATCATGTCGGTCCACACCAGGACCTGCGCGTCGCACTCCGACCCGGCGCCGATACCGACGGTCGGGATGTGCAGGGACCGGGTGACCTCGGCGGCCAGCTCGGCCGGGACCAGTTCCAGGACCACCGCGAACGCGCCCGCGTCCTGCGCTGCCTTGGCGTCGCGCAGCAGCTGGTGCGCGGCCTCGTCGCTGCGGCCCTGCACCCGGTAGCCCATGGCGTTCACGGACTGCGGGGTCAGGCCCAGGTGGGACATGACGGGGATGCCGGACTGCACGATCAGCTCGGTCTGGGCCAGCGACCGCTCGCCGCCCTCCAGCTTGACCGCGCCGACCCCGGCCTCCTTGACCAGCCGGGTCGCGCTGCGCAGGGCCTGCACGGCGCCTTCCTGGTACGAGCCGAAGGGCAGGTCGCCGACGATCAGGGCCCGGCTGGTGCCCCGTACGACGGCCGCCGACAGCAGGGTCATCTCGTCCATCGTCACGGGGACGGTGGTCTCGTAGCCGAGGTGGCAGTTGCCCATCGAGTCACCGACGAGCATCACCGGGATGCCGGCCTCGTCGAAGACGGACGCCGTCATGGCGTCGTAGGCGGTGAGCATGGGCCACTTCTCGCCGCGCTCCTTGGCGAGGGCGAGGTCGCGGACGGTGATGCGCCGGGTGCCCGCACCTCCGTACAGGGTGGGGGAGGAGGCTTCGCGGGCAGGCGAAACGGCGTGCGTCATTGCAACTGCTCCTTGTGTCATCTCGAGGCGCCCTCACGGCGTCCCCGGACTCACCCACCATGGTGGCACCCTCGGCGCCGTGCGCGGAAGTGGCCGGGTTCCGACGCGCTGACCCGTACGTCACACTCCTGGCCCGCCTCCGGGCGCGCACGAGCCAATGTGCGCGTTTCGTGACAAGCGGAACCCTTGCCGCACGGCCGTTCGTCCTCCCGGTCGTACGGCCGCGAGGACGGCACGGAAGGCTCCGTACATCGCCTAGGGTCAAGGGGCGGAGACGGAGCGCGAGCACGGCAGCGAGGACATGGCATGGCACAGGCGTACATGACGGAGACGGGGAACGGCGGCGCAGAGCCCGGACCCTCCGGATCCCGTCTCCGACGCCGACTGGCCGGGCTGCGCCACGACCGGGGCATCTGGCGGCGCGGGATCGTCACCGCCGCCCTGGCCGCGCTGATCTCCCTGATCATGATCTTCCACGCGGAGCTGCCCAACGACATCGGGAACCTCGGCAGCCTCACCGAGACCTTCCTGCCCTGGCTGGGCCTGGCCGTGCCGCTGCTGCTGGTCGCCGCCGTGGTCCGCAAGTCCGCCACCGCGCTGATCTCGATACTGCTGACCGCCGTGGTGTGGGTGAACCTCTTCGGCGGGCTGATCACCGACAAGTCGGGCGGCGGCGGCAACCTCATGGTCGCGACCCACAACGTCGACGCGGACAACCCCGACCCGCGCGGCACCGCCGCGTCCGTCGCCAAGTCCGGGGCGGACGTGCTGGCCCTGACCGAGCTCACGGGCGACGCCGTCCCCGTCTACGAGAAGGCCCTGGCGGACACGTACAAGTACCACGCGGTCGAGGGCACCGTCGGCGTGTGGAGCAAGTACCCGCTGACCTCCAGCAAGCCCGTCGACATCCGCCTCGGCTGGACCCGCGCCATGCGCACCACCGCGGCCACCCCCTTCGGCGAGGTCGGCGTCTACGTCGCCCACCTGCCGTCGGTGCGCGTCAAGCTCAACGCCGGGTTCACGGCCAACCAGCGCGACAACAGCGCCGACGCGCTGGGCGCGGCCCTCGCCTCGGAGGGGCTGAAGAAGGTCGTCCTGCTCGGCGACCTCAACGGCACCATGAACGACCGCTCCCTGTCCGAGGTCACCTCGCAGATGCGCTCCACCCAGGGCGCGGCCGGCCACGGTTTCGGCTTCAGCTGGCCCGCGCAGTTCCCGATGGCGCGGATCGACCAGATCATGGTGCGCGGCATCAAGCCGGAGGCCTCCTGGACCCTGGCCCGCACCGGCAGCGACCACCTCCCGGTGGCGGCCCGGCTGACCGTCCGGCCGTAGCCCGTCGCCTGTCGCCCGTCGCCCGGTCCACGCAGAGGGCCCCGGCCGCTCCTCTCGGGAGCGGCCGGGGCCCTCTGCGTACGTACGGGCGCAGGAGCTACGCGTGCTCGCGCCAGCCGTTGGTGATGGGCAGGCGGCGGTCCTTGCCGAAGCCCTTCGCCGAGATCTTGGTGCCCGGCGGGTACTGGCGGCGCTTGTACTCCGCCGTGTCCACCATGCGCAGGGTCTTCGCGACCAGCTCGCGGTCGAAGCCGGCCGCGACGATCGCCTCCAGGCCCTGGTCGCGGTCCACGTACAGCTCCAGGATCGCGTCGAGCACCGGGTAGTCCGGCAGCGAGTCCGTGTCGACCTGCCCCGGGCGCAGCTCGGCGCTCGGCGGCTTCACGATCGAGTTCTCCGGGATCGGCGGGGTCTCGCCGCGCTCGGCGGCGGCCCGGTTGCGGTACTCGGCGAGCCGGAAGATGTCCGTCTTGTAGACGTCCTTGATGGGGCCGTAAGCGCCGACCGAGTCCCCGTAGAGGGTGGAGTAGCCGACGGCCAGCTCGGACTTGTTGCCCGGGGCCAGCACGATGTGTCCCTCCTGGTTGGAGACCGCCATCAGCATGGTGCCGCGCAGCCGGGACTGGAGGTTCTCCTCGGCGAGGCCGGTGAGGCCCAGCGAGCCCATGTACGCGTCGAACATCGGCTCGATCGGGACGGTCCGGAAGTTCAGGCCGGTCCGCTCGGCCAGGTCGGCCGCGTCGCCCTTGGAGTGGTCCGAGGAGTACTTCGAGGGCATCGAGATGCCGTACACGTTCTGCGCGCCGATCGCGTCGCAGGCGATGGCCGCGACGAGGGCGGAGTCGATGCCGCCGGAGAGGCCGATCAGGACGGAGCGGAAACCGTTCTTCTTGACGTAGGCGCGCAGGCCCACGACGAGCGCGTCGTAGATCTCCTCGTCGTCGTCCAGGCGGTCGGCGTAACCGCCGGCCACCACCGCCTCGGACGGGGCCGGCGGCTCCTCGGAGAGGATCACGCGGTCGATGCGCAGGCCGTCGTCGACGACGCCCTCCGGGGCGTCGGACCGCGCGGCCGGCAGGTCGAGGTCGACGAGGACGCAGCCCTCGGAGAACTGCGGGGCGCGGGCGATGACCTCGCCGGCGGCGTCCACGACGATCGAGTCGCCGTCGAAGACCAGCTCGTCCTGGCCGCCGATCATCGCCAGGTACGCCAGGGTGCAGCCGGCCTCCTGGGCGCGCTTGCGCACCAGTTCGAGGCGCAGGTCGTCCTTGTTCCGCTCGTACGGGGAGGCGTTGATCGAGACCAGCAGCCCGGCCCCGGCGGAGCGGGTGGCGGGCACCCGGCCGCCCTCCTGCCAGAGGTCCTCGCAGATGGCCAGCGCCACGTCGACGCCGTGCACCCGGATGACCGGCTGCGTGTCGCCCGGAACGAAGTAGCGGAACTCGTCGAAGACGCCGTAGTTGGGGAGGTGGTGCTTGGCGAAGCGCAGGACGACCTCGCCCCGGTGCAGTACGGCGGCCGCGTTCTCCGGGGAGCCGGCGGGCCGGCCCAGGCGGGGCGCGGCCTTCTCGGTGCGGTCGAGGTAACCGACGACGACCGGCAGCTCGCCGAGACCCTCCTCGGCGAGCCGCCGCGCGAGGTCGCGCAGCGCGGCGCGGGAGGCCTCGACGAAGGAACCGCGCAGGGCGAGGTCCTCGACGGGGTACCCGGTCAGCACCATCTCCGGGAACGCCACCAGATGGGCGCCCTGCTCGGCGGAGTGCCGGGTCCAGTGGACGACCGAGTCGGCGTTCGCGGCGATGTTGCCGACGTGCGAGTCGATCTGATTCAGAGCGAGGCGTAGTTGAGGCACGGGGCCCAGTGTAATCGTCTTTCTGACGCGATGTCCTGGGCCCCGGGTGCTTTCACAGGGTCGGATGCGTCACCCGACGGGTCCGGTGAACTTCGCGTCCGGCATCAGGATGCCGGGGGAGAGCTCGGCGCTGACGCTGCGCGTGCCCTCGGGGACCTCGAAGGCGGCGGTGCCGGTGGCGGACTCGCCCGGCTGGATCGTGCCCTGGATCCGCTTGGGCAGCCGGCCGTCGAAGACGAGCCTGCCCTCGGCTCCCTTGTCGTCCGTGAGGCTGGGCATGGCGTAGATGACGTCGTGGGGCTGCTTCGAGGTGTTGGTGATGGTGAAGGACACCTCCACCGCGTTGCCGACCGGCAGGTACTTGTTCGAGCTGACGTACTGCTTCGGGACGGAGAGGCTCACCTTGATCCCGTTCGGGTACGTGAACGTCTGGCCGAACGCGATCGGCGTGCTGATGCCGGGTCCCGTGGAGGGCATGCCGGGCGGCAGGGTGAAGCCGGACGGGGAGGACCGGGGGCGCGGGGACGCGTCCGGGTCGTACTCCGGGTCGTACTGGGGGTCGTCGTACCAGTCCGTGTCCTGGTGGTGGTCGGTGCGGTCCCGCGACGTGTCGACGATGGCCATGGTGAAGAGGAACCCGCCGACGGTGGCGGCGAGGCCCAGCAGGCCGAGGGCGATGCCGACGATGGACATCACCTTGCGCGGGGCGCCGCGGTTGGCGCGCACCAGGCCGGCGATGGAGATGCCGATGCCGGTGAGGGCGATGCCGGCGCCGGCCCAGAACACGAAGGGGACCAGGCCCACCCCGACGGCGAGGGTGGAGAGGATGAGGCCCGCCACGGCCTGGCCGTTGGAGGGCGCGGCGGGTGCGACGGGGTAGCCGGGGACGCCGTGGCCGTAGCCGGGGTGGCCGTGGGCGGGGTGGCCGGGGCCGGCGAATCCCGGCTGGCCGGGCGCTCCGTAGCCGGGGCCCCCGTAGCCGGGGTGCCCGCCGGGCGGCGGCGGGGCCCAGGCGTTGGCCGGAGCGCCGTACGCCCCCGCGTCGGGCGCGGACGGGGCGGCCGGGACGGGGGTGACCGGTGCGAACGCCGACGGGGCGGGCGCGGGCTGCGGGGCGCCGGGGCCCGGGGTCGCCCAAGGATCCGCAGGCGCGGCGGGGGGTGCGGCGGGCATCCCGGCCGGGGGTGCGGCAAAGGGCGCGGCGGGCGTCCCGGCCGGGGGTGCGGCGGGAGGCGGGGTCTGAGACGGGGCGGGCTGCGGCGACGCGGCCGGGGCCGCGGGGGCCGTCTCGGGGGCGGGCGGCGCCTTGTCCAGGGAGGGGGTGGGGGCCTCGGGGGCGGGCGGCGCCTTTTCCAGGGAGGGGGTGGGGGCCTCGGGGGCGGGCGGCGCCTTTTCCAGGGAGGGCTTGGCCGCTTCCGGGGCGGCGGGCGCCTTTTCCAGGGAGGGCTTGGGGGCCTCCGGGGTGGCCGGGGCCTTGTCCGGGCGCGGCTCGGTCGCCTCGGGTGCCGGGGTCGTCCCGGGCGTCGCCGGAGCCGGGGCCTTCGCCAGGGACGGCCCCGGCGGCGGTATCGGCGTTCCCTCGGGCTCGGTCGGGCGGTCGGGCGGGTTCGGGGGCGTGCTCATGCCTTGCGGAGTCCCTCGGAAGTGCGGTGTACGGCGTACAGGGGCCTGCGCCAGCCTGCCACGCGCTCCGCCCGCCTCCAACCGGATACCCCGTCCGGCCCCGGCCCCCGGGGGAAATCGACCGAACTGCCGCCGATCGGGCCCGGCGCCCCGGGAACGCTCCCGTACCCTGGCACGTTTCCCGGTCGGGGAGGCCGGCGGTCCCGCGAGGAGTCCCCGCGTCCACCCCGGATCTGCTGAGGATCACTCACACTATGCGCATGAATGCCCCCACAGGTGCCGGAAGCGCCGGCCGAGGCAAGGGCGCCGGCGGAGGGGGCGTGCAGGCCGTCGCCGTCCTCATCGGACTCGGCGCCGCCGCCTACACCGCCTGGGTGCTCGAAGTCGTGTTCTCCACCGGCGTCAATCCCATCGAGACGTACGTCAGCGAGCTCGCCGCCCAGGACCAGCCGCTCGGCGGCCTCTTCCGGGCCACCGACTTCACCGCCGGCCTCCTCGCCTTCCTCGGCGGCCTCCTCGCCCTGGCGCGCCTGCCGCGACACCCCGAGTCCCGCGGTCCCTGGGCCGTCGCCGGCTGGGCGGGCATCACCCTCTTCGGCGCCGCCACCGCCGCCGACGCCTGGCTGCCGCTGAGCTGCCAGCCGACCGTCGATCCCGTGTGCGCCGCCCGTGAGACCGCCGGTCTCGTCCCGGCCACCCACCAGGCGCACGCCGTCAGCAGCAGCCTCGCCATGACCGGCGCCCTCCTCGGGATAGTGGCCCTCACCGTCGCCGCCCGCCGCTACGGCCGCCTCGCG
The DNA here is from genome assembly GCF_041435355.1 of Streptomyces sp. NBC_01276. GTDB lineage: Bacteria > Actinomycetota > Actinomycetes > Streptomycetales > Streptomycetaceae > Streptomyces. The sequence goes on from NZ_CP108442.1 coordinate 5,414,116, forward strand.
CCGCTCGCCCGGTTCGGCCCCGCCCTCGTCGCCCTGGAACTCCTCGCCACCGTCTGGACCCTGACCGCCATCGCCCTGTTCACCGCGGGGCACGGCACGTGGGCGCTCGGCGCGGGCCAGCGGCTGCAGGTGCTGCTGGTGGCGATCTGGCTCGGCGTGCTGGCCCACTCCGTGCACCGCGAGGGCCGCACATGACGCGAGGACCCCACGCGACGCGAGGACCGCACACCGGGACGGCCCCCGGCACCTTCGTCCGGGTCGACGGGATCCCCCTGCACGTGGTCGTCGAGGGCCGCGGCCCCGTCGTGGTGCTGAGCGCCGGGCTCGCCCTGGCCTGGTTCGACTGGGACCCCGTCGCCGCGCTGCTCGCCGCCCGGGGCCGCACCGTGGTCCGCTTCGACCGCCCCGGCCACGGGCTCAGCGCCCCCGCGCCCGGTCCCACGGGCGCCGCCGACGAGGCCCACCGGATGGCCGCCCTGCTGGACGCGCTCGGTCTGACCGGCCCCGTCACCGTCGCCGGGCACTCCCTCGCCGGGTTCCACGCCGAGGCCTTCGCCCGTCTGCACCCCGGCCGTACCGCCGCGCTGGTCCTCGTCGACTCCAGCGTCGAGGAGAGCCCCCGTACGAGGCTGCCCGCCGCCTGGCGCACCGGCGCCGCCCGTGCCCTCGGCCGGGCCGTGACCGCCGCCGGGATCCCGGCCGCGCTGGGACCCGCGGTCCGGCGCGGCGTCGTACGGGCCGGCCGGACGGGCGGGGCCGCGGACCCGGCCGCGCGGGACCTCGTGCGCCGCTGCTACCGCTCCGGCCGCGTCTGGCAGGGCGCGCTGCTGGAGAACGCCCGCTACCCCGACACCGCCGCCGAGCTGCTCGCCCTGCGCGCGGACCACCCGCTGGCCGCGCCCGCCACCGTCCTCGCCGGCCACGACGGCACCGCCGGCCGCGCGGCCCTGCGCTGGCTCGCCCGCCAGGCGGACCTCGCCGACCGGATCGGCGCCCGCTTCGAGGTGGCCGAGCCCTCGGGCCACCTCGTCATGCTGGACCGCCCGGACCACGTGGCCCGGGCGCTCCAGCACGCGGCGGCCCCGCCGGAGGCCCCGGACCCGCCGGACGCGACGACCCCGACGGACCCCGCGGACTGACCCGCGGGTACGCCGTTCACCCGCGCGGGGCCGCCCCGCGCTGCTTGAGCATGTCCGCCATCAGGGTGAGCTCCGACTGCTGCGCCGCGACCATGCCCTGGGCCAGCGCCCGCTCCGCCGGCGTCCGGCACTGCGCCGCGCAGCCCTGGGCCATCGCGACGCCTCCCTTGTGGTGGTCGGTCATCAGCTGGAGGTAGAGCACCTCTGCGTCCCGGCCGTTCGCCGCGCCGAGCCGGTCCAGCTCCTCCTTGGTCGCCATGCCGGGCATCAGCGCCCCGGGCTTGGTCGCGTGCTCCATGTGCCCCGCGTGCTCGCCGCCCCCTTCGGAGGCGGACATCCAGGACATCGGCGGCTCGTCGGCCAGCACCTTCGGCAGCCCCCACAGGTCCAGCCAGCCCAGCAGCATGCCGCGCTGGTTGGCCTGGGTGTTGGCGATGTCGTAGGCGAGGCCGCGCACCGGCTCGTCCTGGGTGCGGTCGCGGACGATGAAGGACATCTCCACCGCCTGCTGGTGGTGCACCGCCATGTCCCGGGCGAAACCGGCGTCCGGGGAGTAGAGCGCCGGAGTGGAGGAGGGGGCGGAGGAACCGCCCGAGCCGCCGTTCGCGGTGGCGACCGTGGCCCCCACCGCGAACAGCACCGCGAGGACGACGGCCGCGCCCGCGGCCCAGTACGTACGGGTCACTTGTCGGCCAGCCCGTTGGTGCAGGCGGCGCCCGGTTCGGGCGTCTGCGGGCCCTGCACGTACTTGGTGAAGAACTGCGCCACACGGGGGTCGTCGGCCTTGTCCACCGTCAGCTGCTTGCCCCACGCGCTCAGCATGATCGTCCCGGCCTGCTCCTTGTCCGGGCTCATCAGCGTGTACGGGGTCTTGCCCACCTTCCCGGCGAGCGCCTCGACGTCGCCCGGGGCGGCCTTCTCGTTGTACGTCACCCACACCGCGCCGTGCTCCAGCGAGTGCACGGCGTTGACCTCGGGGATCGGGTTCTTGTAGACGTCGCCGTTGCAGTTCATCCAGCGGGGGTTGTGGTCGCCGCCGACCGGCGGGTTCATCTCGTACTTGACCGGGGTCTCGACGTGGTTGCGGCCGAGCTTCTTGACGTCCCACTCGCGCTCGCCGCTCACGGGCGCCTTGCGCGCGGCGACCGCGTCCTTGTCCTTCTGCTTCTGCTCGATCAGCAGCCACGACCCGAAGCCGACGAGTCCGGCGACGATCACCGTGGAGATGCCGATGGCGAGGAACTTGTTGCGCCGGTCGCGTGCTTTCTCGGCGCGCCGCATCTCGGCTATGCGGTTCTGGCGGGAGGTGTTGTCCGACGTCCTGCTGGCCATGTGCCCTGGTTCCTTCTGCTGAGGGGGGTGTCGTGGTGGAGCCGTGGATGCGCCCGGGGCGCCGCGGCGCTCACGTCCGCAGTACTTGCAGGGAGTACAGGCCGGGCGCGCGCGCCAGGGTGCCGTCCGGCCGTACCGGCCCGGCCGCGGCGGCCGGGCGGACGGCGGGTGCCACCCGGTCCTGCGGCAGCGCCACGGCGGGCGGCGGGGCGGGCAGCACGGCCGGGGTCACGTGGGCCAGCGGGGAGCAGCCCGGCAGGTCGTACGGGGACACGCAGGCGGCGTGCGCGGAATGCGCTCCGGAACCGCCCGGGTGCGGTGGGTGCGCGGCGGCGGGCCGCGCGCACAGGAAGGCCACGCAGGCGGCCACGCCGAAGGAGATCAGCAGCAGGAGGGCAGCGCGGCGCACGGGCCGCCCGTGGCTCCCGCTCCGCGTGTGCTCCCAGCCCCCCATGGGCGCAGATGGTAATGCTCATGACGGCTCGGTGGTCAGTGCGGGGGTGTCATCGGCTTTCGGGGGTGCGTAATGTGGCGGAAACCACCAATGGCGATACTGGGCGGGCCCGACTGTGCGCCCCCCCGGTCCTTCGGGGCGGTGGTGCACGGATCGTCTGAACTGCGAGGATGAAGGCATGGACAAGCAGCAGGAATTCGTCCTCCGGACGCTGGAGGAGCGGGACATCCGCTTCGTGCGCCTGTGGTTCACCGACGTGCTCGGCTTCCTCAAGTCCGTCGCCGTCGCCCCGGCCGAGCTGGAGCAGGCCTTCGACGAGGGCATCGGCTTCGACGGCTCGGCGATCGAGGGCTTCGCCCGGGTCTACGAGTCCGACATGATCGCCAAGCCGGACCCGAGCACCTTCCAGATACTGCCGTGGCGCGCCGAGGCCCCCGGGACGGCCCGGATGTTCTGCGACATCCTGATGCCGGACGGCTCCCCGTCCTTCGCGGACCCGCGCTTCGTCCTCAAGCGCATCCTGGCCAAGACCTCCGACCTGGGCTTCACCTTCTACACCCACCCGGAGATCGAGTTCTTCCTGCTGAAGGACAAGCCGCTGGACGGCTCCCGCCCGGTGCCGGCGGACAACTCCGGCTACTTCGACCACACTCCGCAGAACGTCGGCATGGACTTCCGCCGCCAGGCGATCACCATGCTCGAATCCATGGGCATCTCGGTCGAGTTCAGCCACCACGAGGGCGCCCCCGGCCAGCAGGAGATCGACCTGCGCTACGCGGACGCGCTCTCCACGGCCGACAACATCATGACGTTCCGCCTGGTCATGAAGCAGGTCGCCCTCGAACAGGGGGTCCAGGCCACCTTCATGCCCAAGCCCTTCTCGGAGTACCCGGGCTCGGGCATGCACACCCACCTGTCCCTCTTCGAGGGCGATCGCAACGCCTTCTACGAGTCGGGCGCCGAGTACCAGCTCTCCAAGGTCGGCCGCTCCTTCATCGCGGGCCTGCTCAAGCACGCGGCGGAGACGGCCGCGGTCACCAACCAGTGGGTCAACTCCTACAAGCGCATCTGGGGCGGCTCCTCCCGCACGGCCGGCTCGGGCGGCGAGGCCCCCTCGTACATCTGCTGGGGCCACAACAACCGCTCGGCCCTGATCCGAGTCCCGATGTACAAGCCGGGCAAGACGGGTTCCTCCCGGGTCGAGGTCCGCTCGATCGACTCGGGCGCCAACCCGTACCTCACCTACGCGGTCCTCCTCGCGGCGGGCCTCAAGGGCATCGAGGAGGGCTACGAACTCCCGGCGGGCGCCGACGACGACGTCTGGGCCCTCTCCGACGCCGAACGCCGCGCGATGGGCATCGAACCCCTCCCGCAGAACCTGGGCGAGGCCATCTCCCTGATGGAACGCAGCGAACTGGTCGCCGAGACCCTCGGCGAACACGTCTTCGACTTCTTCCTGCGCAACAAGAAGCAGGAGTGGGAGGAGTACCGCTCGGAGGTCACCGCCTTCGAACTCCGCAAGAACCTCCCGGTGCTGTAACGCGAGCAGGGGCCGGCGGCGCTCGGCTGCCCGCCCCTGCTCGCCTCACCGGGGCCGGGCCGTATCCGGACTAGGTGAGCCAGGCCAGCAGCGCTTGCTTCTCATCCTGTTCGAGATTCATGAGATTCTCTGCGCGCTTGATGACCAGTGACGAATAGAGGCTCTTGATCTGCTCGACCGACAGTGGGCCGCGAAGGTTCTTCGAGTAGAGAATGCCCTTCGTGATGTAGTCGAGATGAGCACGCGAGACGGCGATGGGGAAATCGGCCTGCCTTGCGCGCCGAGTCATGTCGTTCACCCGGGCGAGGTCCAGCACCTGTTCGGACCAGTCGATTTCCCGAGAGGCCTGAGCGAGCCTGTCGTAGGCGGAGAGCAGCTGTTCTCGGTTGATCAGGGGGAGGTTCTTGTCCACCTGCTTGAGGGTGCGCGCTGCCTGCGGAATGCCCGTGTCGGATGCCGTTGCTCCGGCCGCGGCCGATGCGACGAAGTCTGCCGGCATGACGTATGCGGGAGGGCGGTCCGTGATGGTTACTCCCGTGGACGACGCTCGCACGAGTGATTTGAATGATTCGAACCCGAACCACCCGTGACTGACTTCCTGTCCGAATTCACGCTGGAGCTCCCACGCCAGGCTGGCCAGGTCGATCGGGCGGCTCAGGCCCTCCAGGCGCTCGCGCAAGTAGCGTCTGGCGGCTTCCTGCGACCCGGCCCCGCTCGCCACCTCGGCGTCGACCCGCTCCGGGGTCTTCTCCTGAGGCTCCTCGGAAGTGCCGTCCAGCGGCTCCTCGATGGCGACACTCGACAGCCTGTCGAGTTCCTCTCGGAGGTCCTGCGCGATGTCGTCCACGGCGGCCAGCAGGTCGGCCATCCTCTTGCTGAGGGTTCTCACCAGGGCGGGGGGCTCGCTTCCCGGCTTGTACGTGTCTTCGTGCGTCAGTTCCCCCCATCCGTCCTGGAGGAGCGTCCTGACTTGCAGCTCGCACGTCACGAGGTGCCACTCGACACTCAGGGAGATCGCGGTCTGGAGGTTCACGTGAACTGCCCTGTAGCCGCTGGGCTTCGGGGCGGCGGCATAGTCCTTCCAGGACTGCTCCTCTTGAGTGAGGACCGATTCGAAAGCTCCGCCTGCGACGGGAAGCGCCCTGATGAGCTCTTTCACCCTGGAGACGTCTGACTGGTTGTTGCAGGTGATCCGAAGTCCGACCAGGTCATCGATGATCTCTGGAATCTGACCCAAGCGTTGAATTGAATCCCGGTATTTTGGGAGGCTGAGCTTCCGCCAGGTTCGGGCCTTGCTCTTGACCCTCCGTCCGGTGATCCGCACACGGGCGCCTTCCATCTCGCTCAGGCTGTCTTCCAGATACTCGGAGAGTGCTCGTGCGGCGGCATCGCGGGCGGTGTCCAGGTATTTTTTCCTGTGCGCGTCGTACCAGTCGCTGAATTCCTGGTAGGAAAAAGGAAGCTCGTCGGCCAACTTGTACCCCTCACCTGAAGAACTGATCAAATGAAGAAAAGCGCGGCATCGCCCCGAATAAATCCGAATATGGGACGGTCGCCAGATAGCTTCACAGGCTACAGGGTGATCATGGTTTGAATAGGCCGATCGACAGGAAACGACGGAGCCCCGGCGGCCCGGAGTCGGTTCAGGGCTTCGCGCAGGTGAGGGTGACCGGGTCGCTGCGGCCCGTCAGGTTCGCGGACGGGACGTGGAGGGTGACGAAGCCGATCTGGGGGTCGCCGTTCACCGTGGGCGGGAGGTCGACCACCTTGAAGAGGGAGACGCTCTCGATGCCGGGGTCGAAGTGGGCCTTGCCCGATCCGATGGGGTCGGAGCCGGAGGCGAAGGTCCAGAAGTAGGGGACGTCGCCCTTGCCCGTGCCGCTGATCTTGCCGTCGAACTCGGCCCTGTTCGGCTTGGAGCAGTCGACCGTGGTGCCCGGTTTGGTGAGGGTGGCGACCGAGACCCGGGTGACCTGCACCTTGCCCTGCTTGCCGCCGCCGCGGTCCGGCTTCTGGCGGGGCGGGGTCAGGCAGTCGATGCGGGTGCCGTGGCCGGAGCCGCCGGCCTTGAAGCCGACGCTGTACCTGCCGTAGCGGACGTTGTCCTGCTGGAGGGAGCCCTCGTCGCCGATCCGGGTGCGCTGGCTGGTGCGCGGGCCGTTGATCGTGACGGACTGGCCCGGGTCGAAGCCCTCCAGGACGAGGGTGTACGAGGTGCCCCCGCCCTGCCCGCCCTCCCCGGTCGCCACCAGTTCGCAGGACGCGGCCGCGGGCGGGGCCGCCGCCGGGGCGGCGAAGGCGGGGGTGGCGGCCGGGGCGGCGAGGAGCGGGGCGGCCAGGAGCGTGAGGAGGCGGTGCCGGTTCATCGTGCTGCCCTCCGTGCGGAGAAGCCCCCGATGCTCCCTCCAGGATATCGGCGGGCAGGTGGGGTGCACCTGCCCGCCGGGAGGTCAGGACGGTGGGGCCGGGGCGACGGCAGGATGCCAGGTGGCGGGGGGTGCGGCCGGGCGGGTGGTCGCCGTGTGGAGCAGGGCGTCCAGACCCAGGACCGCCGTGGTCGTGGTGCCGGCGGGGCCGAGGACCGCAGTGGGGGCGCCCGCGTACAGCATCCGGGACTCGGTCAGGGCGGGCGGCCCGCCGAGGGCCGCGGTGGCGACCGTACCGGTGTCGGCGCGGCCCGTCAGGGCGCGGCCCGCGGCGGCGACCGCCCCGTAGCCGGCCCGGCCGCCGGACTCGCCGAGGCCGGTGACCTGGGGGGCGCCCGGACCGGCCGTGACCAGGGCGGTCCGTACCACCCCGGAGTCGGGGCGGCGGAAGTAGAGGCGGACGCCCGCGCCGTCGCGGGCCGCCGAGAGGGGCACGGTGGTGGCGGGCAGGGCGGTGGGGTGGGGCCCGGTGAGCGGGGCCCCGGGGGACGGCTGGGTCCAGGCGAGGACCGACGTGGTGGTGGTGGCGTAGACGTGGCGCCGCCCGGCCGCGTCGGTGAGGGTCACGGGGTCGCTCTGCAGGTCCTCGCCGCCCAGCCGCTCCCAGTCGCCGAAGGCGCCCGACGGCTGCTGGACCCGGGCGCGCAGGGTGCGGTGGGTGTCGCGGAGGTAGACGGTGAGGCGCCCGCCTGCGTCGGCGACGGCCGCCGGGGCGCTGATGGCGGAGGTGCCGGGCTCGTCTCCCGGCTCGGGGGTGCCGAGGGACTGCCAGGGGCCGAAGGGGCCGTCGGGCGCGGACTGCAGGGCGCAGACGACCTCGCGCCGGTAGTCCGCCGGCCGGGGTCCGAGGGTGGTGCGGGTGGCGAGGACGGCGACGCGGCCGTCGGGGAGGCGGGCGGTGGTGGCGCCGGGGTCGATGCCGGTGCCCGGCAGCAGCGCGGGCCCGGTCCAGGTCCCGGCCGGGTCCCGGGACCACAGCGCCATCCGGCCGTCGAGCGCGGCGAAGGCCCACAGGCGGCCCGGGGTGCCCTCGACGAGCCAGGAGGTGGTGTCGGCGCGGGCGTAGCGCAGGGACTGGGCCCAGTTGCGGCCGGTGGGGCTGCCCGCCACCTTGCGGTCCCCGCAGCCCGAGGGGCTGCCGCAGTAGTCGGTGCGGTCCTGCCAGGCGTACGTCTTCAGGAAGCCGATCTTGGTTTCGGCGGTCTGCGGGTCCAGGGCGTGGGGGAGGGTGCCGTTGTGGTAGCCGAGGTAGTTCTGGACGGTGAAGCGCGGCCGGTCCGAGACGCGCTCGGCGTAGGCGGCCGTGGCCGCCTGCACGAAGCGGGCGCCGTACATGTGGTCCTGGTGGTCGGTGTACTTGCCGGTGTCCGCGTACCGGTTCGGCGTCGGGTCCTGCATGCGTATCGTCGTCGGCCGGTACCGCTCCAGGATCCCGGCTATCGAGTCCACGACCTGGTCCTTGGTGTACGTGAACGACTGCCGGACCGGGGTACCGGTGGTGAGCTGGGCGCCGAGCGCCGGTATCCGGCCGTTCCACAGGCCGCGCAGGCTGTCGGGGTTGTCGCCGGCCGGGCTGCGGGCCTCGCGCAGCTGCAGCCAGACGAGGTTGACGCGGGGCCGGGCGACGAGGACGTCCAGTTCCGCCTGTCCGCCGCCCGCGGTCGGTATGACCGTACGGGTCCACGCGCTGGTGCGGTCCCCGGTGGCCATCTGGGCGTACGCCGAGCGGATGCCGTTCTGCCGGGCCTCCGCGTAGCGCGCGCGGTCGGCGGGCTGCTCGGGGTCCCTGGCCTGGCCGCCGTGCGCCTCGTTGCGGCCGTCGGCCTCGCCGGAGGTGAGGTAGACGGTGGTGAGCGGGAGGCCGGCGAGGAGGGACCTGCTGAGGTCGGGGTTCATGAAGAACAGGTCGTCGTCGGGGTGCGCGACGATCTGCACCACCGTGCCGGAGGTGGTGCTGGCGGGGAGGACCGGGGTCCGGCCGGGCCGGTCGTTCTGGGTGGCCTCGGCCGAGGTCTGCCGGCCGGAGACGATGGAGAGTGCGCCGGAGGCGCCCACGGTGAGCATGGGCACCACGGCCGCGAGGAGGAAACGGCGGCGGGATACGGGCATCGGTCACGCCTCGGGGTCGTTCCGGACGGGCAGGAAGAACCGCTGTGCAGTCAATGAGAGGCCAAAACGGGGGAGTTGGTTCACCGATTTCGCCGATGACGCGTGCTTTCCGGAAATGACCGGTTGTGATGCTGCACGGTGCGGGTGCGGACGTGCGCAAGTGCCCGGATCGTGGACGTGGTTGGCGGGCCCGGAACGCAAACAACACCCCGGGATGGGGTGTTGGAGGCGTTATGCGGCTTATGTGCTGCCCGTCCCGGATGTCTCCGGGTGATGTGCTACGGGGCCGTGCTGCGCGGGCCCACCGGCTGCCACGGCGCCAGGTACGCGTCGGCCTCGTCCGCCGACGAGGTGACGTAGAGGCGCGCGTCGAGCCCGACCACCGCCAGGCTGACCATGTTCTTCCCGGTCATCGTGCTGGACGGTGCGCCGGCGAACATCAGCGGCGAGCGCTGCCACGGCTGTCCGATGCCCACGTCCGAGCCGAGGCGCCCGCCCGCCGTGCGGCCGGCCAGCACGTGCCCGCTCGCCGTCACCGAACCGAAGCCCTGGAGCCCTCCGAGGTCGGTGAGGTTGTTCACCTTCAGGCCGCCTTCGCCCGTCATCAGGGCGGTGCGGACGTTGCCGGAACCGGGCTTGCGGAACCACAGCCGTACTCCGCCCTCGCGGGCCTCGGCCGTCAGCGGGAGCGTGGTGTCGGGCAGTCCGGTATGGGTGGCCGGGCCCAGCGGTGCACCCGGTTCCGGCTGCGTCCAGCCGATCACCGTCTTGGTGGTGGCGGCGAACACCATCCGGCGTCCGGCCCCGTCGGTCGCGGTGGCCGGGGTGCCGTGCAGGTCGGTCCCGCCGTGGTTCTCCCAGGGGCCCCAGCTCCCGTCGGCCCGCTGCGCGCGGCCGCGCAGACCGGAGGCGCCGTCGCGGACGTAGACGGCCGCGAGTCCGGTGCCGTCGACGGACACGGCGGGGGCGCTGATGTCGGAGGTCCAGGTGTCGTCGGCGGCCTCGGGGGTGCCGAGGGACTGCCACTCCCCGAACTCCTCGGAGCCGGGGTCCCGCTGGACGGCGTAGACGACCTCGCGCCGGTAGTCGGCGGGCCGGGCGCCGAAGGTGGTGCGGGTGCCGAAGGCGGCTATCCGGCCGTCCGGCAGGGTGACGGTGGAGATCCCCTGGTCCATGCCGGTGCCCGGGAGCAGGCGGGGGCCGCTCCAGCTGCCGATCAGGCCGGCGCGGTGCCAGAGGGCGACCTGGCCGTCGAGGACCTTGAAGGCCCACAGGCCGTGGTCCCGGTCGGAGGTCAGCCAGGAGGTGCTGGTGTCGCGGGCGTAGTTGATGGAGTCCGTCCAGCGGTTGCCGGAGGGGTGGTCGGCGACCTTGAGGTCACCGCAGCCGGCCTCGCTGCCGCAGTGGTTCTGCCGGTCGAGCCAGGCGTAGGTGTCCAGGATGTCCAGCTTCTCCTTGGCCTCGCCGGGGTCCAGGGCGAGGGGGAGGGAGCTGTTGAAGTAGCCGACGTAGTTCTGCACGGCGAAGTGCGGGCGGTCCTTGACCTCCCGGGCGTAGTTCTCGGCGGCCATCTGCACGAACCGGGCGCCGTAGAAGTGGTCCTGGTGGTCGGTGTACCGCTTGGTGTCCGGGAAGCGGCCGGGGGTCGGGTCCTGCATCCGGATCGTCGTCGGCCGGTAGGTCTCCAGGACGCCCTCGATCGTCCGGACGACCTGCTCCTTCGTGTACGTGAACCGCTGCTTGACCGGGGTGCCGGAGGCGAGCATCGACTCCAGGCGCGCGACCCTGCCGTCCCACAGGCCGTGAAGGCTGTCGGGGGCGTCCCCGTAGACGTTGCCCGCCTCGCGCATCTGCAGCCAGACGAGGCTGACCTCGGGCTTGGCCTCCAGGACGTCGACCTCGGCGTGGCCGCCGCCCTTGGTCGCCACGACGTTGCGCTTCCAGGGGCTGCTGCGGTCGCCGGTGGCCATCTTGGCGTAGGCGGCGCGGATGCCGTTCTGCCGGGCCTCGGCGTAGGCGGGCTTGTTGGGCGGGGTGGAGGCCTCCTTGGCGGCGCCCGCGTTGATGCCGTCGGCCTCGCCGGAGGTGAGGTAGACGGAGGTCACGGGGTGGCCGGCGGCTATGGAGTACCGCAGGTCCGGGTTCATGAAGTACAGGTCGTCGTCGGGGTGCGCGACGATCTGCAGCACCCGGCCCGGGTCGGGGGTGCCGGCCGCGGTGGCGGTGGTCAGCCGGGAGTCGGCGCCGGTGGGCGCGTCGAGCGCGGCGTAGGCCTCGTTGCCGCGGAGCACGAGCATGCCGACGGCCGCGGCGGCCGCGCAGGCGGCCACGGCCTTGACGGTCCGGGCCCGGTGGAGCGCGGGGTGCGCGGGCCGGTGGTGGGCGGGCCGCCCGGAGGGGTGCGGGTACGCGGCCGGGCCCGGCCCGGTGGCCTGGCGGGGTACCTCGGGACGACCGGAACCGCCGCGGGGTACCCCGGGACGGCCGGAACCGCCGCGGGGTCCGTTCGCGTCGGAGGGTGCGGTGGTCGGTTCCGGTTCGAGGCGCGGTGCCGCCGCGGTCGAGGGCGACCGGGGAGCGGGCGCGGCGGGCCGGCGCGGGGCCGGGACCGGAGGCGGCGTCGGGGCGGAGTACGGACGTCCTTCGGACATGGGGCTCCTCGCAACCGGTCGCACGGGGACCGGGCCCCTGACGCATAGATCTAAAAGTAACCAGAAAATCTGATAATCCGCCTCATGATATTCGCCACGACACGCCGGTGAGTCGAACGCCTGCTCCGGCTAGGCTCGCCCCAGGCCGGCCACCACCACCGGCAGCGCCGGCCGACCACCGGCGGCGACGCACTCGGGAGGCGGCGGGATGACAGTCCCGGGACGCAGGAGCAGCACCTTCATCCGACTGCTGCGCAGCGGGTTCACCGACCCGTCCGCCGCGGCCCGGCTCCTCGACGCCGACGCGCTGGCCGCCGTACGCACCGACCCGGTGCTCCTCGACGCCCTCGGCGCCACCGCCGACCCCGACCTCGCCCTCCTCGGCCTCGTCCGGCTCGCCGAGGCCCAGCCGGCCGAGCAGCTGCCCGTGCTCCTCGACACCCTGGTCAGCGCCAAACCCCTGCGCGACCGCCTCCTCGGCGTCCTCGGCGCCTCCGAGGCCCTCGCCGACCACCTCGCCCGCCACCCCCGCGACTGGCAGGCCCTGGTCACCTACGAGGCCGCCGACCTGCACCCCGGCCTCGCCGAGTTCGAGCAGGGCCTCGCCGACGCCCACGACCCCGTCGCGCTGCGCGTCGCCTACCGCCGCTGCCTCCTGTCCATCGCCGCCCGCGACGTCTGCGGCACCACCGACGTCGCCCAGGCCGCCGCCGAACTCGCCGACCTCGCCACCGCCACCCTCCGCGCCGCCCTGCGCATCGCCGGCGCCGCCGCCCCCGAGGACGCGCGCCAGTGCCGGCTCGCCGTCATCGCCATGGGCAAGTGCGGCGGCAACGAACTCAACTACGTCTCCGACGTCGACGTGATCTTCGTCGGCGAAGCCGCCAACGGCACCGACGAGGGCAAGGGCATCCAGGCCGCCACCCGCCTCGCCTCCCACCTCATGCGGATCTGCTCCGAGACCACCGTCGAGGGCACCATCTGGCCCGTCGACGCCAACCTCCGCCCCGAGGGCCGCAACGGCCCCCTGGTCCGCACCCTCTCCTCACACCTGGCCTACTACCAGCGCTGGGCCAAGACCTGGGAGTTCCAGGCCCTGCTCAAGGCCCGCGCCGTCGCCGGCGACGAGGCGCTCGGCGCCGAGTACATCGCGGCCATAACGCCCCTGGTCTGGCAGGCCGCCGAACGCGAGAACTTCGTCGCCGACGTCCAGAAGATGCGCCGCCGCGTCGTCGACAACATCCCGGCCGCCCAGATCGACCGGGAGCTCAAACTCGGCCCCGGCGGGCTGCGCGACGTCGAGTTCGCCGTCCAGCTGCTCCAGCTCGTGCACGGCCGCAGCGACGCCACCCTGCACTCCGGCAGCACCCTCGACGCCCTCCACGCCCTGGCCGCCGGCGGCTACGTCGGCCGCGCCGACGCCGCCCAGCTCAACGACGCGTACCGCTTCCTGCGCTCCATGGAACACCGCATCCAGCTCTACCGGCTGCGCCGCACCCACCTCGTCCCCGAGGACGAGGCCGACCTGCGCCGCCTCGGCCGCTCCCTCGGCCTGCGCACCGAACCCGTCGCCGAACTCAACAAGGCCTGGCGCCGGCACGCCTCCGCCGTGCGCCGCCTCCACGAGAAGCTCTTCTACCGGCCCCTGCTCGACGCCGTCGCCCAGCTCGCCCCCGGCGAGACCAGGCTCTCCCCCCGCGCCGCCGGACAGCGCCTCGAAGCCCTCGGCTACGCCGACCCGGCCTCCGCCCTGCGCCACCTCGAAGCCCTCGCCTCCGGCGTCAGCCGCAAGGCCGCGATCCAGCGCACCCTGCTGCCCGTCATGCTCGGCTGGTTCGCCGACTCCGCCGACCCGGACGCCGGGCTGCTCAACTTCCGCAAGGTCTCCGACGCCCTGGGCAAGACCCCCTGGTACCTGCGCCTGCTGCGCGACGAGGGCGCCGCCGCCGAGAACCTGGCCCGCGTACTGTCCGCCGGACGCCTCGCCCCCGACCTCCTCATGCGGGCCCCCGAGGCCGTCGCCCTGCTCGGCGACGCCGGAGGCCTGGAACCGCGGACCCACGAGGCCCTCGAACAGGAGGTGCTCGCCGCCGTCGGCCGCGCCGAAAGCGGCGAGGCCGCCGTCACCGCCGCCCGCGGGGTCCGCCGCCGCGAGCTCTTCCGCACCACCGCCGCCGACATCATCGCCTCCTACGGCACCGAGGACAGCCCCGCCGAGGAGGACCCCGGAGCCCTCGTCGACCGGGTCGGCGGCGCCGTCTCCGACCTCACCGCCGCCACCGTCGCCGGCGCACTGCGCGCCGCCGTCCGCGACCACTGGGGCGAGACCCTCCCCACCCGCTTCGCCGTCATCGGCGTCGGCCGCTTCGGCGGACACGAACTCGGCTACGGCTCCGACGCCGACGTCCTGTTCGTCCACGAACCCCGCGAGGGCGTCGACGAACAGGAAGCCGCCAAGGCCGCCCAGACCGTCATCGCCGAGATGCGCCGCCTCCTGCAGCTCCCCACCGCGGACCCGCCGCTGCTCATCGACGCCGACCTGCGCCCCGAGGGCCGCTCGGGCCCCCTCGTGCGCACCCTGTCCTCGTACGCGGCCTACTACCGCCGCTGGTCCCTGACCTGGGAGAGCCAGGCCCTGCTGCGCGCCGAGCCGGTCGCGGGCGACGACGACCTCGGCCGCCGCTTCATCGAGCTGATCGATCCCCTGCGCTACCCCGTCGAGGGCCTCGGCGAGGACGCCGTGCGCGAGATCCGCCGGCTCAAGGCCCGGATGGAATCGGAACGGCTGCCGCGCGGCGCCGACCCGACCCTGCACACCAAACTCGGCCGCGGCGGCCTCAGCGACGTCGAGTGGACCGTCCAGCTGATCCAGATGCGTCACGCCTGGGCCGAACCTGGCCTGCGCACCACCCGCACCCGCCAGGCCCTGGCCGCCGCCCACGCCGCCGGGCTGATCCCGACCGAGGAGGCGCAGGTGCTCGACGAGGCCTGGGTGCTCGCCACCCGGGTCCGCAACGCCGTCATGCTGGTCCGCGGCCGGGCCGGGGACACCTTTCCCGCCGACGCCCGCGAACTGGCGGCGGTCGGCCGCTACCTCGGCTACCCGGAGGGCAGGGTCGGCGAGATGCTCGACGACTACCGCCGCATCACGCGGCGCGCCCGCGCGGTGGTGGACGAGCTCTTCTACGGGGCGTAGGCGCCATCCTACGGAGCCTGGGAGCGGGCGGGGTCCAGCAGCGTGGCGAAGGGGATCTCGGTGACCGCGGAGTCGTACTGGTCGACGCCGTACCTCTCCGAGGACTCGGCGTCGGCCGATACGTGACCCTTGGAATCGCGCGGGGAGATCAGAACGTAGATGCCGCTGTTCGGCGCGCCGAACGACCGGTACGTATTGACGTACCGGGGCCTGCGCGTCACGTTGATGATGTTGTTGTTGTGGCGCACCCTCGCGTGGTACATGACGTAGTCGAGGCATCTGACGGCGGCGCAGTCGAAGAACCTGTCCGTCTTCTGCTGCCAGGAGAAGACCGGATATCTGAGTTCGTCGTTGACCTTTCCGCGGTCCCCCCTCATGAAGATGACCGTCACGGTGGCCATGACGAGGTCGTACGGTGCGCCCGTGGGGATCTGGACCACTCGCTCCGTGGTGTAGTCGGCTCCCGGCGCAGCCCAGGAGTCCACCGGTACGACCAGGCCGCTGTTGATCACCTGGTACCCGGTGGGCTGCACGTGGAGCTCCAGGTCCGCCCGGCCCTCCGTGTCGGCACGCCATTTCTTCTGCTCCACCGCGGTCTTCTTCCCGTCGAACACGGATTCCCGGCCGTACACCTGGTAGCCGCTGTTGAGGATGTAGGCCGGAACGGCCCCGTCGTTCGCCACGTGGAGCTTCACCGGAAGGTAGACGACGGGACGGTTCGGATCCCGCTTCGGTGTTCCGAACGTCGCCTGGACCTTGAAGTGGAAGAGCGCGGCGTGCGGCTGGTACAGGGCCGAGTAGGCGAAGTTGGCCGAAGCCAGCAGGGCCGTCGCCGCCACACCCGCCGTGAAGCTCCTGGGATAGGGGATCCCCTTCCATGTCCGCGCCCGCCAGACCGTCCACGCCGCCCAGACCGCCCAGAGCGACAGCGCGAGGAACACCGGCAGGTACGGCGTCCACTCCCGCTCCTGGAACCAGACGGCCAGCAGCAGCGCCTGCGTCGCCACCGCGATGAGTACGCCCACCAGCACGAGGGCGCCCGAGTACCGCAGCGTCCGTTTCCCCCAGAAGTCGCACACCGCGGCCGCCGCGACCACCTGGAGCGCTCCGGAGAGCACGAGGAGCATCCCGGTCAGACGCCCCGAGAAGGTCAGTGCCCCCAGCGCGTCCACCATGCCGATGTCGGCGAGCAGGAGGGCCGAGACGAGCAGCCCGGCCGTCAGGAGCGCGATCGTGGCGCGCCGGCGTCCCGTGCGGTCGGGCCAGACGGTGCCGTCCGCCCCGCGCCAGGTGACCGAGGCCCGGTCCTCCAGGTCCATGCCGGGCGGCAGCCCCGCGCGGCACAGCTGTCTGCGCAGATCGCGTCGCGACCAGGCGCTGCCCGCCGGCCCGCCGTCGACGGTCACCGCGCGCAGACCGCGTTGGTCCGGCGCCTGGACCACCACCCTGTGCGTGCTCATGGCCCCAGGCTCACGGCCCCGCCCGGGGCGCGCACCCGGGGTTACTCCGACCGCCGGGTCCCGGCCCGACGGCCTCGCCCCCGCCGTCGGCATCGTCCTCGTGGCCTTCGTCCCGGCCGTCTTCCCCACCCGAACCCCCTGAAGGAGCAGAGCCGTGCCCACTGCCGACACCGTCCTCACCGGAGCCCGCGTCCGCACCCTCGACCCCGCCCGCCCCGAGGCCGGCGCGGTAGCCCTCGGCGGCGGACACGTCCTCGCCGTCGGCGACGGGAGCGACGTACGCGACTGGCGAGGACCCGGCACCCGGGTCATCGACCTCGGCGGCGCCACCCTCACCCCCGGCCTCACCGACGCCCACAGCCACCCCGTCTGGGGCATCGAGATGTCCACCGGTGCCGACCTCACCGCCGTCCGGGACCTCGACCAGCTCCGCGCGGCCCTGCGCGCGGCCCCCCGCACCGGCGGCTGGGTCCTCGGCTGGGGCCTCGACCACAACGCCTTCGGCGGCCGCCCCGTCCACCGGGACCTGATCGAGGACTCCCTCGGCGGAGCCCCCGCCTTCCTGCGCCTCTACGACGGCCACTCCGCCCTCGCCAACGGCCCGGCCCTCGCCGCCGCGGGGATCACCGGCCCCCGCGCCTTCGCCCAGCGCTCCGAGATCGTCTGCGACGCCGGCGGAGCACCCACCGGACACCTCGTCGAGCACGCCGCGATGTCCCTCGTCGGAGCCCTCGCCCCCACACCCCGGTCCGCCGAGCGCCGCGCCCGCCTCCTCGCACTGCTCCGCGACATGGCCGCCACCGGCCTCACCGGCGCCCACGTCATGGACCTCGGCGACGGGGACGTACCCGCCCTGCTCGCCACCGTCGAGTACGAGGGCCACCTCCCGCTGCGGCTGCGCCTGGCCCCCTGGTGCATGCCGGGGGCGGACGGGGACGCCCTCGCGGAACTGATCGCCCTCCAGGGCCGGGGCGGACGCCACTGGCAGGTCGGCGGGGTCAAGCTCTTCATGGACGGCACCGTCGAGGGCGGCACCGCCTGGCTCGGGCACGCCGACTGCCACGGGCAGGGCACCGAGGCCTTCTGGCCCGACCCCGACGCCTACTCCCGGGCCGTACGGGTCCTCGACGCGGCCGGGGTGGGCACCGCCACCCACGCCATCGGCGACGCGGCCGTCCGCCACGTCCTGGACACGGTCGCCGCCCTGGGGCCCCGGGCGCGCATGCGGCACCGGATCGAACACATCGAGACGGTCCCCGACGACCAGCTGGAGCGGTTCGCCGGGATCGGGGTGATCGCCTCCATGCAGCCCCCGCACACCGCCTACACCCGGGCCGACCACACCGACGAGTGGTCGAAGCGGCTCGGTGACGAACGCGCCGGACGGGCCTGGCGCTGCCGGGACCTGCGCGACGCGGGAGCCGTCCTGGCCCTCGGCTCGGACTGGCCCATCGCCCACCACGACGCCCGGCAGGTCCTCGCCACGGCCCTGCGCCCCCGCGGCGCGGCTTCCCACGGACGGGCCCTGACCGGGCTGATGGCTCTGGAGGGGATGACCTCGCACGCGGCGCTCGCGGCCGGAGAGCAGGCGGTGGCGGGAAGGATCGCGCCCGGTCTGCGCGCGGACCTGACGGCCTTCACCGTCGACCCGGTCACGGCGGGCCCGGACGAGCTGGCCGAGGCCCCGATCCGGCTGACGGTGTCGGGCGGCCGGATCACCCACGGGGAGCCCGGAGCCGACACCCCCTAGCGGCGGAAGCGGTTCAGCAGTGCCGCCGACGCGGGGTGCGGGCCGGTGTGCACCGGCTGGCGCGGCAGCCGGTGCGGCAGCGAGCCGTACCAGATCCGGGTGACGGCGAACCCGAAGGCCAGGCACGTCATCCCGCCGACGGCGTCGAGCCAGAAGTGGTTGGCGGTGGCCACGATGACGACGAGGGTCGCGGCCGGGTACAGCAGGCCCAGGATCCGGGCCCACGGCGCGGACGCGACCGCGAAGATCGTCAGCCCGCACCAGAGCGACCACCCTATGTGCATGGACGGCATCGCGGCGTACTGGTTGGACATGTGCTTGAGGTTGCCCGAGGCCATCGAACCCCAGGTGTGGTGGACCAGCACGGTGTCCACGAACCGCTCCCCGTTCATCAGCCGGGGCGGCGCGAGCGGGTAGAAGTAGTAGCCGACCAGGGCGACGCCCGTGGTGGCGAACAGCACGAGCCGGGTGGCCGCGTAACGGCCGGGATGGAAGCGGTAGATCCACACCAGCACGCCGATGGTCACGACGAAGTGCAGCGTGGCGTAGTAGTAGTTCATCCCCACGATCAGCCACGTCACGGAGTTCACCCCGTGGTTGATCGAATGCTCGACGGCGATCCCCAGACCGCGCTCGACGCTCCAGATCCAGTCGGCGTTCGCGAGGGCGGCGGCCTTCTGCTCCGGTACGGCGTTGCGGATCAGCGAGTAGGTCCAGTAGCTGACCGCGATCAGCAGGACCTCGAACCAGATGCGCGGCCGGCGCGGCAGGCGCAGCCGTGCGAGGAGGGTGCGCTCGGACTCCCGGCGGACCTCGCCCTCGCTCACGATGGGCGACGAGACGTCCGTCCGGGTTTCCAGTGTCTTCACGCTCGCTTCACCCATGGGGAGAGAGTCTGCCAGATGCCTTCTCGCCTCCGATCATCCCTCCGGACGGTCTTCGGCGCCCGCGCTCAGCCCTGCGGACTACCCGCGGACCCGGGGCCCCCTAGGGCCTGCGGCGCTGCCCCGGCCCGGAGGCCGTGGAACCGCGGACCACCAGTTCCGGGAGGAAGACGAACTCGCTGTGCGGGGCCGGCGTACCGCCGATCTCCTCCAGCAGCGTGCGCACGGCGGCCTGTCCCATGGCCAGCACGGGCTGGCGGATCGTGGTCAGCGGCGGATCCGTGAACGCTATGAGGGGGGAGTCGTCGAAGCCGACCACCGACACGTCCCGCGGGACCGCGAGGCCCTGCTGCCGGGCGGCCCGGATCGCCCCGAGCGCCATCATGTCGCTCGCGCAGACGACGGCCGTGCAGCCCCGCGCGATGAGCGCGGACGCGGCGGCCTGCCCGCCCTCCAGGCTGTACAGGGAGTGCTGGATCAGCTCCTCGACCTCGGAATCGTCGAGCCCGAGCCGTTCCCGCATCCCGAGCCGGAAGCCCTCGATCTTGCGCAGCACCGGCACGAACCGCTTGGGCCCGACGGCCAGGCCGATCCGGGTGTGCCCCAGCGCGGTCAGGTGGGTCACGGCGAGCTGCATCGCCGCCCGGTCGTCGGGGGAGACGAAGGGCGCCTGCACCTTGTCGGAGAAGCCGTTGATGAGGACGTACGGGACGCCCTGGCCGCGGAGTTGGTCGTAGCGGCCCATGTCGGCGGTGGTGTCGGCGTGCAGCCCGGAGACGAAGATGATGCCGGAGACCCCGCGGTCCACCAGCATCTCGGTCAGTTCGTCCTCGGTGGACCCGCCGGGCGTCTGCGTGGCCAGCACCGGCGTGTACCCCTGCCGGGTCAGCGCCTGTCCGATGACCTGCGCGAGCGCCGGGAAGATGGGGTTGTCCAGCTCGGGGGTTATCAGCCCGACCAGACCCGCGCTGCGCTGGCGCAGCCGCACGGGCCGCTCGTAGCCGAGCACGTCGAGCGCGGCCAGCACGGACTCGCGGGTGCCTGCGGCCACACCGGGCTTGCCGTTGAGCACGCGGCTGACTGTGGCTTCGCTGACCCCCGCCTGGGCTGCGATGTCGGCTAGCCGTGCGGTCACGGGATTGGACTGTACCGGTCCCCGGCTCACAACGCCCACCACGTGCAGGAATCCGTCGGGAGCAGAACCGTGCGGCCGTCCGTCTCCACCGGTGAGCTGGAGAGGACGGGCCGGCCGGGGGAGGGGACCTCCAGTGCGGTCGGGCGGGTGTTGAGGGTGCAGGCGAAGCCGGGGCGGGTGAAGAGGAGGACGCCCGCGGGGGAAGGGAGCCAGGTCAGGGGGCCCGCGTCCGGGGAGCCGAGGCCGGGCAGGGCCCGGCGCAGCTCCAGCGCGGCCCGGTACAGCTCCAGCGTGGAGTGCGGGTCGCCGGTCTGCGCGGCCACGCTCAGCCCCGCCCAGTCCGCCGGCTGCGGGAGCCAGCTGCCGCCGGGCCCGAAGTCGTACGGCGGACACGGCCCGGACCAGGGCAGCGGGATCCGGCAGCCGTCGCGCAGACCCTCCTGCCCGGCGGAGCGGTGGAAGGCCGGGTCCCGGCGGACCTCGTCGGGCAGGTCGGTGACCTCGGGCAGGCCCAGCTCCTCGCCCTGGTAGACGTACGCCGACCCGGGCAGGGCCAGCATCAGCAGCGCCGCCGCCCGCGCCCGCGCGAGGCCCCGGGCGCCGCCGCCGTAACGGGTCACGTGCCGCACCACGTCGTGGTTGGACAGCACCCACGTCGTCGGCGCCCCGACCGAGGCGGTGGCGGCGAGGGACTCGTCGATGACGGTGCGCATCCGCTCCGGGTCCCAGGGGCAGTTGAGGAAGCGGAAGTTGAAGGCCTGGTGCAGCTCGTCGGGGCGGACGTACAGGGCGAGCCGCTCGGAGGTGGGTGCCCAGGCCTCGGCGACGCCGATCCGCTGGCCCCCGTAGGAGTCGAGCAGGCGGCGCCAGGAGCGGTGGATGGCGTGGACGCCGTCCTGGTCGAAGAAGGGGAGGGCCTCGGTGCCGATCAGGGTCGCCTGGGCGCCGCGGCCGATGTCGGGCAGGCCGGGGGCCTTGACCATGCCGTGGGCGACGTCGACGCGGAAACCGTCCACGCCCAGGTCGAGCCAGAACCGCAGGACGGAGGAGAACTCCGCCGCCACCTCGGGGTGCTCCCAGTCGAGGTCCGGCTGCTCGGGGGCGAACAGGTGCAGGTACCAGGAGCCGTCCGGGACGCGGGTCCAGGCGGGGCCCCCGAAGACCGACTCCCAGTCGTTGGGCGGCAGCGCGCCGTCGGCGCCCCGGCCGGGGCGGAAGAGGTAGCGGGCGCGGGCGCCCGGCTCGTCGGCGAGGGCGTCCAGGAACCAGGGGTGGCGCTCGGAGGTGTGGTTCGGGACCACGTCGACGATGACCCGCAGGCCCAGCTCGTGCGCGGCCCGTACGAGGTCGTCGGCGGCGGCGAGGTCCCCGAAGAGGGGGTCGACGGCCCGGTAGTCGGCGACGTCGTAGCCGCCGTCCGCCTGCGGGGAGACGTAGAAGGGGGTCAGCCACACGGCGTCGACGCCGAGCCGGGCCAGGTGGGGGAGCCGCTCGCGCACCCCGCGCAGGTCTCCGACGCCGTCGCCGTCGCTGTCGGCGAAGGACCGTACGTACACCTGATAGATGACGGCATCGCGCCACCAGCCGCGGCTCGCGGTCGGGTTGCTGGAAGCGCTTGCAAGCGGGAGGGCCGTCAGCTCATGGGTCATATCGGGGTCAACGCGGGTACACACCCCCTGGTTGCGGGCCCGTGGAATCGAAGCGGGTTCGAACTAACAGCAAGCTGCGGCAACCGTAGGGACACACGGATGTAACGATCAGCTCGTCTTGCAGAAATTTGCCGCAAGGTCTTTCGGTCGGCTTTCAGGCTTGTTACGTTCTCGGCAACTCGGGACCGCGAGGGCGCGGCCGGGATCATCGAAGGAGTTCATATGCGGCGTGGCATAGCGGCCACCGCGCTGGTCGCGACCCTGGCGCTCGCGGCGACGGCTTGCGGCGGTGACACCAAGGGCGACGGTGGCGACACGAAGGCCGGCGGCGAGCTCTCCGGCACGGTCACCTGGTGGGACACCTCGAACGACGCCGAGAAGGCGAGCTTCCAGAAGATCGCCGAAGCCTTCACGGCGAAGCACCCCAAGGTGACCGTCAAGTACGTCAACGTGCCCTACGGCGACGCCCAGAACAAGGTCAAGAACGCCTTCAGCAGCGGCTCCGAAGCCCCTGACGTGATCCGCGCCGACGTCGGCTGGGTCGCCGACTTCGCCTCGCTCGGCTACCTCGACGAGGTCCCGGCCGACACCGCGAAGAAGGTCGACGCCGAGTTCCTGTCGCAGGCCGCCGCCAGCGGCAAGTACGAGGGCAAGACCTACGCCGTCCCGCAGGTCATCGACACCCTCGGCCTCTTCTACAACAAGAAGATGCTCGCCGACGCCGGCGTCCAGCCCCCCAAGACCCTGGAGGAGCTGAAGACCGCCGCCGCCGCGATCAAGGCCAAGACCGGCAAGACCGGCCTCTACCTGCGCGGCGACGACTCCTACTGGTTCCTGCCCTTCATCTACGGCGAGGGCGGCGACCTGGTCGACGCCAAGTCCAAGACGGTCACCGTCGACAACGCCGCGGGCGTCAAGGCCTTCAAGGCCGCCCGCGACCTGGTCACCTCGGGCGCGGCGGTCACCAACGCCACCGACGGCTGGACCAACATGCAGACCGCCTTCAAGTCCGGGGAGGTCGCCATGATGATCAACGGCCCCTGGGCCGTCGCCGACAGCTACGCGGGCGACCAGTTCAAGGACAAGGCCAACCTCGGCGTCGCCCCCGTCCCCGCGGGCTCCGCCAAGGCCGGCGCCCCGCAGGGCGGCCACGACCTCGCCGTCTACGCCGGGTCGAAGAACACCGCCGCCGCGCACGCCTTCGTCGAGTACATGACCTCGCAGGAGGTCCAGGTGCAGTCCGCCAAGGAGCTCAGCCTGCTCCCGACGCGCACGGCCGCCTACGAGCAGCCCGACGTCAAGGCCAGCGAGATGGTCCAGTTCTTCAAGCCCGCCGTGGACAAGGCCGTCGAGCGCGCCTGGATCCCGGAGAACGGCTCCCTCTTCGAGCCGCTGAAGGTCGAGTACACCAAGGCGGTCACCGGGGCCTCCAGCCCCGAGGACGCGGCCAAGGCGGCCGGCGTCGAGTTCCGCAAGATCCTCAAGGGCTGGAAGTAGCGAGGACGATGGCTGCCGACACCAGCCAGTCGGTGGCGAAGGCCGCGGGCGCGGACGCCGGGGAGAACTCCGGCGCCGCCCGCGGCCCCAGCCGCGCGACTGCCAACGGAAATCCCCGGCCCGGCCGCGGCCTCGGCCGCGCCCTCGCCACGCACTGGTACGCCTGGGCCATGGTCGCCCCGGTGGTGCTCGTCCTCGGCGTGATCATCGGGTGGCCGCTCGTCCGGGGCGTCTACCTGTCGCTCACCGACGCCAACGAGCGCAACGTCTCCCGCACCATCGGCGTGCGCCACATCGAGGCGACGTACGAGTTCGTCGGGCTCGACAACTACACGGCCGTGCTCGGTGACCCGGTCTTCTGGCAGCGGCTGGTGTGGACGGTGCTGTGGACCGTCGCCTGCGTCTCCATCACCTTCGTCCTGGGCCTCGCCCTGGCCACCATGCTCAACCGGCAGTTCCGGGGGCGTGCCGCCTACCGGATGGCCCTCATCCTGCCCTGGGCCGTCCCCGGCTTCGTCTCCGTCTTCGCCTGGCGGTTCCTCTTCAACCGCGACAACGGCATCCTCAACAAGGTCCTCGACGGCGGCGGCATCTCCGCCGTGCCGTGGCTCGACGACCCCACCTGGGCCAAGTTCTCCGTCATCGCCGTCAACGTCTGGCTCGGCGTCCCCTTCATGATGGTCGCCCTGCTCGGCGGCCTGCAGTCCATCCCCGGCGAGCTCTACGAGGCCGCCGAGATGGACGGCGCCCGGCCCTGGCAGCGGTTCCGGCACATCACCCTGCCCGGACTGCGCGCCGTCAGCATGACCGTGATCCTGCTCTCCACCATCTGGACCTTCAACATGTTCCCGGTGATCTTCCTGCTGACGCGGGGCGGTCCCGGCGACTCCACCGAGATCCTGGTGACCCAGGCCTTCCGCGAGGCCTTCATCGCGAGCCCCCGCGACTTCGCCGGCTCCGCGACCTGGGGCGTCCTCATCCTCGCCCTGCTCATGATCTTCGCGCTGGTCTACCGGCGCTCGCTGCGCAAGCAGGGAGAGGTGTGGTGACCGTGACCACCGCCGACCAGACCGCCCGCGAGAAGACCGCCCGCGACGAGGGTGCCCGCGGCAAGACCGCCCGTGCCCGCGGCAGCCGCTCCCCGCTCGCCTCCGTCGGCCTGCACGCCACGCTCCTCGTCGCGTCCGTCGTGGCCGTGTTCCCGGTGCTGTGGATCCTGCTGACCTCGCTCAAGCCCGCGAAGTACGCGATCACCACGGACTTCGTGAAGGAACCCAACCTCGGCAACTACCGCTACCTGCTGGAGGACAGCCACTTCCTGGCCTGGTTCGGCAACTCCGTCCTGGTCGCCGGCGTCACCACCGTCCTCGGCGTGTTCATCGCCGCCACCACCGGATACGCCGTCAGCCGCTTCAAGTTCCCGGGCATGAAGCCCCTGATGTGGACGCTGCTCATCACGCAGATGTTCCCGATGGCCATCCTCATCGTCCCGCTCTACAACCTCATGGGCGACCTCGGGCTGCTCAACCAGCCCCTCGGCCTGATCATCACCTACCTCACCATCGCCGTGCCGTTCTGCGCGTGGATGATGAAGGGCTTCTTCGACACCATCCCGGTCGAGATCGACGAATCCGGCCGGGTCGACGGACTCAACCCCTTCGGCACCTTCTGGCGCCTGATCCTGCCGCTCGCCAAGCCCGGCCTCGCCGTCACCGGCTTCTACGCCTTCATCACGGCCTGGGGCGAGGTCGCCTACGCCTCCGCCTTCATGGTCGGCGACGAGAACCTCACCCTCGCCGGCGGACTCCAGACCTTCGTCACCCAGTACACCTCCAACTGGGGTGCCATGAGCGCGGCCTCCGTACTCATCGCCATCCCGGCGGCGATCTTCTTCCTCTTCGCCCAGCGTCACCTCGTCGCCGGGATGACAGCGGGCGCCACCAAGGGCTGACCACCCGCGCCCGCCCCCGCATCACCGGCCCGATCTCTCCAAGGACGACATGACCCAGCACCTCGCCGAAACGCTCTCCACCTCCAGCGGCACCCTGCCCGGCTGGTGGAGAGAAGCGGTGATCTACCAGGTCTATCCGCGCAGCTTCGCCGACTCCAACGGGGACGGCATGGGGGACCTCGAAGGCATCCGCACCCGCCTGCCCTACCTCAAGGAACTCGGCGTCGACGCCGTCTGGCTGAGCCCCTTCTACGCCTCCCCGCAGGCCGACGCCGGCTACGACGTCGCCGACTACCGGGCCATCGACCCCATGTTCGGCAGCCTGCACGACGCGGACGCCGTGATCCGCGAGGCCCACGCGCTCGGGCTGCGCATCATCGTCGACCTCGTCCCCAACCACTGCTCCGACCAGCACGAATGGTTCAAGCAGGCCCTCCGTGAAGGCCCCGGCAGCCCGCTGCGCGAACGCTTCCACTTCCGCCCCGGCCAGGGCGAGAACGGCGAGCTGCCGCCCAACGACTGGGAATCCCTCTTCGGCGGACCCTCCTGGACCCGCGTCGCCGACGGCGAGTGGTACCTGCACCTCTTCGCCTCGGAACAGCCCGACTTCAACTGGGAACACCCGGCCGTCCAGGACGAGTTCCGCTCCATCCTGCGGTTCTGGCTCGACCTCGGCACCGACGGCTTCCGCATCGACGTCGCCCACGGCCTCGTCAAGGCCCCCGGCCTGCCCGACCTCGGCCGCAACGAACAGCTCAAGCTGCTCGGCAACCAGGTCCTGCCCTTCTTCGACCAGGACGGCGTCCACGAGATCTACCGCTCCTGGCGGACCGTCCTCGACGAATACGCCGGGGACCGCATAGGCGTCGCCGAGGCCTGGACCCCCAGCGCCGAGCGCACCGCGCTCTACCTGCGGCCCGACGAGCTCCACCAGGCCTTCAACTTCCACTACCTGAACACCGGCTGGGACGCGGACGCGCTGCGCGCCGCCATCGACGACTCCCTCGACGCGATGCGGCCCGTCGGCGCCCCCACCACGTGGGTGCTGTCCAACCACGACGTGGTGCGGCACGTGACCCGCTACGGCGGTGGGGAGCAGGGCCTCGCCCGCGCGCGGGCGGCGGCGCTGCTGATGCTGGCCCTGCCCGGGTCGGCGTACGTCTACCAGGGCGAGGAACTGGGCCTGCCCGAGGTCACCGACCTGCCCGACGAGGTCCGCCAGGACCCGTCCTTCTTCAAGGAGAACGGCCAGGAAGGCCTGCG
The DNA here is from genome assembly GCF_041435355.1 of Streptomyces sp. NBC_01276. Lineage (GTDB taxonomy): Bacteria > Actinomycetota > Actinomycetes > Streptomycetales > Streptomycetaceae > Streptomyces. Next base: position 5,440,552 of record NZ_CP108442.1, read on the forward strand.
CGACGGCTGCCGCGTACCGATCCCGTGGTCGGGCGCCGAGGCCCCGTACGGCTTCGGCGACGGCGGCAGCTGGCTGCCCCAGCCCGCCGCGTGGGCGGGGCTGAGCGTCGAGGCGCAGACCGGCGACCCGGCGTCGACGCTGGAGCTCTACCGGACGGCGCTGCGCATCCGCCGCGAGCGGCCGGAACTGGGCGCGGGCGACGCCGTGGAGTGGCTGCCCGCCCCCGCCGGGGTGCTGGCCTTCCGGCGCGGCGGCTTCGTCTGCACCGTCAACACCACGGGCGAACCCGTACGGATGCCCGCGCCCGGGACGGTGCTGCTCGCCAGCACGGCCCCGGCCGGGGACGCGGACCTGCTCCCGGCCGACAGCGCGGTGTGGTGGCTGGGGTGACCTCCCCGCTCCGGCTGACGGACATCGCCGCGCAGGCCGAGGTCAGCGAGGCGACGGTCAGCCGTGTGCTCAACGGCAAGGCGGGCGTGGCGGCCGGCACCCGGCACCGGGTGCTGGCCGCGCTCGACCTGCTCGGCTACGAGCGGCCCGTACGGCTGAAACGGCGCAGCAACGGGCTGGTGGGCCTGCTCATCCCCGAGCTGACCAACCCGATCTTCCCGGCGTTCGCCCAGGTCATAGAGCAGGCGCTGGCCGGGCACGGTTACACGCCGGTGCTCTGCACGCAGACCCCGGGCGGGGCCACCGAGGACGAGCTGGTGGAGCAGCTGGAGGAACGCGGGGTCACCGGCATCGTGTTCCTGTCCGGGCTGCACGCGGACGCGTCGGCCGACCCCGCGCGCTACCAGCGGCTGGCGGCGCGCGGGGTCCCGTTCGTCCTGATCAACGGCTTCAACGAGGCCATCAGCGCCCCCTTCGTCTCCCCGGACGACCGGGCGGCCGCCGACATGGCCGTGCGGCACCTGGAGGAGCTGGGCCACCGCCGCATCGGCCTCGCGATCGGGCCGACGCGCTACGTCCCCTCCGCCCGCAAGGAGCAGGGCTTCCTCGCGGCGGTGCCGGGGGCGGCGGCCGAGGGGCTGGTCCAGCGCACCCTGTTCACGGTCGAGGGCGGCCACGCGGCGGGCGGCGCCCTGCTGGACCGGGGCTGTACGGGGGTGGTCTGCGCGAGCGACATGATGGCCCTCGGCGTCATCCGCGCGGCCCGCGAACGGGGGCTGCGGGTCCCGCAGGACGTCTCGGTGGTCGGCTTCGACGACTCCCCGCTCATCGCCTTCACGGACCCGCCCCTGACCACGGTCCGCCAGCCGGTCCGCGCGATGGCCACGGCGGCGGTCGGCGCCCTCCTGGAAGCGGTGGCCGGCACCCCGGTCCAGCGCACGGAGTACGTCTTCCAGCCGGAACTGGTGGTACGCGGCTCCACGGGCCCGGGGCCGGAGGGGGGCTGAGGGGGCTGGGGGGGGGCTTCCGGCGCGGGCTCGCCATCGCCCCCTCGACCCCCTGGGACGGGTCGGGGCCTGCCCACCCGCCCCCGGGTGCGGTCGGGGCTTCGGGGGGCGGGGCCTTACCCGGCCCGGATCAAGGAGGGTTTGGGGGTTTCCCGTCAGTCTCATCGTCCTTCCGCGTCGGGCCGGGCTGTCAAGGGCGCTCCTTCGTCGCGTCGCTTCGCGATGGCCTTCGGCCACCCTTGACAGCCCGTCCCGCCACGGAATGCCAAAGACTGCCGGGAAACCCCCAAAAGAACGGTTACCGGGGACAGGACTGGAGGAGCGGCCCCGTCAGCGATGCGCGGCCCGGCTCCGTCCGGGTGGGCCGGAGATGCGGGCCGACATCCCCCTGATCCAGGGCCGGGGGAGGCCAGACCACGCGAAACGGCGATGAGACCGTCCGGAGAAGCCCCCCGGCGCGTCAGATCGCTACGCCCTCCGCACGGCTTGGCGTCTGCGGTCCGCCTGGGGCAGAGGTGACTATCGGGGGAGGAAGGTCTCGCGCCAGGTCAGCGACGACATGTTCAGGGCGGCATCGGCCAGGGACTTGGCGGAGGCCGTCTTCAACGCGTTGAGGCTGGAGTCGATCCAGTTCTGAACGTTCGCGTTGCCCTGTTCACGGTATTCGACCGCTTGGATCAGGCATTCGAGTTTGTCCGCGTCGTGAGCGATGACCACCTCGGGGTCGGTGCCGTTCTCGTAGTCCTCCACGACCGCCTGGATGCCGGCGGCGACGGCCGGGTGGGCGGCAGCGAGCTGGTCGGCGGTGATCTCCTCGTTCGAGGCGGCTTTGAGGTAGCGGCGGCCGATGTGGGGGATGTCGCCGAGGCGGGTTTCCTGGGTGTCGTGCATGACGCACATCAGCGTGACACGGGCGGCATCGGCGCCCTCCATCATCGCGAGGACGGCGCCGATGGCCGCGACCCGGAAGCTGTGCTCGGCGATGCTTTCCGGGTCCCTGACTCCGGTGTGCCACCACCCCGACCGGCGCTCACGCTTCAGGACGCCCAGCTCGAACAGGAAGCCCGCCGTACCCTCTGCATTGGCCGTCTCGTCTGCCATGTGGTGCCCTCCGAGTTGGTCAGTGATGCCCGCTTAGACGGTAGTGCACTGTGTTCAGCTCGCGCCTGGACCTTTCCGACAGCGCCTTTCCATCCAGTAGTTGGGTGGTCAGGTGTGCCAATGTTCGGGTCAGGTCACGGGCTGCCAGTGGCAGCCATGGGTGGGCTTCCAACAAGGCCCACACGGTGTGCGCGTAGAGGTCCAGGAACCCAGGTGCCCGATGGAGGCCGTGCACCAGGCCGCGAAGCAGTGCGACGGGGTCCCAGTGCGTCATTTTCCGGTCACGCATGAAGGCGTCGTTGGCTTGGGGCCGCTGTATAACGCCTAGCCAAAGGGCCCAGTAGTTGAGATTGGCCACCTCGCCGTCGTCGCTGTCTGCCATCGAGCGATCGATGAAGTCCCACAGAGGTTGAGGGTCGCCCAGTCGCGCCAGTGCCGTGGCGGTGGATCGCGCCTCCGCCCAGTGGGGTGTCCAGCCGCGCCCTACGAGCACGCCGCGCCGGGCGTGGAGTGCGTGGGCCGTCCATGACGCGGCGTCGGGACCCGGGTCGTAGGAGAGCAGGTAGAGGCTCTGGCGGTGGAGGAGTGAACTCTCGCCGCCGACTCGTACCGCGGCCTCGGCGGTGTCGCGAAGGTGTGAGAAGAAGGCGGCCCGCTCGGTAGGGGTGAGCTGTGGTGCCGATGCGACGGGGCCCCGGCGAGCAGGAACGGGCCGTCGGCGAAGTGCGGGCGGGGCGGAACCGTTGACCGCCCACGCGACCATATGTGCCGTATCCCTGGTGTGGACCCACTCCGAGAGGGGGTGTGGTTCTTCGGGGCGGGCAGGGGTCAGCGCCGCTTCGACGATGCGGTCGGCGTCCATCGCGGCATCCAGGAGGGCGACGACGTCCGTGTCCGCGCCCAGCGCAGGTAAACGGCGACGGAGGCTGAGCAGATCGGCGCCCCGCATGTTCGAGACCGGCCGACGGCCGGACTCCCAGCCTTGGTACGTACCCACACCCACACCGAGGAGTTCGGACATCTCCTCCTGCGAGCGGGGGATGCTCTCCCGCGCAGTGCGGAGCACGAAGCCCGAGACGAGCCCCATGCCTCGCGTGCTGACTGGCACTGGGACCCCCGGTCACTTCGGCGAGACATCTCGTACCAGCGGTGAGTGTTCACGCAACTACAGCGGGCTTAGGTTCGGTACGTCAACGCCTCAAGGGGCCTTTTCCCACTGACGGTTCACGGCGTACCGCAGCTGCCGAGACAGCCTTGAAGGGGTGATTCGGCATGCCCGGACTTCTTGAGGACCTCACCTCCAACAGACTCCCTCACATCGACAGGAGCCCCACCATGTTCTGTGCGGACGATGAGCGGCGCTCGGCCCCCTCGGGGTCGGCGTGATGACGGCGGAACCCGCCAGGTGGCATGAAGAGCCGGTGGTGCTGCCCGTCAGGGGCGGTCGCCCCGTGCCCCGGCCGGTAGCGGGGTGCCCGGAGTGCGAGCGGTTGGCGGTCCTGCGGAAGGCCGCCGTGCAGGAGAGGGACGAATCCGTGGTCGTCGACTGCAACGTGCTCCTGAGGATGCACGGGACGGGGCACTGATGGACATGCAGACGTGGCGGGACGGGTGGGTGCGGGCCACCGACGCGGCCGAGGCCGTACGGACTTCCCTGGCCGCGCTCGGGGTTTCCGAAGACGCGTGGCGCGGCCTCCGTCCCCTGGTCACGGAGGCCGGTGGGCCGTTGGTCGATCTCGGCACCGTCCGGGCAGAGGCGGCGGAGCGGCTCGCCGAGGCGCTGCGGGCCGTGATGACCACCGACGTCGACACGTACCCGTAGGGTGCCGGCGGCCTCGGTCGGGTCAGGGCTTCCGGGGCGGGGCCGGTGCCGGGGTGGGAGGGGTTTCGCAGGTCAGGTCGTGGGGCGGGAGGGTGCCCGTGGTCAGGTAGGTGGTGAGCGCGCGGGTCGCGCAGGGGTTGGTGCCGTTGACGATGTGGCCCTCGCCCCCGGCGACGGTGACCATCCGGGAGCCGTGCAGGGCGCGGTGCATGGCGAGTGCGCCGGGCAGGGGGGTGCTGGGGTCCCACTCGTTCTGCAGGATCAGGGCGCCGGCCTCGTTGTCCACCGTCGTCGGGGGTTCGCTGCCCTGCCCCCAGAAGGCGCACGGCTTGATGTTGGACGCGAAGTCGCCGTAGAGGGGATGGCGGGCCTTGTCGCGGACCGCGTCGAGGCGGTACCGCTCCGGATCGTGCGGCCACGTGCGGCTGTCGCCGCACAGGACGGCCCAGGCGCTCGCCGTGTCGTTGTCCGGGGGGACCTCCCGGGTGGCGGTGGCCGCTGTCGAGGGGGCCGCCGCCTTCAGGGCGGCGATCCATTCGGCCGCCTTCTCGACGTGGGCGAACCTGGCGTGCTGCGCGCGGATGCCATCGCCGGTGAGGGGTGTGCCGGCGGAGTCGACGGGCTCGCGGTCGGCCCGCGCGACCAGGTCCCAGAAGGTCCTGCGGACCTCGGCGGGCGTGCTGCCCAGGCCGTACGTCGTGTGCCGCAGGGCGGTCCATTCGCTCCAGCGGGCGAAGGCGGCGTCGGCCCCCTCGGCCATCCCCTGGAACATGCCCTGCCAGACCCGTGTGGGGTCGGCCGCGCTGTCCAGCACGAACCGGTCGGTGCGTCGGGGGAACATCTGTGTGTAGACGGCGCCGAGGTAGGTGCCGTAGGAGAACCCGAGGTAGGAGATCTTCCGCTCGCCGAGCGCGGCCCGGACGGCGTCCATGTCGCGTGCGGTGTTGCGGGTGGTGAGGTGGCGGAGGGTGTCGCCCGCCTTCGCCCGGCACTTGTCGGCCACCGTACGGGCCCACTCCACGTCCTTCGCGAACGTCTCGGCCCGGTACGGGCGTTCGTGGTCCTGCTCGTCCGCGGTCAGACCGCAGCCGACGGGAGAGCTCCGCCCGACGCCCCTCGGGTCGAAGCCGATGAGGTCGTAGCGGCTCCGCACTTCCTCGGAGAGGTCCACCGCCGGGTCGACGGGCAGGTCCAGGCCCGGTCCGCCGGGGCCGCCGGGGTTGAGCAGGAGGACGCCCCGGCGTTCCTCCGGGTGGCTCGCCCTCAGGCGGGACACCGCGATGTCGATCTTCCTGCCGCCGGGATCGGCGTAGTCCAACGGCACCGTGAGCGTCGCGCACTGCAGGGCCGCGGGGGCCGGCGCGCCGCAGCGCTGCCACCGGAGCGGTGCCGGGGCGGAGGAGGCGGCCGCGGGGGTGAGCGTGGAGAGGAAGGCCGCCGCTGCGATGCCTGCCGCGAGGAGGGGTGTTGTTCGTCCGGTTCGCATGAGGGGTCTCCTGGTCTGCGGGGTGGACGCCGATCCTGGCCCGCCGGGCGGCGGGTGCGCATCGCGGCAACGCGGGAGGAGGAGTTCCCCCGATCGGGGGAGGCCGGTGGGGAACTGGCTGGCCATACTGGCGGATCATGATCAAAGCAATCCGGCCGCTGCTGCGCGGCTCCACGTACACGGGTGCGCTCTTCGCCTACGGCGGCCTGCTGTCGGGCCTTGCGCTCCCGCCCCTCATCGCCGTCACCTGGGCGCTGGCTCCGGGGCCGGTGGGGACCGCCCTGGCCCTGGTGGTCTGGGCCGCGCTGATCGGCGCGGCGGGGCTGGCCCGCACCACGCGGCGGGTGCTGATCGTGGGCGCCCGCAGGCTGCTGGGGGTCCCGTTGCCGGATCCGGTGGCCGCGGACGCGGGCCGTCCCGACCGCTGGCGGACCCCGCTCTGGCTGCTGCTGCACGTGGCGCTGGGGTGGACGGGGGCGCTGGTGAGCGGGATGCTGCTGTTCGCCGGGCTGACCCTTCCGGTGGGCTGGTTCCGCGCGGAGGCGGGGCTGAGCCTGTTCGGCCGGACGGTACGCGTGGCGGGCGGCGGCTGGGGAAGCTGGGCGACGGCGTTCCTGTGCCTGCTGCTGGCGGCGGCCGGGTGTGCGGCGGTCACCGGCGCCCTGCGGTGGCTGGCGCCGAGGCTGCTGGGGCCATCGGCGGCCGAGAGGCTCGCGCTGGCGGCCGAGCGGGAACTGCGGCTGGCCGAACGCAACCGGCTGGCACGCGAGTTGCACGACTCGATCGGTCACACGCTGACCGCCACCACCATCCAGGCGGCGGTCGCGGGCGAGGTGATGTCCGCCGACCCTGCGGCGGCGCGGGCCGCCCTGCGCAGCATCGAGGAGTCGGCGCGGGCCGCGCTGGAGGACCTGGACCACGTACTGGGCGTGCTGCGCGAGGAGGAGGCGCAGACGGCGCCGACCCGGACCCTCGCCGACCTGCCCGAGCTCCTGGACCGGTTGCGGCACGCGGGCGCGGTGGTGGAGCCGGACCTGTCCGGCGATCTGGCGGGGGTGCGCGGGGCGCTCTCCCGGGCGGCGTACCGGATCCTGCAGGAGGCCCTGACCAACGCGTTGCGGCACGGGGCGGGCGGGCCGGTGGAGGTCCGGGTGGCGCTCACGCCGGCCGCGCTGGAGATCGGCGTGGTCAACCGGACCGGGCCCGCCCGGGGCTCCTTCCCCACGTCGGGGCACGGTCTGCCCGGCCTGACCGAGCGCGTACGGCTGTTGCACGGTGAGATGGAGGCGGGCCCGGACGGTCCGGGGCAGTGGAGGCTGGCGGTCCGGCTGCCGGTCCGGGCGGCGGCGTGAGCGGCGCCGACGGGAGTCCGGCCCCCGTCACCCTCCTGATCGCCGACGACGACGAGGTGACCCGCAGCGGTCTGTGCACGCTGCTCGCGGCACAGCCGGGGATCGCGGTGGCCGGGGAGGCCGCCGACGGGGTCGAGGCGGTCGAACGGGCCCGGCTCCTGCGGCCCGACGTGGTCCTGATGGACGTGCGGATGCCGCGCCGCAACGGGATCGAGGCCACCCGGCTGCTGCTGGCCGGGCCGGAGGAACCGCCGAAGGTCGTGGTGATCACCACCTTCGAGAACGACGGCTACGTCACCGCCGCGCTCGGCGCCGGGGCCAGCGGGTTCGTCCTCAAGCGGCTCCCGGTCCGGCAGATCGCCGAAGCGGTAAGGGTGGTCGCCGCGGGCGAGGCGGTCCTCTTCCCGGCGGCGCTGGGCCGGATGGTCGCCGCGCGCCCGCGCGGCTCCGCCGAGGCGTTGCCGAAGGCGGCGCTGACGGTCCGTGAGGAAGGGGTGCTGCGGCTGATGGCGACCGGCCTGTCCAACCCGGAGATCGCCCAGTCGCTCACGGTGAGCCTGGAGACGGTGAAGACGCACGTCGGGAACGTGCTCACCAAGCTCGGCGCGCAGAACCGGACCCACGCGGTCGTGATCGCGTACGAGTCCGGTCTGGTGGTGCCGGGGTTCGCCGGCTGACGGGCAGGGTCGGGGGAGCGGACCCGGAAACAATTCTGCAATCTCTTGCGCAAGCTCTTGCAACACGCCTGGGCGGCCCCTACGGTCAGCGGCAATCCCCCACCTCTCCGCCAGGAGGCCCCCATGCCCCGCACCGCAAGAGCCCACAGAGCCCGCAGGGTTCCCAGGAGCCTGGTCGCCGCAGTCGCGCTCACCGCCGCCACCCTCACCGTCCAGGCCCCGCAGGCGCAGGCGGCGCCGCCCGGCGGGAAGGACGTCACCGCCGTGCTGTTCGAGTGGCGGTTCGACTCCGTCGCCGCCGCCTGCACCAGCACCCTCGGGCCCGCCGGGTACGGCTACGTCCAGGTGTCGCCGCCCCAGGAGCACATCCAGGGGACCCAGTGGTGGACCTCGTACCAGCCCGTCAGCTACAAGATCGCCGGACGGCTCGGGGACCGGGCCGCCTTCCAGCGGATGGTCGGCGCCTGCCACGCCGCCGGCGTGAAGGTGGTCGCGGACTCCGTCATCAACCACATGGCCGCCAACGGCGGCGTGGGCACCGGCGGTTCCCCGTACACGAAGTACGACTACCCCGGCCTCTACTCCGGCGCAGACATGGACGACTGCCGGGCGACGATCTCCGACTACCGCAACCGGGCCGACGTCCAGAACTGCGAGCTGGTACAGCTCGCGGACCTCGACACCGGCGAGGAGTACGTGCGCGGGCGGATCGCCGGGTACCTCAACGACCTGCTCTCCCTGGGCGTGGACGGCTTCCGGATCGACGCCGCCAAGCACATGCCGGCCGCCGACCTCGCCGCCATCAAGTCCCGGCTGACCGACCCGGGTGCCTACTGGAAGCAGGAGGCGATATACGGGGCCGGGGAAGCCGTCCAGCCCACCGAGTACCTGGGCAACGGGGACGTGCAGGAGTTCCGCTACGCCCGTGACCTCAAGCGGGTGTTCCAGAGCGAGAACCTCGCCTACCTGAAGAACTTCGGGGAGGCCTGGGGCTACATGCCGGGCGGCCAGGCCGGGGTCTTCGTCGACAACCACGACACCGAGCGCGGCGGCGACACCCTCAACTACAAGAACGGGTCCGACTACACCCTCGCCAACGTCTTCATGCTGGCCTGGCCCTACGGCTCGCCCGACGTCCACTCCGGCTACGAGTGGACCGACAAGGACGCCGGACCCCCCAACGGCGGCACCGTGAACTCCTGTTACACCGACGGATGGAAGTGCCAGCACGCCTGGCGGGAGATCTCCTCCATGGTCGCCTTCCGCAACGCCGCCCGGGGCCAGGCCGTCACCGACTGGTGGGACAACGGCGGCGACCAGATCGCCTTCGGCCGCGGCGCCAGGGCCTACGTGGCGATCAACCACGAGACGGCCCCCCTCACCCGCACCTTCCAGACCTCCCTCCCCGCCGGCTCCTACTGCGACGTGCAGAGCGGCCGTTCGGTGAGCGTGGACTCCGGCGGCCGGTTCACCGCCACCCTAGGCGCGGGCACCGCCCTCGCCCTGCACGTGGACGCCCGTAGCTGCGCGGCCGCCCCGGCCGCCGGCGCCTCGTTCGCCGTCAACGCCACCACCGTGCCCGGCCAGGACGTCTACGTCACCGGCGACCGTCCCGAGCTCGGCAACTGGAACACCGGGGCCGCCCTCAGGCTCTCCTCCGCCGCCTACCCCGTCTGGAAGCTCGACGCCGCCCTCCCCGCCGGGACCGCCTTCGCCTACAAGTACGTCCGCAAGGACGCCGCCGGGAACGTCACCTGGGAGAGCGGCGCCAACCGTGCCGCCACCGTCCCGGCCAACGGCACGGTCACGCTGACCGACACCTGGCGCAACTGACCCGCCACCCGGCCCACCCCGCCCCGTACCCGAGGAGACCCGCCTTGATACGCCCCGCCGCAGGAGCGCTCGCCGCCGCGCTGGCCGTGACGCTCCTGCCCGCCCTCCCCGCGACGGCGGTCGCCGCCGACCGGGCGCCGGCCCCGCCCCCGGACGCGAAACTGGCCGCCGAGCCGGCCCGGCACGACCTCACCCGCGAGCAGTTCTACTTCGTGCTCCCGGACCGCTTCGCGAACGGCGACCCGCGCAACGACCGGGGCGGCCTGACCGGCAGCCGTTCACAGACCGGCCTGGACCCCACGGACAAGGGCTTCTACCAGGGCGGGGACCTCAAGGGACTCACCGACCGGCTCGACTACATCAAGGGGCTCGGCACCACCGCGATCTGGATGGCGCCGATCTTCAAGAACCAGCCCGTCCAGGGCACCGGCAAGGACGAGTCCGCCGGCTACCACGGCTACTGGATCACAGACTTCACCCAGGTCGACCCGCACTTCGGCACCAACGCCGATCTGACGCGGCTCATCGACACGGCGCACCGCAAGGGGATGAAGGTCTTCTTCGACGTCATCACCAACCACACCGCCGACGTCGTCGACTACCGGGAGGGCTCCCACGACTACCTGTCGAAGGGGGCCTTCCCGTACCTGACGAAGGACGGGGTGCCCTTCGACGACTCCACCGCGTCCGCCGCGGGAGGGGCCGGAAAGGACTTCCCCAAGACCGGCCCCGGCACCTTCCCCCGCACCCCCTTCGGGCCCGAGGCGAAGAAGAACCTCAAGGTGCCCGCCTGGCTCAACGACCCGGCGATGTACCACAACCGGGGCGACTCCACCTTCGCCGGGGAATCCTCCGAACAGGGCGACTTCTCCGGTCTCGACGACCTGTGGACCGAGCGCCCCGAGGTCGTCAGCGGGATGGAGAAGATCTACGAGAAGTGGGTCCAGGACTTCGCCGTCGACGGCTTCCGCATCGACACCGTCAAGCACGTCGACACCCCCTTCTGGACGCAGTGGGCCACCGCCCTCGACGCGTACGCCGCCCGGCACGGCCGGAAGAACTTCTTCATGTTCGGCGAGGTCTACTCCGCCGACACCGCCGTCACCTCCCCGTACGTGACGCGGGGGCGCCTCGACGCCACGCTCGACTTCCCGCTCCAGGACGCGATCCGCGCGTACGCCTCCCAGGGCGCGGCGGCCCCCCGGCTGGGCTCCGTACTGGCCGACGACTACCGGTACACCACGGACAAGGCGAACGCGTACGAGCAGGTCACCTTCCTCGGCAACCACGACATGGGCCGCTTCGGGACCTTCCTGAAGCAGGACCGGCCGGGGGCCGGGGAGCAGGAACTGCTGGACCGCTACCGGCTCGCCAACGAGCTGATGTTCCTCTCCCGGGGCAATCCGGTGGTCTACTCCGGAGACGAGCAGGGCTTCACCGGCTCCGGCGGTGACAAGGACGCCCGCCAGCCGCTGTTCGCCACCCGCATCGCCGACTACCTCGACGACGACCAGCTCGGGACGGCGCGCACCCACGCGAGCGACGCCTACGATCCGGGACACCCGCTCTACCGGCAGATCAGCGCTCTCTCGAAGCTGACGAAGGACCACCCGGCCCTGCGGGACGGCGTCCAGAGCGAACGCCTCTCCGACGGTTCCGTCTACGCCTTCGCCCGCACCGACACCCGCAGCCGTACCGAGTACCTGGTCGCCGCCAACAACGGCGCCGAGGCCCGGACCGTCGAGCTCGACGCCCCGGCCGGGGCCGAGTACCGCACCCTGTACGGCGGCACCGCCCTGATCCGCGCCTCCGCGGCCGGCAAGCTCACCGTCACCGTCCCCGCCCTCGGCTCGGTGGTCCTCCAGGGCGCCGCCCCCCTCGCGCCCCCCGCCACCAAGCCCGCGCTGACCCTCAAGGCCCCGGCCGCCGGCGCCGCAGGCACCGTCGAACTGTCCGCCGACGTCACCGGCGGCGGCCTGAACCGCGTCGTCTTCGCGGCCCAGACCGGCACCGGCCCCTGGCAGGTCCTCGGCTCCGCCGACCACGCCCCGTACAAGGTCACCCAGCACATCACGGCCCCGGTGGGTACCGCCCTGCGCTACAAGGCCGTCGTGGTCGACGCCTCCGGCCGCACCGCGAGCGCCCTCGCCGGATCCGTCTCCGGCCAGGTCCCGCCCGCCCCGGTCCCCACCGCCACCCAGCGTGACTACGCCGTCGTCCACTACAACCGCCCCGACGGCGACTACACGAACTGGCGGCTCTACGCGTGGGGCGACCTCGCCGACGGCGAGGCCACGACCTGGCCCGAAGGCCACGCCTTCACCGGCCGCGACGCCTACGGCGCCTTCGCGTACGTCCGGCTCAAGCCCGGCGCCTCCTCCGTCGGCTACCTCGTCATCGACAAGGACGGCACCAAGGACGTCGCCGCCGACCGGACGGTCGACCTGACCAAGACCGGGGAGATCTGGCTCGAACAGGGCAAGGAAGCCGTCCGCACCGACCGCCCCGCCTACCCGCCGCAGGACCGGACCAAGGCCGTCCTGCACTACCAGCGCCCCGACGGCGCATACGACGGCTGGGGCCTGCACGTGTGGACCGGCGCCGCCACCCCCACCGACTGGTCCAAGCCGCTGCTCCCCACCCGCACCGACTCCTACGGCGCCGTCTACGAGGTCCCCCTCGCCCCCGGCGCCACCAGCCTGAGCTACATCCTCCACAAGGGCGACGAGAAGGACCTCCCCACCGACCAGTCCCTCGACCTCAAGGCCACCGGCCACGAGGTGTGGATGCTGGGCGGCCGCGCCCCCTACCTGCTCCCGCAGCCCGCCGGATCGGCCGCCGCCCTCGACCTCACCAAGGCCGAAGCCGTCTGGATCGACCGCGACACCCTCGCCTGGAACGCCCCCGCGGCCGCCGCCTCCACCCAGCTCCTCGCCTCCCCGCAGGGCCGGATCACCACGGACGGCGGCGTCCTCCACGAGGGCGGCGCCGCATGGCTGCGGCTGACCCGGACCGAGCTCACCCCCGCCCAGAAGCAGAAGGTCCCGCACCTCGCCCCGTACACCGCCTTCACCGTCGACCCCCGCGACCGCGGCCGGGTCCGCGAAGCCCTGCGCGGACAGCTCGTCGCGAGCGCCCGCGCCGCGAACGGAGCCGTCCTCGCCGCCACCGGCGTCCAGCTCGCCGGCGTGCTCGACGACCTCTACAGCACCGACGCCCCCCTCGGCCCCGTCTTCAAGGACGGCCGCCCCACCCTCTCCGTCTGGGCCCCCACCGCCCGGCAGGTCTCCCTCGAACTCGACGGCCGCACCGTCCCCATGCGCCGCGACGACACCACCGGTGTCTGGTCGGTGCGCGGCGAACGCTCCTGGACCGGCAAGCCCTACCGCTACGCCGTCACCGTCTGGGCGCCCAGCACCCGCCAGATCGTGCGCAACCTGGTCACCGACCCCTACTCCACCGCCCTGACCACCGACTCCACGTACAGCCTGGCCGTCGACCTGGCCGACCCGAAGCTCGCCCCGCCCGGCTGGCGCGATCTGCGCAAGCCCGCACCGGTGCCCTTCAACAGCGCGCAGATCCAGGAGCTCCACATCCGCGACTTCTCCATCGCGGACGCCACCAGCAAGCACCCCGGCCAGTACCTGGCCTTCACCGACACCGACTCCGCCGGCATGCGCCACCTGCGCGAACTGGCCGCCTCCGGCACCTCGTACGTCCACCTGCTGCCGGCGTTCGACTTCGGCACCGTCCCCGAGGACCCCAAGGACCGCACCGCACCCGCGTGCGACCTGAAGGTCTACGCCCCCGACTCCGAGTCCCAGCAGGCCTGCGTGGCCGCCGCCGCCGCGAAGGACGGCTTCAACTGGGGCTACGACCCGCTGCACTACACCGTCCCCGAGGGCTCGTACGCGAGCGATCCCAACGGCACCGCCCGCACCGTCGAGTTCCGCAGGATGGTCCAGGCCCTGGGCGGGGCGGGTCTGCGCACCGTGATGGACGTGGTCTACAACCACACCGTCGCCTCCGGGCAGTCAGACAAGTCCGTGCTCGACCGCATCGTGCCCGGCTACTACCAGCGCTTGCTCGCCGACGGCAGCGTCGCCAGCTCCACCTGCTGCTCCAACACCGCCCCCGAGAACGCCATGATGGGCCGCCTCGTCGTCGACTCCGTCGTCACCTGGGCCAAGGAGTACAAGGTCGACGGCTTCCGCTTCGACCTGATGGGCCACCACCCGAAGGCGAACATCCTGGCCGTCCGCAAGGCCCTCGACGAGCTCACCCCCGCCAAGGACGGGGTCGACGGGAAGAAGATCGTCCTCTACGGGGAGGGCTGGAACTTCGGAGAGGTCGCCGACGACGCCCGCTTCGTCCAGGCCACCCAGAAGAACATGGCCGGCACCGGCATCGCCACCTTCTCCGACCGCGCCCGCGACGCCGTGCGCGGCGGCGGCCCCTTCGACGAGGACCCGCGCGTCCAGGGCTTCGCGTCCGGACTGTTCACCGCCCCCAACGGGTCCCCGGCGAACGGCACCCCGGCCGAACAGCGCGCCCGCCTCCTGCACGACCAGGACCTGATCAAGATCGGGCTCTCCGGCAACCTGGCTCCGTACGTCTTCACGGACTCCGCCGGCCGCCGCGTCAAGGGCTCCGACGTGGACTACAACGGCGCCCCCGCCGGCTACGCGGCCGCCCCCGGCGACGCCCTCGCCTACGTGGACGCCCACGACAACGAATCCCTCTTCGACGCGCTGGCCTACAAGCTCCCGGCGGGGACGTCCACCGCCGACCGGGCCCGCGCACAGGTCCTCGCCATGGCCACGGCCGCCCTCTCCCAGGGCCCGGCGCTCTCCCAGGCCGGCAGCGACCTGCTCCGCTCGAAGTCCCTGGACCGCAACTCCTTCGACAGCGGAGACTGGTTCAACGCCATCCACTGGGACTGCCGCGCCGGCAACGGCTTCGGCCGCGGCCTGCCGCCCGCCGCCGACAACCGCGCCAAGTGGCCCTACGCGAAACCCCTGCTCACCGCGGCCGTCCCCGGCTGCGCCGACACCGACGGGGCCTCGGCCGCCTACCGCGACCTGCTGCGCGTACGGACGACGGAACCGGCCTTCGCCCTGACCACGGCCGCCGCCGTCCAGGAGCGGCTGGGCTTCCCGCTGTCGGGCCCCGAGGAGACCCCGGGCGTGATCACGATGACCCTCGGCGACCTCGTCGTGGTCTTCAACGCCACCCCGGACGAGCAGACCCAGCGCGTCCCGGCCCTCGCCGGGACCCGCTACGCGCTGCACCCGCTCCAGGCGGGCGGCTCGGACCCGGTGGTGAAGCGTTCCGGGTACGACGCGGGGACGGGAGCGTTCACCGCCCCGGCGCGTACGGTCGCCGTCTTCAAGAGGGCCTGACCGCAGGGCGGGACGGGACGGTGCCGGCCGCGGTCCGGCACCGTCCCGCCCGCCCCCCCGGGGTCAGACCCAGATGCGGACGGCTTCCATCCGCCGCGACTGGCCGGTGGTGCCCACGTAGACCGGGTTCCCGCCGGCCGCGTTCAGCCAGCCGTAGTCCGCCACGTGCGCCTGCGCGGCCACACTGCCGTTGCCGACCTGGAGGCCCAGCGCCTCCATGCGCCGCGACTGGCCGGTGGTGCCGACCGTCACCGCCTTGCCGTCGGCGGCGCACGCCCAGCCCTGCCACCCGATGTCCGCCAGGTGGGCGTTGGCGCAGACACCGCCCGTGCCGCTGGTCGCGATCACCGCCGCCTCCATCCGGCGGCTCTGCCCGGTGGTCCCGGCGACCGCGCCGTCGCACACCGCGCCCTGCCATCCGATGCCCTCGACGTGGGCGGCGTAACAGACCTTCCGGGCGGCCGGGGCCAGCGACTTCTGCCGGGCGGCCGCCGCCTGTACGTCCGCGATCACCGACGCGGGCGCCTCGACGGCCGAGGCGGGAGCCGCCGCCGAAGGAGCCGGGGCGGGCGCGGCCGGCTGCGTCTGGGCGGTGGCCACCCCCGTGGCCCCCAGCACCCCCGCCAGCGTGACGCCCAGTAGGACCCCGGCGGCCCTGCTCATGGAATTCCTCATGGTGTTCCCCTCCTGGTACCGACTGGTCGGGACCATCTCTACCGGCGCCCCGGAGCCCGCCGATACCGGTTGCGGACCCTGCGGCCGAGAGGGGACGGAGCATGGCGCACGCCGGACGGTTGCGCCCGCGGGACCGGCTGTGCCTCAGACGTCGAGCCGGAGCTCCAGCAGGACCACCCCGTACACCCGGCCGTCCTTGCCCTGCTTCGAGGGGAACTCACCGACGACCCGGTAGCCCGCGCCCTGGTAGTACGCCAGCAGCCGCGGGTTGCTGGACACGCAGTCCAGGCGCGCCCGCTCCCGCCCGGTCCGGGCGATCCGCCGCTCCGCGTGATCGAGGATCCGCAGTCCGGTTCCCGGGGGAGCGGCCTCCCGCTCCACCATCAGCCGGTGCACGTAGCCCGCCACCGGCGGCTGGACCCCCCAGGCGTCCTCGTCGGACCACCACAGCTCGTACGCGCCCACGACCCGGCCGTCGGCGTCCTCGGCGAGCCACACCTCGCCGTCGCGCATCACGGCGCGGAAGTGCGCGGTGTCCTTGTCGCCCGGCTTCCACTGGTCGATCCCCTGCTTGCGCATCCACCGGGCCGCCTGGTCGTACAGCTTCACCAGCGTGCCGGCGTCCTTCTCCCCGGCCTGCCGGAACAAGATCCCGTCGTCAATGATCACGCGGGCATTATCGCCTCCGGGACCCGGCCCTCACCCGCCCGCGGCAGGACCCGGCACCAGCCCGGCCAGCCGCCCCACCAGCTCACCGAAGGGCCCGTCGGCCGGCTCGTCGGCCAGGATCCGTACGAGGATGCCGGCCATCTCCGCGTCGTACGCGGCGCTCACGGCGGCCAGCGCCGCGAAGTCGTGCACCAGCTGCAGCTCCAGCTCGGCCCGCGGGATCCGGCGGCCGTCCAGCCAGATCAGCGCCGTCGACTCGGCGAGCGACACCCAGGACCGCACCACGAGCTCCAGCCGCGCGGGCGGCGCCACGATGCCGAGGTGGCTGACGATCTGCTCGTACGCCGCCTGCCGCACCTCGTCGATCATCGCGTTGGTCCGGCTGCTGCCGACCGCGGGACCGCCGCGCATCAGCGCCGAGAAGCCGGGCCCGTGGTCGTCGACGAACGCGAAGAACCGGCCCATCACCCGCAGCAGCCGCGCCCCCAACGGGCCCTCGTGGGGCTCGCGGAACCGATCGGCCAGCTCGTCGGCGGCCCGCCGCAGCGCGGCCTCGTACAGGCTCAGCTTGCCGGGGAAGTAGTGGTAGACGAGCGGCCGCGATATCCCGGCGGCCGCCGCGATCTCGTCGATCGACACATCGTCGGGCGACCGGTTGCTGAACAGCTCCAGGGCGACCCCGATCAGCTGCTGCCGCCGCTCCTCGACACCCATTCTGCGTCGCACCCCGGTTGTCATGCCGACACCCTACTTCTCCCCGCGGGCGGGCCGTCCCCTGCGCCGTCGCTACAGGTCCAGGGCCAGCCGCCCGCCCGCCGCCCGCGAAACGCACAGCAGCATCGAGTCCGCGCGCTCCGCGTCGGTGAGGAGTTCGTCGCGGTGCTCCACCTCGCCCTCCAGGACCCGGTGTTGGCAGGTTCCGCAGAAACCCTGCTCGCAGGAGTACGGGGTGGCGGGCAGGGCCCGGCGCACCGCCGTCAGGGCGGATTCGCCGGCCGCGACCTCGACCGTGGCGCCCGAGCGGCGCAGTTCCACGGTGAAGGGCCGCGCCGGGCCGGGCGCCGCCGGGGCGAACCGCTCCAGGTGCACCGCCGAGGGGTCGGCGGCGGCCTCCGTGACGGCCCGCATCAGCGGTTCGGGCCCGCAGCAGTAGACCAGGGTGCCCGGCGCCGTGCGGGCGAGCGCGCCGAGGTCGGGCAGGCCCGTCTCGTCCTGCGGCGCGATCGTGACCCGGTCCCCGTAGGCGGCGAGTTCGGGCAGGAACGGCATCGAGGTGCGCGAACGCCCCCCGTACAGCAGGGTCCAGTCGGCGCCCGCCGCGGTGGCGGCGCGGAGCATGGGCAGGATCGGGGTGATCCCGATGCCGCCCGCGACGAACGCGTAGGACGGGGCGGGGAGCAGCGCGAACCGGTCGCGCGGGGGCCGCAGTTCCAGTACCACCCCCTCCACCAGCCGGGCGTGCGCCTCGCGCGAGCCCCCGCGGCCGTCCTCGACGAGCCGGACCGCGATGGTGTACCGCCCCGCGTCGGCCGGGTCCCCGCACAGCGAGTACTGGCGCACCAGCCCCGAGGGCAGGACGAGGTCGACGTGGGCGCCCGGGGTCCAGGCCGGCAGCGGGTCCGTCGCCGAGGCCGACTCCAGCGTCAGCAGCACCACCCCGTCGGCCGGTTCGCGGCGGGCGGTGACGCGGGCCCGCAGCAGCCGGCGCGGGGAGTGGCCCGACACCGGGACCTCCAGCGCGGGGAGCGGCCACAGCGGGGAACGGCCTATCCGGGCGCGCAGCGCGCGCCGGGTCAGTACGGCGGCACCCACGAGCGCCGTCACGGCGAGGGTCCGCTTCACGGCCGCACCCCGCCGTTCGCGCCGGGAGAGGCGGCCAGGTAGGCCACGGCCTGCGCGGTGGAGCCCTCCTGCGAGGGGTGGTAGGCGCGGGAGAGGTAGGTCGGGATCGACTTCAGCATCGCCCCCGCGGAAGGCAGCACCCCCTGTCGGCCGGCCCGGAGGAACTGGCCGAGGGAGGCCTTCGCGGCGGGCGGCGAGGGGTCGTTCTCCATGAAGAAGCGGGCGCCGCGCTGCCAGAGGAAGACCAGGGCGGTGAAGGCGGTGGCCCAGGTCCGGGCCCGGCGGCGGTAGTTGCCGTCCACGTGCATGAAGAGGTCGAAGGCCACCGAACGGTGCTCGACCTCCTCCGCGCCGTGCCAGCGCAGCAGGTCCAGCATCATCGGGTCCGCGCCCCGGCGGTCGAGTTCCCCCGCGTTGAGGACCCAGTCGCCCAGGAACGCCGTGTAGTGCTCGATGGCCGCGATCATCGCGACCCGTTCCATCAGCCACCACTCGCGGGCCCGGCCCGGCGGCAGGGTCCGGTCGCCGAGCAGCTTCTCGAACAGCCAGTCCACCTGGGCGGTGTACGGGGTGGGGTCCAGGCCGAGGCGCCTCAGGTGGGGGAGGACGTCGTCGTGCGCGGTGGCGTGCATCGCCTCCTGCCCGATGAAGCCGATGACGTCCGCGCGCAGCCGCTCGTCCGTGATGTACGGGAGCACCTGCTTGTAGACGTGCACGAACCAGCGTTCACCGGCGGGCAGCAGCAGGTGCAGCACGTTGATGGTGTGCCCGGCGAAGGGGTCGCCGGGCAGCCAGTGGAGCGGGGTGTCCTCCCACGAGAAGGACACGTTCCGCGCGTGGAGGTCCGTGTGTTCCGTCGTCACGGGGACGGGAGCGAGCGGCCTATTAGACATGGCGTCAATGTACTGATGGGTACGGGAGAGGAAAACCCCTCGGGCGCCACGAATACGAGCGTCCCCGCTGCCGGACACCCCCTAGCGGAGCACCCCCGCCTTCGTGCCGTCCGTCAGCTTCCCCGACAGGTCCACCTGGGCGCCCTCCTGCGCCCTCACGGCCAGCCGGTTGCCGTTCGCCGACCCGCTCACCCCGCCACCGGACACCGACAGCGACGCGAACTGCGCGCTGCCCGCCGCCAGGACGTACCACTGACCCGCGCGGGACTTCCACAGCACCCCGGCCAGCACCCGCGGCTCCCGCGGCCCGCACGCCGCCGAGCCCTCCGCCTTGGCCGCCTGGGCCGCGAGCGGCGCGCCCGGCGCCAGGAACTGCGCCTGAACCCGGTCGGCCGTGCCCTGCCAGGTCTCCGCCCGGGTGCACAGCCAGGTGGCCGCCCCGTCGCCCTCGGGCAGCGGCTGCTTCGCGTACGTCCAGGCGTTGACCGTGCGCACCCCGTGCGAGCGCACCGAGGGCAGCAGGCACGCGATCCGCGCCCACTCGCCCAGCTCCGCGCCCTCCGTGACGTCGCGCGCCGCACCCGGGGCACCCGAGGTCAGCCGGGCCGGGGTCAGCTCGCCCAGGTCCGTCACCAGCCGGGTCGCCCCGCCCCCGGTCAGCGACAGCGCGTTCCAGCTCGTACAGCTCCCGCCCGGCGCGGGCCCCACCACCGGCGGGGTGATCCCCTCCGGGGTGAGCTTCAGCGCCGTCGGGGCCTCGGTGGGCTTGAGGAGGTCGCGCAGGGCGGCCCCGGTGACCCAGGGGGCCGTCAGGTAGCGGACGTTGTTGTCGACCCGGCTGAGCACCAGCCCCGTCGCCGTGTCCGCCGACGCCCCGTCCGTCCGGGCGAAGTCCAGGGCCGCGCCCGCCGTCCCGGAGCGCGGCTCGGCGTAGCGGACCACGCGCAGCCCGTCGTACAGCAGGACCACCACGGCCTGGTCGACGACGCCCGCGAACAGCAGCTGCGGCGGGCCCATCGGCGGCCCCGACGGGGTGCCCGGGGTGGCCGAGACCACCACCGACCCGCCGGGCCGGGCCCACACCGCCAGCGCCCGGCGCAGCAGCTCCGCATCCTCGGCGCGGTCGCCGCGCGCGGGCCAGGCGGAGAAGTCCGTACGGGAGGACGTGCGCCACACGGTGGGCGCGACCCGCACCAGCCGGCCCGGATCCAGGGCCTGTTCCGCCGCCGCGTTGCGCGCGTACGGCGGGGCGGCGGGCCCGTCGGAGCCCCAGCCGCCGCCCGGCAGCGCGAGCAGCGCCCCGCACACCGCGAGGGCGGCCGCCCCGGCCAGCGAGGCCCGTGCGAACCGGCGCCGGCGCAACAGGTCGGTGGGCCGGGCCTGGAGCACGCACGGGTCGAACTCGGGGGAGGTGAACAGGGCGTCGTGCGCCGGGTCCCCGGATTCCGCGACGGCCGCCCCCGGATCGGCGACCCCGGCCTCGGCGAGCACCCGCAGCACGTCCGCCTCCGGGAGCCCCTCCAGCGCCCGCAGCACGCAGGCCGCCCGCCCGGGGCCGTTCAGCGTGGCCAGCCACTGGTCCAGGGCCAGCTCCTCGGCCCCGCCGGCCCGCGGGAACAGGCGCAGCCCCCACACGCGGGGGAGCGGAGAGGGCAGCTGCCCGCGCAGCGGGAACGCCCGGAACGTCAGCGGGATCCCCGCCTCCAGGGCGGAGCGCAGCACGCGCAGCCGCACGTACGCGTACCCCGACTCGGCCCCGCCCGCCCCGCCGCGCGGGGCCGGGACCCCGCCCCGCACCTCGCCGGATCCGGCGCCGCGCCGCCCGCGCGGCAGGGCCCGCTGGGTCAGGGCGTGGGCCGTGAGCACCCGGCGGTTGCGGCCGAAGGCGGGTGGCAGCACCAGATAGGCGAGCCGCACCAGCCGCGGGTAGTGCTCGACGATGGCGGCCTCGGCCTGCTCGACGTCGGGAGGCAGGGGGCGGGTGGCGGTATCCGGCGCAGTCACGTTCAACAGAACGAGCGAATCGTCGGATGGTCACCCGCCCCCAGCTCACACGTTCGGACGAACCGGGGCGCCCGCGGGGTGACCCGTCAGACGATCAGCCCGGCGCGCAGCGCCTCGACCGTCTCGTCCGGGACGCCCAGGCCCTCGCGCACGTACTTCTCCATCGAGCCGTACCGGACGCGCACCTCGTCGAGCCCCGCCTCCAGGTAGGAGGGGAACACCCCGATCAGCGCCAGCGCGATGTCCGGGTCCCCGCCCTCCGCCGTGAATCCCTCGATCATCGGGGCGAAGGCCGCCTTCACCGCCGGGTTCACCGACAGGTATTCGGCCATCAGGGTGTCCTCGTCGGCGCCGAGCAGCGCGAGGATCACCGTCGCGCCCCAGCCCGTACGGTCCTTGCCCGCCGTGCAGTGGAACAGCAGGGGACCAGCCTGCGGGTCGGCGGCCTCCGCGAGCAGCGTGCGGTACGCGGCGTGCGCGGAGGAGGTGGAGACGAACGAGCGGTACACCGAGCCGAACAGGGCCTGCGCCTTGCCGCCGCCCAGGTGCTCCTCCGCGACCGCCGGATCGGCGAGGAGGTCCTTGAGCTGGGTGGCGGCGGGCATCCGGCCCTCGTTCATCTTGTCGGCGAGCACGTCGCGCACCAGCAGCCGGGCCCCTTCCGGTATCCGGTCGGGGTGGTCGGCGCGCTCGGCGTCGCTGCGGAGGTCGATGACCGTGCGCAGCCCGAGCGCGGCCACCGCCGGGTCGGCGTCGAGGTCGAGCCGGTCGAGGGCGCCCGAACGCAGTACGAGGCCCGGGCGGACGCTGCGGCCGCCGGCGAGCGGGGTGCCCCCGAGGTCGCGGAGGTTGGCGACGGTGGTGGAGGGGGTGGCGGTCATCGTGGCGGCTCCAGCGGTGTGCGGGGGTACGGGTCGTGCGGGTCGTGCGGTGTGCGGCCCGCACGGGTGCGGGTCGCCGGGGGTGTGGACCGGGAGGGGATGACTCGTGTCATCCGCTGCGGATCACGGCCGTCGCCGTATACGGCTCACGTTAGGGCGATTTTCCGATGACGCGATCCGGAAAGACGATCGGCGGCGACCGAGACCCCGATCCCGATGCCCAGGGCCACCAGGTGCCCCGCGTCGGTGAAGGTCCGCTCCCGCCGCAGCACCGGCCGCACGGCGAGCGCCAGCAGGCCGGCCCGCGCCACGTTGCGCACGGCCCCGCGCGGCAGGGCCGAGGTCAGGGCGCCGAGCACGGCGTTGAGCCCGTAGCTCGCGCCCACGTCCAGGGCCCGGCGGGTCTCGCGGTCGGCGGTGCGCCGCAGTGCCCCGTAGACGAGGAGGGTGGCGGCGGTGTGGCCGAAGAGGAACACGGCGGCCGTCCACCAGGCGCCGTACGCGTACTCCGCGTAGCCCAGTACCGCGAGCAGCAGGAGGGCGTAGGGCAGCGGCATCGGCTCCTCGACCACGCAGGCGCTGGTCAGCAGGGTTTCCCAGCGTCCCGCGTCGAGGTTGTCGACGTTGGTCGAGCAGGCTCGCAGCACCCGCTCGCGCTCCGCCGGACCCAGCCGTTCCAGGGCGTGCGAACCGAGCTGCACCCCGCCCGTGTAGAGCGCGCCCAGCGGCGATGACCATGACCGTGGCAGTGGCTTCACCCGACCATGATCGGATACGGCCCCGTTGCGCGGGCCACCGGGCCCCGTGGGAGCATGACGGGGACATGCCTCCCTCCCGATCCGGCGCCCCTCTGCGCGCCACGCGGGCCGCGATGTTCGCGGCGGTGTGCGTCGCCTTGGGTGCGCTGGGGCATTCGTCCATGTCTGCGGAGGTCATCCCGTTCGGATGGCTTACGGGCGCCTTTGTGGTGACCGCCCTGCTCGCCTGGCCGGCCACCGGACGGCGCTGCGGGCCGGCCGGGATCAGTGCCGCGCTGCTCGCCGTCCAGGGCGCGCTGCACCTCGCGTTCTCCGCGAGCGACGGGCTTACGGTGGGGTCGGCGGCATCACGGACGCCCATGCCCATGCCCATGACGGGTGCGGAGCCGATGCCGGGGCACCACCACGTGCCGGGCATGGGAACGCACGCCTCCACCGCCGCGGCCGACCTGGCCGGAGGCATCGCCGACGGCCTCGCGACGGCCGGCCCGGCGACCGGCGGCCAGGCCGCCGGCGCGATGGCCGGCATGGCGGACATGACGGGGATGACGGGCATGGCCGACATGGCGGGCCACGGCGTCGCCGGGACGGCCGGCCTGGCGCACATGGCCGCGATGGCCGGGCACGGCGGTCTCGGGATGATCGCCGCGCACGTGCTCGCCGGACTCTTCTGCGCCGCCTGGCTGGCCCGGGGCGAGGCCGCCGTCTTCCGGCTGGCCGGGGCCCTCGGCGCGGCCACGCTGCACGCGGCCCGGCCGCTGGCCCGCGCGCTCGCGCTGGTCCGGACCCGGGTGGCCCTCGTACCGGCGCCGCCCGCGCACCGTCCCCCGTACGAACGGCCGCGCCGGCTGCGCGGGGCCGTCCACGCCCACACCGCGGTCCGCCGGGGCCCGCCCGGGTGGCGAACCACCCGCACCACGGCCCCCGGCCTTCCTGCCCGCGCCTGACCGGCGCACCCTCCTTCGGCGAGGTGGGCGAGACCCGGGGCCCTCCACCCACGTCTTCGCCAACCCCTTAGGACCGACATGTCCCTCGACGAGCTCCGGGGCGTTCCCGCCCGGGACCCCGAAGCCCCTGCCGAAGCCCCTGCCGAAGCCTCGGCCGACGCCTCGGCCGGCACCCCTGCCGAAGCCCCGGCCCCGTCCGCGCGGCGCACGGGCGGGGGCGGCTGGGCCGCCCTGCGCCCGCTGCTCCTGCGCATGCACTTCTACGCCGGCCTGCTCATAGCCCCGCTGCTGTTCCTCGCCGCCACCACCGGCCTGCTGTACGCCGGGTCCTGGCAGGCCGAGAAGATCCTCTACTCCCACGAGCTGACGGTGCCCCACGTCGGCGAGGCCTCCGTACCGCTCAGCACCCAGGTCAAGGCCGCCCGCGGCGCCGTGCCCGAAGGCAAGGTGCTCGGCGTCTGGCCCGCGCCCGAGGCCGACGCGACCACCCGGGTGATCATGGAGCGTCCGGGGCTGGAGGAGGGCAAGACCCTCACCGTCTTCGTCGACCCGTACACCGCCGACGTGCGCGGACAGCTCACCACCGCCGGTGACGCGCTGCCGCTGCGCGCCTGGCTGAGCGAGTTCCACGCCGGCCTGCAGCTCGGCGAGTTCGGCCGTAACTACAGCGAGCTCGCCGCGAGCTGGCTGTGGGTGGTCGCGCTGGGCGGACTCGCGCTGTGGATCGGCCGTCGCCGCTCCCGCAGGGCCGACCTCGTCCTGCCCGACCGCAAGGCCACCGGCCGCCGCAAGACCCTGTCCTGGCACGGAACCGTCGGACTGTGGGCCGCCATCGGCCTCGTGGGCCTCTCCGCCACCGGCCTGACCTGGTCGAAGTACGCGGGCGAGAACATCGGGCAGCTCCAGGACCGGCTCGGCGGGGCCACCCCCTCCGTGGCCGCCACCCTCGCCGGGGGCGCCGCGGGCGGCTCCGACGAGCACGCCGGGCACGTCATGACCGAGGGCATGGAGATGCCCCCGCCGCCGCCCACCGCCGACATCGGCATCGACCGGGCGGTGGCCGCCGCCCGGGGCGCCGGGGTCACCGAGAGCCTGCGTGTGACCCTGCCCGCCAAGGGCAAGGGCTACGTCGTCAAGGAGAACGACAAGACCCTGCCGGTGCACCTGGACTCGGTCGCCGTGGACCCCGCCGACGGCCGGATCATGGACGAACTGCGCTTCGCCGACTACCCGCTCCTCGCCCAGCTGACCCGCTTCGGCATCGACCTCCACATGGGCCTCACCTTCGGGATCGCCAACCAGATCGCCCTGGCCGCGCTCGCCCTCGCGGTGATGTTCCTCGTGGTGTGGGGCTACCGGATGTGGTGGATGCGCCGGCCCACCAAGGAACGCCGGCTCTCCGCGGGCCGCGCGCAGCCGCGCGGTGCCTGGCGGAAGCTGCCGGTGACCACGCTGCTCCCGTTCGCCGGCGTGACGGCGGCCGTCGGCTGGTTCGTCCCGCTGCTCGGGATCAGCCTGGTGGCGTTCCTCGCGGTCGACGTGGTCCTCGGCTTCGTGGCGGCCCGCCGCCACCCGGCCGGGGCGCCGCGGGGCTGACGCACCCCCGGGGCTGACGCACCCCCGGGGCTGACGGCCCGGCGGGTGCGACGGCCCGCCGGGCCCAGGGCCCCGGCAACGCCCGGTGGGCCCGTGCTCCCCTTCGCGAGTGCGGGCCCACCGTCGTGTCAGGCCGTGGCCGGCGCCCCGGTCAGGGCGCGTACTTGTAGCCCACCCGGCGCACGGTCTGGATCGCGCCGCGGTGCGCCGCGCCCAGCTTGCGGCGCAGCCGGGCGATGTGGACGTCGACCGTCCGGCCGTCGCCGACGTGGCCGTAGCCCCAGACCGTGGTCACCAGCTGGTCCCGGCTGTGGACCCGGTGCGGGTGGGCGACCAGGTGGGCGAGCAGTTCGAACTCCAGGTACGTCAGGTCCAGCACCTCGCCGTCGACCTCGGCGGTGCGCTGCGCCGGGTCGATGCGCACGAGCGCGTCACCGGCGACCGCCGGGGAGGCGGACGCGGCTCCGGCCGGAGCGGCGGGGGCGGGAACGGACTGCGGGGCGAAGGCGATCGGGTGCTGGTCGGCCGGTACGAGGACCAGGTAGCCGACCATCGGCGGCTGGCCCGGCAGTGCAGGCAGGGTGTGCTGGGGCGCGGGCAGCCAGGTGGCGCCGGGCGGGAGCAGGTCCACGACCCGGGCCACCTCGTTCCGGTCCACGGACCGCAGCCGGTGGCGCGGACTGGGGGGGAAGGCCGGGGGAGCGGAGGTCGCAGCGGAAGCGGCAGAAGCGAGGGAACGGGTGTTCGCCATGAGTGGTCAGCTCTTTCACGCGGAGTGGACGGCAGGAGACGTACGCAGGTCGTCGTCGTTGTCGTTGTCGTACCGCGCAGACCGAAGGCCCCGGGGAGGGTCTGCTGGAAGGTCCCGGAGGCGTTAGAGGGCCGGCGCGTTCTTCGCGCGGCAACACACCCGGTCGAAATCGTGATCCTGACGGGACGGCCAGAACGGCTCCAGGTCGCTGCGACCTGTCGAGGAGTGCGGGTGGCTGGCCATGGGTGTCATTCAAGCAGATGTACGGGGCCCAGGGCAGGCCCCGTCTCACCTCGTGGAGCGGAATCTCATATTCAGCAATAAAGCTGTCGTCAGGAGGTCATATTCCCGACATACCGTCAGCCCGCCAGCCGCTTCCGCCAGTCCAGTCCGGTCACCCGTATCGCATCGTGGGCGGATCCGTCCCACGCCCACGTCAGCCCCACGGAGTCGAGCGCCTCGACCACCTCCCGCCCGACGGAGGCGGTCACTTCCTCGTCGGCCCCGAACCCCCCGTACAGCAGGTACAGGTCGCCGCCCGCCGCGGCGCCCTCGGTGCACTGGCTGTGGAAGAAGACGAACCCCCGCGCGTCCGGCTCGCCGTCCGCCCGGATCTCCGAGAGGCCGCAGCCGCGGCAGCAGGTGAAGTTCTCCCGCGCGGTGATCCCGGCGTCGTCCAGCGCGTCGAAGGCCCGCGCCAGCCGCTCGGGGTCCGTCTCGCCGCTCCAGCCGGCCTGCTCCGCGACCCGCTCCCGCCAGAGCCGGTCGACGAGCCGCGCGGCCTGGGCCCGGGACACCGGCCGCACCCCGTCCTCGACGAGGCTCTCCTCGGCGGTCTCGACGAGCTCGGCCCGGCCGTCGTAGCCGCAGCGCAGCCGCTCCCGGATGATCTCCGTCAGCTCTTCCTCGACCTCCGGGTCGAGCGGGTCCGGCTCGTCCGCCGGGAACTCCAGCCGCTCCCAGGCCGGTCCGAGGTCCCAGTCCGCGTCCTGCCGGACCCAGCGGCACATGACCTCCGCCGCCTCGGCCGCCGTCGCGACGTAGGTCTGGAAGTGCCGGTCGGGGGCGCCGGCCCGGTGTTCCACCTGGTAGTCGCCGCCGGCCTCGTGCCAGACCTGGACGTAGACGTCCGGGTCGTCCGGGATCCGGGTGACGACGAGGAAGCGGTCCCCGTCCGCGCCGATGCGCCCCACCAGCTCGGACAGGGCCGCGGGGCCGGGGTCGTCGTGGCGCGTGCCGGACTCGGTCTGAACTCTGATCGCCTGCATGCGCACACCCTCGCAGGCCCCACCGACAACGCGGCGCCCGTCCTCCGGGGAGGGCGGGCGCCGCGATGTCGGTGGCGGGGCCGGGGGGCCGGTCTCAGACCAGGCCGTCCTTCTCCAGGCCGGCGCAGCAGGTGTCGGTGATCAGCCGGGTCACCACGTACGGGTCCACGTTCGCGTTCGGACGGCGGTCCTCGATGTAGCCCTTGCCGTCCTTCTCCACCTGCCACGGGATGCGGACCGACGCGCCGCGGTCGGAGACGCCGTAGCTGAACTCGTTCCACGGGGCCGTCTCGTGCAGGCCCGTCAGGCGCTCGTCGATGCCGGCGCCGTAGTTCTTGACGTGGTCCAGCGGCTTGCTGCCCTCGCCCAGCGCCTCGCACGCGGAGATGATCGCGCGGTAGTCCTCGCGCATCGCCTTCGTCGAGAAGTTGGTGTGGGCGCCCGCGCCGTTCCAGTCGCCCTTGACCGGCTTGGGGTTCAGCGTCGCCGACACGTTGAAGTCCTCGGCGGTGCGGTACAGCAGCCAGCGCGCGATCCACAGCTGGTCGGAGACCTCCAGCGGGCCGACCGGGCCGACCTGGAACTCCCACTGGCCCGGCATGACCTCGGCGTTGATGCCGGAGATGCTCAGGCCCGCGGCCAGGCAGTGGTCGAGGTGCTTCTCGACGATGTCCCGGCCGAAGATCTCGTCCGAGCCGACACCGCAGTAGTAGCCGCCCTGCGCCGCCGGGAAGCCGTTGACGGGGAATCCGAGCGGACGGGCCCCGTCGAAGAAGGTGTACTCCTGCTCGATGCCGAAGATCGGAGCCTGCGCGGCGAACTTCTCGGCGACGGGGCGCAGCAGTGCGCGCATGTTCGTCTCGTGCGGGGTCATGTCGATGTTCAGCACCTCGCACAGGACGAGGACGTGGGCGCCGCCGCGGATCGGGTCCGGGCAGGAGAACACCGGCTGGAGCACGCGGTCGGAGGCGTGGCCCTCGGCCTGGTTGGTGCTCGACCCGTCGAAGCCCCAGGTCGGCAGTGCCTCGCCGTCCGCCAGGATCCTGGTCTTGGAGCGAAGCTTCGCCGTCGGCTCGGTGCCGTCGATCCAGATGTACTCAGCCTTGTAGCTCACGGGGCCCCATCCTGACTCTGCGGTGCTGCGGATCGCCATGGTGTTGACCGCAGCGTGCCCCGTGGCGATTTCTCATCCGTTGCCCGCGTGTGAACCCGGTGTTACCGGCGTTTACCCCCCCAGGTGGGGAGGGTTGTGCGGGTCGGCGGCCGCACACCCGTCGGGGTGCGGCAGACTGGGCGGGTGAGCATTTCGTACGATTTGAACTCCGCCGGTGAGCGGCCCGAAGGTGTTTCCGGCCGAACCCGCCCCCGGGTCGGGCTGCTGGGCACCGGCCCCTGGGCCCACCGCACCCACGCCCCCGCCCTCGCCGCCCACGCCGGCTCCGAGTTCGCCGGAGTGTGGGGCCGCCGCCCCGAAGCGGCGGCCGCGCTGGCCCGGGAGTACGGCGTGAAGGTGTACGAAGACCCCGACGCGCTGTTCGCGGACTGTGACGTCGTGGCCTTCGCCCTGCCCCCGGACGTCCAGGCCCCGCTCGCCGTCCGCGCCGCCGCCGCCGGCTGCCACCTGCTGCTCGACAAACCCGTCGCCACCACCGTCGGGGACGCCCGCGCCGTGGCCGAGGCCGCCACCCGGCACGGCGTCGCCTCCGTCGTCTTCCTCACCCTCCGCTTCGCCGAGCCCACCGCCGGATGGGTCACCGAACAGGCGGGCCGGACCGGGTGGTTCACCGCCTCCGCGCACTGGCTCGGCGCGGTCTTCGCGCCCGACGGCGCGCCCGGCGCCTACGCCGACTCGCCCTGGCGCAAGGCCAAGGGAGGCCTGTGGGACGTCGGCCCCCACGCGCTGTCCGTACTGATCCCGGTCCTCGGCGAGGTCACCACCGTCACCGCCGCCCGCGGCCCCTCCGACCTGGTGCAGCTGTCCCTGCGGCACGCCTCGGGCGCCGCCAGCACCGCCGTCCTCAGCCTGGGCGCACCGCGCGCCGCCGCCGGGGTGGGGCTGGAACTGCGCGGGGCCGAGGGCGTCTTCGCCCTGCCCGACTGGAGCGACGTACCCGGCGCCTACGGCCGCGCCCTGGACGCCCTCCTCACCGCGGCCCGCACCGGCGTCCCGGACCCCCGCGACGCGCGGTTCGGCGCCCGCCTGACGGAGATCCTGGCGGAGGCGGAGGGGCAGCTGCGCTAGCGTGCCGCCTTCCGCCTCCGCCGGCCGTCATTTGATGAGGGCGTTGGCCACGATGATGGCCAGGCCGATCGTGGTGTCCCCGAGGCCCATGAGCAGGGCCGACCGGAGCCGGTAGCCGACCCGGATCGCCACGAAGGTGCCCCAGGCGAAGAGCAGCGCGGTGTTCATGCCGAGCCCGATGGCCGTCACCCCGTACGACTCCCAGTGCGCGAGCCCGGTGAACAGCAGCAGGAGCACGGTGGGCAGGGTGGCCGCGATCATCGGCCACTCGTTCCACAGGACCCGGGAGAGCACCCGCCAGCGGCGCCAGAGGGAGCCGGTCTGGTGGGTGCTCATGTGGTGCGAGTAGCCGTGCGCGAGCGCGCCGGTGGCGGCGGTGACCAGCACCCAGCTGGCGTCGTAGAAGGGGGTGACCTCCCCGCCCTTCTGGTCGAGCGCGGCCAGCAGCGCACTGGCGAGCACCGTCCCGTACACCCCGCCGAACATCCAGTCGGCCCCCCGCCGGGGCGGCGGCACCGTAGGCCCGCCATCGCCGTGCGGCGCGACGGGCGACGCGGCGACGGGCGACGCGGCGGCGGAGGGCTGCTGCTCGTTCACGGGTGATCCCTTGGTTTCGCGGTTCAGCATTCGGTGCTGTTTATTCCTTTTGGGTACGAATGCCAGCCTACGGGGGAAGGGGGATGGGTGGGGTGGGGTGGGGTGGGGGCTTTGTGCGCGGGGTGGGGGCTGGTCGGGGTCGGGGGTGGGCGGTGCGCCCTTGGTCCGGGTCTGGGGAGGGCTGGGGGCGTCCCGCCAGTCCACTGTCCTTCCGTGTCGGGCCGGTCCCTCAAGGGCGCTCCTTCGTCGCGTCGCTTCGCGATGGCCTTCGGCCACCCTTGACCGACCGTCCCGCCCCGGAATGCCAAAGACTGTCGGGAAGCCCCCAGGGAAACGGCCGGGAGGAAACCGAGGGCCTGGGGGCCAGCCAGAGACGTACGACCCCCACCCGCCTGGCCAGACCCGAGGCACGGGCCCCCTCGTTCTGATTCCGGGCCGGGTGCTGCCTGACCACCCCAAACGGCGACCAGACCGCCCGGCCATGCCTTCAGGACGGCACACGCGCCAGATCGCTACGCGCTTCTCTTGGCATAGCGTCTGCGACCCGTCTGGGGCTGGACATAGGCCGCCCAAGACGGCCGGTTGGCGGGCTCGTCGGGCGGTTGACGGCCGACATGGCTCTTACCGGACTCTGAGGACGACTTTGTCGTCCTCAGAGTCCGACAGGCAGCACCAGCGCCCCTCCAGAGCCCGTCCGGCACGCCAAAAGGCACAAATAAACCCGCGCTCGCGTGAGAGACCAAGACCCCCGGACCGTGGGCGGCTTATGTCCAGCCACAGGCGGGCGGCAGACGCTATGCCGAGTGAAGCGCGTAGCGATCCGATGCGCCTGCCGTCCTGAAGTCATTGCCGGACGGTCTGGTCGCCGTGTCGTGTGGGCTGGCGGCACCCGGCCCGGAATCAGGGGGATGTCGGCCCGTATCTCGGGTCCGCCCAGGCGGGGAGGGGTCGCACATCTCTGGGATGCCCGCCCCTCGAAGATCTCCCCGTGGACCGTTCTTTTGGGGGTTTCCCGGCAGTCTTTGGCATTCCGTGGCGGGACGGGCTGTCAAGGGTGGCCGAAGGCCATCGCGAAGCGACGCGACCGAAGGGAGCGCCCTTGACAGCCCGGCCCGACGCGGAAGGACGATGAGACTGACGGGAAACCCCCAAACCCTCCCCGACACGGGCCGAGTCGAGTCCCGCCGCCCCCCGACCCCGATCCCGTTCAGCCCCCCGCCCCCCTCACCCCCTCCGGGACAGGGCCTCGTGGACGGCGTCGTCGGAGCGGGCGATCAGGGCCGTGCCGTCCTCGGCGGTGATGATCGGGCGCTGGATGAGCTTCGGGTGGGCCGCCAGGTGGGTGATCCAGGCCTGCCGGGCCGGTTCCGTCGCCTCGCGCGGCAGGTCCCGTACGCCGGTCTCCTTCGCGAGGGGGTCGGAGGTGCGCGTGATGTCCCACGGCTCCAGGCCCAGGCGTCCCAGCACCTCGCGGATCTCGGCCTCGGACGGCACGTCCTCCAGGTACCGGCGCACGGTGTACTCGGCGCCCTCCGCGTCCAGCAGGGTCAGTGCGCTACGGCACTTCGAGCAGGCGGGATTGATCCAGATCTCCATGCGCACCAGGGTAGTCAGACTCCGTCTGGCCAGGGGCTTTTGTCAGTGCCCCCCGGTAAAATCGAGGGAGCACGACAGGAAGCCAACTACTGTTTGGGAGGCTGTAGATGGCCGCTGCCGCGATCATTGTGATGCCCAAGAAGAAGCCGCTGCCGGCGGGCCTGCCCCGCGAGTGGTACGAGAGCCACAACCGCCGCCTGAAGGCGATGCGGCTGGCGATTTCCCTGCTCGACACGGGGACGTACGACGCCAAGCGCGCCACCAACCGCAAGATACGGACGATGGCGGTGCGGGTGGGTATCCACCGGCCGTCCAACCTCACCTGCAGGATGGTCCGGGCCTTCATCACCGCCCACAGCTGACGCGCTCACACGCTGACGTGACGGCCGGCCGGCCCGCCGGGGCTCTCCGCCCCGGCGGCCCGGCCGGACCGCTCACTTCTCGTCGAAGGTGATGTCTTCGACCGGGTGGGTCATCTTCACGGTCTGCAGGGTCGTGTCGACCTCGACGATGCGGTGCAGACCGGTGAGCGGCTCCGGCTGTCCCTGGAGGTAGAACCGGTCCGCGGCCCCGGCGAGGAAGGCGCGGAAGCAGCCGAGGGCGGGGGCCGCCGGGTTGAGGTCCAGGTAGTCCTTCAGCCGGCGGAACAGCTTCGGGAGGATCACCGCCCCGGCGTCGGCCGTGAGGGAGGACATCCCGGTGACCTCGGCCCCGTCGGTCGTCCGGTCCCGCTCCCACACGCCCTTCTTGGGGGTGGAGCTCCTCGCCGCCTGCGCCGCGAGGGTGAGGGAGGCGCGCAGGTGGTCGGGGAAGCCGGTGTAGAAGGTCGGGTAGGCCAGGCCGAGGCTGACCAGGTGGTGGTTGGCGGTGTTCCTCAGCTGCCTGTCGTCGACCTCGATCTCGTAGCCGTTGAAGACGGGCGGGGTCCTGCGGCCGACCAGGGCCACGCACCGGCCGAAGACGTCGGCTCCGCCGGTGAGGATGTAGCCGGGCACGGTCTCGGGGGTGGTGCTGGTGATGGTTTCCCGGTCGTCGCGCACGAACTGGGTGAAGCCGAGCCAGGTCAGCAGCTCGTTCGCGGCGCTGTGGGCCAGGTCCAGGGGCTGGTGCTGCACCCCGGAGTCGTCGTCGCCGTAGTGGGTCTCCAGCGCGTCGATGGCCTCCAGCCGGATGGAGGCGCGGCCGTCGGCCTTGGGCAGGACCTGGTGGTCCCCCGGTACGCGCTTCCAGTCGGTCACGTCGTCCGGGGTGAAGGTGATCGTGTCGCCGTCCGGCTTGGAGCCCGTGGCGCGGAAGGTTCCTCTGATGAGCAGCATGGACATGGCGACTCCCACGAACGTCGGTCGGGACGATGTCGCTACCGAGCGTGGTCACCGACTACGCACAGTGCATGTCCGGTGAATCTAGGGACCCGGCGGACCACCGGGCAACCGCCTTTCGGGCGACAGCATCAGCAGGGCCACGTCGTCGCCCGGGCCGCCCCGGGTGAAGGCCTCCAGGTCCTGCCACACCGCCGGGACCAGGCCCGCGGGGTCGGCGGACAGCGCCGGCAGGCGGGTGGCCAGCGGGTAGAAGAACCCGGCCGCGTCGCGGGCCTCGGTGACCCCGTCCGTGTGGGCGAGGAGCCGGTCGCCGGGCAGCAGGGGGAGTTCGGTCACCGGTGGGAGGGTGGTCCCGGCCAGTCCCAGGCCCAGCGGAGGTCCTGGTTCCGCCTTCACCTCCGAGACCTCGAAGTCCCGGAGGAGCAGGACCGGGGGATGCCCGCACGACACGATGCGCACGAGGTCCAGGCCGGGCGGGAACTCCAGCAGCACCGCCGTGGCGAACAGCTCCGGGTGCGGAGTGGAGTCCGCCGCGGCGTCCTCGGTCAGCCGCCGGTCCAGCCGGGCCGCGACCCCGGTCAGCTCCGGATCGTCCAGTACCGCCTCCCGGAAGGCGCCGAGCAGGGCGACGACCGTCCCGACCGCCGTCAGCCCGTGCCCCTGCACGTCGGCCACCACCGCCCGCACCCCGTACGGTCCGGCCCGTACGTCGTACAGGTCGCCGCCGACCAGCGTGCCGCGCTGGGCCGCCCGGTAGAGCGCGGCGCAGCGCACCGTGCCCACCTGCTCCGGAACCGGCGGCAGCACCGCCATCTGGGCGGCCTCGGCGACCGTGCGGACGCTCACCAGCTGGGCGTCCCGGCGCCGCCGCACCAGGGCGATGACCACGCTGAGCAGCCCCACGGTGGCCACGGTCGCCAGGTCCGAGCCGTGGGCGTGCCCGACGCCGAGCGCGGGTACCCCGAGGAGCACCAGCACCACGACGGCGAAGGCGGCGGTGCCGCCGGCCCCGTAGGAGAAGGCGGCCACGGCGGGCAGGGCGGCCAGGAAGTAGCCCAGTTCGGCCGTCCCGGGCGTCAGCCACTGGATGAAGCAGAGCACCACCAGCGCCACCGCGGGCGCGAGCCGGGCCCAGCGCGGTGGCGGTGCTCCGTGCAGGCTGCCCAGGTCCTCCCGTCCGCGTCTCACCCCTCCACCCTGGTACCGGTGCCGGGAGGGCGCACGCCGGGTGGTCCCGGCGGGCGCGGGCCGCGACAGTGGTCCCGTGACGGATACGCAGAGCGCCGCCATCAGTACCCGGCTGAACTGGCTGCGGGCCGGGGTGCTGGGCGCCAACGACGGGATCATCTCGACGGCCGGCCTGGTCGTGGGCGTGGCCGGCGCGACCACCTCGCGCACGGAGATCCTGACGGCGGGGGTGGCGGGCCTGCTGGCCGGGGCGCTGTCGATGGCGGCGGGGGAGTACGTGTCGGTGAGCTCGCAGCGGGACTCCGAGCGGGCGGCGCTGGAGGTGGAGCGGCGCGAACTGGCCGAGGAGCCGGAGGCGGAGCTCGACGAACTCACCGGGATGCTGATGGACCGGGGCCTGGACCACGCGGTGGCCCGGGAGGCGGCGGAGCAGCTGACGGAGCGGGACGCGCTGCGGGCGCACGCGCGGGTGGAGCTCGGCATCGAGCCGGACGAGCTGGCGAACCCGTGGCACGCGGCGTTCGCGAGCCTGGTGGCCTTCACGGTGGGGGCGGTGCTGCCGCTGCTGGCGATCGTCCTGCCGGGGCCGTCCGGGCGGGTGCCGGTCACGGTGACGGCCGTGCTGGCCGCGCTCACCCTGTGCGGGGTGGTCAGCGCCCGGCTGGGCGGGGCCCCGGTCCCGCGGGCGGTCCTGCGCAACGTCCTGGGCGGCGCGCTCGCCATGGCCGTCACCTACGCGGTGGGCACCTGGCTCGGCACCACCTGATCCCACCGGACCCCGGCGCCGACCCAGGCCGTCCCGCAGCCCAGGCCAGGGCAACGGCCGTCCCCGGCCCCGCCGTGGCGGAGAACCGCCCGGCCAGGGCAACGGCACACTGGCAGCATGCGTATCGCCCTCACCGGATCCTCCGGACTCATCGGCAAGGCCCTCGTGCGCTCCCTCCACGCCGACGGCCACGACACCGTCCGCTTCGTGCGCCGCGCGCCCGCCGCCCCCGGTGAGGCGCGCTGGGACCCTCGCGCCGGATACGTCGACCCCGCCGGTCTCGAAGGCGCCGACGCCGTCGTGCACCTGGCCGGGGCCGGGGTCGGGGACCACCGCTGGACGGCCGCGTACAAGAAGGAGATCCGCGACAGCCGGGTCCTCGGTACGGCCGCGATCGCCCGGGCGGTGGCCGCCCTCGGCAGCCCGCCACCGGTCCTGGTCTGCGGTTCCGCCATCGGCTACTACGGCGACACCGGCGACCGCCCCGTCGACGAGACCGCCCCCGCCGGGACCGGCTTCCTGCCCTCGGTCTGCGTGGACTGGGAGGCCGCCGCCGCCCCCGCCCGCGCCGCCGGGATCCGGACCGTGTTCGCCCGCACCGGGCTGGTGGTCGCGGCCGACGGCGGGGCCTGGGGCAAGTTGTTCCCCGTCTTCCGCGCGGGCATCGGCGGCCGGCTCGGCAACGGCCGCCAGTACTGGTCGTACATCTCCCTGGACGACGAGATCGCCGCGCTGCGGCACATCATCGACACCCCTGCCCTCACCGGCCCCGTGAACCTCACCGCTCCCCACCCCCTGACCAACCGTGAGGTCACCGCCGTGATGGGCCGCGTGCTGCACCGCCCCACGGTGTGCGCCGTGCCCGCCCCCGTGATGCGTCTGGCGCTCGGGGAGTTCGCCGGGGACGTGCTGGGCAGTCAGCGCGTGCTGCCCGCACGCCTGTTGGAGTCGGGCTTCGCCTTCCGGCACCCGGGGATCGAGGAGTCGATCAGGGCAGCGCTGGCGTAGGCGCACCGCACGACCATGTGCGACCGTTCGTGACCCGGATGCGACCGTCGTGCGACCGGAATTGTGCGCAATAGCCCACCGGACTGGGGTTCTCCTGGAGCCCGTTGGGGGAAGGAGGACCCCACACAGCCGCGCCGACCTCGGGGAGGGGCACGTGCTCAGCAGCGCACACCACGTCGCACACCACGCCGCACACCATGCGGACGTCGTCATCGTAGGAGCCGGAGTCTCAGGACTCGCGGCCGCACACCACCTGATCGCGGCGGGGGTCACGGTCAGCGTCCTGGAGAGCGCCGACGACCCCGGCGGCCGGATGGCCACCGCCTCGGCCGACGGCTTCCGGCTCGACCGGGTCGGCCAGCTCCTCAGCACCTCGTACACCGAACCGGCCCGCACCCCCGGCCTGGAGGGGCTCGTCCTGCGCCCCTTCGCCCCCGGGGTCCTGGTGCACGGCGCCGACGGCCGGCAGCAGCGGGCCGCCGCCCTGACCCCGGCCCGCGCACTGGCCAGCGGCTCTCTCGACCAGGCCCGGCTCAGCGCCGCCCTCGGCCGGCTCGCGGCACTGCCCGTGGACCGGCTGCTCGCCCGGCCCGAGCGCACCGCGCTGGCCGCCCTCGGCTCCCGCGGCCTGCCCCCGCGCACCGTGAACGGAGTCCTGCGGCCCCTGCTCGCCGCGCTGCTGCGCGACCCGGCGCTCACCACCTCCAGCCGCGTCGCCGACCTGGCCCTGCGCACCTTCGCCCGCGGCCGGCTCGCCGTCCCGGAGGGCGGCGCCGCCGCCCTGCCCGACCTGCTGGCGGCCGGCCTGCCGCCCGGCACCGTACGCACGGGGGTCCGCGTGCGGTCGGTGGCGACCAACCTCGTCACCACCGAGGACCACGGCGACTTCGGCTGCCGGTCCGTCCTCCTCGCCACCGGCGCGCGGGCCGCGGCCGACCTGCTGCCCGGACTGCGGGTGCCTGCCTTCCACGAGGTCACCGTCATCCACCACGCGACCCCCGCCCCGCTGCCCTGGGACGGCTCGCTGCTCCTGGACGCCGACCCCAAGTGGCCCCTCGCGCACACCACCGTGATGAGCGCGGTCGACCCCGGCCGGGCACCGGCCGGCCGGAGCCTGGTCACCACCACGGTGCACGGCCCGCCGCCGCCCGCCCGGACGGTCGCCTCGCGCCTGGCCCGGCTCTACGACACCTCGACCCGGGACTGGGAGCTCCTGGCCGTCCACCACACCCCGGAGGCCGTCCCCGCCATGCCCCCGCCGTACGACCCGCGGCGCCCGGTCCGGGTGCTGGCCGGCCTCTACGTGTGCGGGGACCACCGCGACTCCAACACCGTCGACGGCGCCCTGCACTCCGCCCGGCGCGCCGCCACCGCCCTGCTCCGCGACTTCGGCATCCCGCTCCCGGTCCGCCCCGAACCGGCGGTGCCGGCGGCGGCCTGAGCGGACCGCCGGGAGGCGCCGACGGCCCCTCCCGGCGGAAGGGCCGGCGGAAGGGGACCGGTGCGACGGACACCAGCGGAGGCCGGCCGGGCGCCCACGGCCCGGCCGGCCTCAACCCCCGCGGGGGTTCAGGACATCGCCGCCACCCGGTCCCGGTAGTTCCGCACCGCCGAGGCGTCCCGGTACGGCTCCAGCCGCCGTTCGAAGTCCCGTACGTACTCCACCGCGCGCGCCGACCGCATCTCGCCGGCCTGCTGCGCCGCCTCCGCCCCCAGCGCGCACGCCTGGTCCAGCTCGCCCAGCCCCAGCCGCGCCGTGGCCAGCACCACCCGGCAGAACAGCCGTGAGCGAGCGAACCCGGGCGCCCGCAGCTGGAGCGAGCGCTCCGCGTGCTGCGCCGCGGCGCGGTACTGCTGGAGGTCCCGGTGACAGTGCCCGAACTCGTCCGCGAGCTGCGCCTCGTCGAAGGCCCGCGCCCAGTGCGGCACGTCGTCGCCGGGCCGCCCCGCGCCCAGCGCCCGCTCGGCCCGCACCAGGGAGGCCGTGGCCGCCCGCACCTCGCCGAGGACGGC
Organism: Streptomyces sp. NBC_01276; assembly: GCF_041435355.1. Lineage (GTDB taxonomy): Bacteria > Actinomycetota > Actinomycetes > Streptomycetales > Streptomycetaceae > Streptomyces. The sequence goes on from NZ_CP108442.1 coordinate 5,478,639, forward strand.
GTGCCCGCGCGCCTCGGCCGCGTGCAGCAGGGCCTGGACGACCGGGGGCGGGCCCGATCCCACGCCCTGCTGGGCGACCCTGGCCAGCTGCACCGCCTCCCGGCCGTGCCCGAGGTAGACGGCCTGCCGGCTCATCGTCACCAGCACGTAGGCCCCGTACGGCCGGTCCCCGGCGGCCTGGGCCAGCCGCAGCGCCTGCACGAAGTAGCGCTGGGCCAGTCCGTGCGCGGCGATGTCGTACGAGGTCCAGCCCGCGAGCCGGGTCAGGTCGGCGGCGGCCGCGAACAGCCGACGCCCGGTGGTCTCGCCGTAGGTGCCGCGCAGCATCGGCTCGGCCTCGTGCTCCAGGTAGCGCACGAGGGCCTGCCGGGCGTGGCCGCCGCCGTAGGCGTGGTCCAGGGTCCGGAACAGTTCGCTCACCGACCGCAGCGCGGCGATGTCCCCGCCGGTCACGCGCTGGCCGGGGCCGCGGTCGATCTGCCGCTGGCGGGGGACGGAGGGGCGGCCCTGGGCCGGGACGCGGCTCGCCGCGGGGTCCACGCCGCGCCCCACCCGTTCGTCGGCGCGGCCGATGAGCCAGTCGCGGCTGGGCACCACGAGTCCGGCCGGGGTGAAGGCGATCTTGCGGAGCTCGGCGTGCGAGCCGGAGTCCTTGCGCCAGAGCCCGCTCGCGATGTCCACGGCCTCCTCGGGGGTGGCCGCGAACTCCAGTCCCGCGTACACGGGCGCGCAGGCGTCCAGTCCGAGGTCCTGCGCGGACAGCCGGCGGCCCAGGCGCCGGGTGAAGACCTCGGCGATGAGCGCCGGGGTGGTGCCGCGGGGCTGCTGGCCGCGCAGCCAGCGGGTCACGGACGTCTTGTCGTAGCGAAGGTCCAGACCGTGTTCCAGGCCCAGCTGGTCGACGCGGCGGGCGAGCCCGGCGTTGGAGAACCCGGCTTCCGCGATCAGCGCCGCGAGCTGCCGGTTGGGGACGCGCTGGGCAGGTCGTTCCGTCATCGGCTCCACGGTTTCCTGACGTGACGGACCGGAGTCCCGGCCCCTGAACGGCGTGAATGTAGCGGCCAAGTCCGCTCTTGCCGCCCTCTCTGTCCCACATTCATCCGATCGTGTGCCCAATGAGGAGGGCCCTTTACGGGTCGGTCCCCGCTGTCCGCGTACGCTGCGCCCCATGACCCGCCGGCCCCCCGGGGCACATGCCCCCGACATGTACACGGATTCCACCGCCCCGCTCCCCGCCCCCGAGCTCACCGAGGCGGAGTGCCGCCGGTGCGGTACGTACATCGCGGGACTGGACGGCCGGTACGCGTGCGGGGTGTGCGGCTGGGTCAACGACCACTCCGAGGGCCACCGCCGGCTGCCGAGGGCGGACGAGGACCCGGACCGCCCGCCCGCCGGGCGCAGGCGCCCCCGGCAGCTGCCCGGCCCGCCGCCGGAGGCCGGGGACCCGGGGGCCTGAAGGCGCGCGCACGGGTCGCCGTACTCTTGGCCTGGTGCGATCGCGTGCACACAGCAGTTTCAACGAGGAGGCGCTGCGGTGACTGAGCTTCGGTTTGTCCATCTGGGCTTCGGGCCGGAATCCGTCGAGTACACCGAGGCCTGGGACGAGCAGCGGCGCGTCCACGCCGCCCGCTTCGCGGACGAGGTCGAGGACACCTGCCTGCTCGTGGAGCACCTGCCGGTGTACACGGCCGGCCGGCGCACGGACCCGAGCGAGCGGCCGCTGGACGGCACCCCGGTCATCGACGTGGACCGCGGCGGCAAGATCACCTGGCACGGTCCGGGCCAGCTGGTCGGCTACCCGATCATGAAGCTGCCCCGCCCCGTCGACGTGGTCGCGCACGTCCGCCGTCTGGAGGACGCCCTCATCCGCACCGCGGCCGAGTTCGGCCTGGAGACCACGCGGGTCGAGGGCCGCTCGGGCGTCTGGGTGCTCGGCGACCCCGTGGAGCAGCGTCCCGCGATAGGCGGGCTCTCCCTCGACTTCGACCCCCGGATCGGCGACGACGAGTTCGACGCCCGCCTCAACGGCCCCGAGTACGCGCCGTCCAACGCCGGACAGCGCCGCGAGGACCGCAAGCTCGCCGCCATCGGCATCCGCGTCGCCAAGGGCGTCACGATGCACGGCTTCTCCCTGAACGTGAACCCGGACGCCACCTGGTTCGACCGGATCATCCCCTGCGGGATCCGGGACGCCGGTGTGACCTCGCTCTCCTACGAGCTGGGCCGCGAGATCACCATCGCCGAGGTGCTGCCGGTCGTCGAACGGCACCTGAAGGACGTGCTGGAGCAGGCCGAGCTGAAGCCGCGCGAGATCGAGCCGGCCGCCGGCTGACCGCCGGGGGGAATGCGTCCGACCGACACCCGGTTGGCCGACGTAAGAGCGTACGAAATTACGGGCGTACCCTGGTGGGCGCCGAAGAATCGAAGTCACAGGGAGCCGGTCGTGTCCGCAGTCGCACCCGACGGACGCAAGATGCTGCGCCTGGAGGTCCGTAACAGCCAGACCCCCATCGAGCGCAAGCCCGAGTGGATCAAGACCCGGGCGAAGATGGGTCCCGAGTACACGAAGATGCAGGCCCTGGTGAAGGGCGAAGGACTGCACACGGTGTGCCAGGAAGCCGGCTGTCCGAACATCTACGAATGCTGGGAGGACCGCGAGGCCACCTTCCTCATCGGTGGCGACCAGTGCACCCGGCGCTGTGACTTCTGCCAGATCGACACGGGCAAGCCCGAGGCCCTCGACCGCGACGAGCCGCGCCGCGTCGGCGAGTCCGTCGTCACGATGGACCTGAACTACGCCACCATCACCGGCGTCGCCCGCGACGACCTGGCGGACGGCGGTGCCTGGCTCTACGCGGAGACCGTGCGCCAGATCCACCAGCAGACGGCGGGCCGCGAGGGCGGCCACACCAAGGTCGAGCTGCTGGCCCCCGACTTCAACGCGGTCCCGGAGCTGCTGGAGGAGGTCTTCGCCTCCCGCCCCGAGGTCTTCGCGCACAACGTCGAGACCGTGCCGCGCATCTTCAAGCGCATCCGTCCGGGCTTCCGCTACGAGCGCTCGCTCGACGTGATCCGGCAGGCCCGCGCCTACGGCCTGGTCACCAAGTCCAACCTGATCCTGGGCATGGGCGAGGAGCGCGAGGAGGTCTCGGAGGCGCTGAAGGAGCTCCACGAGGCCGGCTGTGAGCTCATCACCATCACCCAGTACCTGCGCCCCTCGCCGCGGCACCACCCCGTGGAGCGCTGGGTGAAGCCGGCCGAGTTCGTCGAGCTGGCGAAGGAGGCCGAGGAGATCGGCTTCTCCGGCGTGATGTCCGGCCCGCTGGTCCGTTCCTCCTACCGGGCGGGCCGTCTGTACGGCCAGGCGATGGAGAAGCGCGCGGCGGTCTGAAAACTGACCGCGTGTGCGTGTGAGGTCACGCACAATGACTTACCAACGGGTAACACCGCAGTGGCGCGGCCCCTAGGCTCTTTTCGGAGGAGCCCGGCGGGCCGCGTCCGCGTTTGCAACGTGTCAATCACATTTGACCGACCGGCCACGCCCTGGTAACACCAGTCAGTGACGCTGGATCCACGCACCGCACACACCGCACGCCACCCCATCGACGTGAGCACCGAGAGAGGGTCCGACATCATGCAGGCCGCGCCAGTACGCGCCATTGCCATCCCTTCCTTCACCGAGGCCTTCCGTGGCATCGAGTCGCTGCTCATGAGCGGTGCCCGCCGGAACGCCTGGACGGCCGTCCTGGAGGACCGCCGAAGGGCCAAGGACAGGGTCGAAACCGAACACGTACTTGAGGCCGCGGCGACCCGGACCCCGCAGGCCACGTAAACTTCGCTCTATGGCGAGGAAGTCAAACGCAGAGACTGCTGCGAACCCCGGGCGACTGAAGCAGATCGCCCTGACGTACAAGATGACGCGCAAGGCCGACCCGAAGGTCGGTCTGATCGTCGCGGGCGTGGGAATCGTCACCTTCGGTGTCTTCCTTGCGATCGGCTTCCTGATCGGCCACCCGGTCTACCTGGGCATCCTGGGCTTCCTGGTGGCGTTCCTGGCGATGGCGATCATCTTCGGGCGACGGGCCGAGAGCGCTGCCTTCGGGCAGATGGAGGGCCAGCCGGGCGCCGCCGCGGCCGTACTGGACAACGTGGGACGGGGCTGGTCGACCACCCCGGCCGTCGCGATGAACCGCAACCAGGACATCGTCCACCGGGCGGTCGGCAAGGCGGGCGTGGTCCTGATCGCGGAGGGCAACCCGAACCGGGTGAAGACCCTGCTCGCGGCCGAGAAGAAGAAGCTGGCCCGGATCATGCCCGACATCCCGGTCCACGACTTCATCGTCGGCACCGGCGAGGGCGAGGTGCCGCTCAAGAAGGTCCGCACGACGCTGCTGAAGCTGCCGCGCGTCCTGACCGGCCCGCAGATCACCCAGGTCAACGACAAGCTCCGGGCCATGGGCGACCTCATGAGCAACATGCCCGTGCCGAAGGGTCCGATGCCCAAGGGCATGCGGATGCCGCGCGGCGGAAAGATGCGCTGACCCGCTCTTCGTATACATCACACAGGGCGCCCCCGAGCCGTCAGGCCGGGGGCGCCCTGTGTCGTGTCCTCGTGTCGTGCGGTGCGTCGTGCCGTCGTGCCGTGCGGGCCGGTGCGTCGTGCCGTTCCGCGTCGGGTCCGGACCCTCGGGCCCGGACCGTCGGATCGGGCCGTCAGATCCGTACCTGGACCGCGCCGGCCAGCCGGTCGTGGAGTCCGCGTCCGTCCCGGTCCCAGACCAGCGCCGGGATGACGAGGGCCAGGAGTAGGGTGCGGGCCACCACGCGGAGGAGACCGAGGCGGCCGCCGTCCTGTCCGACGACCCGGAGGCCGAGGATCCGCTTCCCGGGGGTGAATCCCACGGTGCCCACGGTCAGGATCGACAGGGCCACGAAGAGCCCCAGTGTCCAGTTGCCCGTGGTCTGCAGGTTCCCGTGCGTGATCAGTCCGTATGCGATGAGCTGGCAGGGGAGCCAGTCGATCAAGACGGCGCCGAGCCGGCGTCCGAAGCGGGCCACGGAGCCGGGCCCGGACCGGGGCAGGCCCAGCCGCTCGCCCGGATGGCCGAAGTCGACGCCCATCTCCTCGGCGGTCGCGCGGGGGCCGGAGAGCCAGGATCCGATTGCTTGCCTGTTGTCCACTCCACCACGGTACCGGTGGCGTTCGACGGGCCCTGGACGGGACCCTGGTTAACTTGTGCGAAACAAATGGGTCATGCTTGGGAAATCCCGTCTGCTTATGGTCGGGTCAGCGTGCGGCACCGCACTGACGCACCACGAGCTATAAAAGCCCGTCCCTGCCCCGGGGACCGGGAGTAGGAGGAGTTGGATGTTCAAGAACGCCGACGAAGTGAAGCAGTACATCGAGGAGAACGACGTCAAGTTCGTTGACGTCCGCTTCTGCGACCTGCCCGGTGTGATGCAGCACTTCACCATCCCGGCGCGAGCGTTCGACCCGGCGGAGGAGCTCGCCTTCGACGGTTCCTCGATCCGCGGCTTCCAGGCGATCCACGAGTCCGACATGGCTCTGCGGGCCGACATCACCACCGCGCGCCTGGACCCGTTCCGCAAGGACAAGACGCTCAACATCAACTTCTTCATCCACGACCCGATCACGGGTGAGGCGTACAGCCGCGACCCGCGCAACATCGCCAAGAAGGCCGAGGCCTACCTCGCCTCCACCGGCATCGCCGACACCGCGTTCTTCGGCCCCGAGGCCGAGTTCTACGTGTTCGACAGCGTGCGCTTCGCGACCTCGGCCAACGAGGGCTTCTACCACATCGACTCCGAGGCCGGTGCCTGGAACACGGGCTCCGAGGAGAACAACCGTGGTTACAAGGTCCGCTACAAGGGTGGTTACTTCCCCGTAGCCCCGGTCGACCACTTCGCCGACCTGCGCGCCGAGATCTCCCTCGAACTGGACGCACAGGGCCTCCAGGTCGAGCGCCAGCACCACGAGGTCGGCACCGGTGGCCAGGCCGAGATCAACTACAAGTTCAACACGCTGCTCGCCGCGGCCGACGACCTGATGCTCTTCAAGTACATCGTGAAGAACGTCGCCTGGCGCAACGGCAAGACCGCGACCTTCATGCCGAAGCCGATCTTCGGTGACAACGGCTCGGGCATGCACGTGCACCAGTCCCTGTGGGCCAACGGCGACCCGCTGTTCTACGACGAGGCCGGCTACGCGGGCCTGTCGGACACCGCCCGCTACTACATCGGCGGCATCCTCAAGCACGCCCCGTCGCTGCTGGCGTTCACCAACCCGACGGTGAACTCGTACCACCGCCTGGTGCCGGGCTTCGAGGCGCCGGTCAACATGGTGTACTCGCAGCGCAACCGCTCCGCCGCCATGCGCATCCCGATCACGGGCTCGAACCCGAAGGCCAAGCGCGTCGAGTTCCGCGCCCCGGACCCGTCGTCCAACCCGTACCTCGCCTTCTCGGCGCTGCTGCTCGCGGGCCTCGACGGCATCAAGAACAAGATCGAGCCGATGGAGCCGATCGACAAGGACCTCTACGAGCTCTCGCCCGACGAGCACGCGAGCGTCCCGCAGGTCCCGACCAGCCTTGAGGACGTCCTCAAGGCCCTGGAGGAGGACCACGAGTACCTCCTGGCCGGCGGTGTCTTCACCCCCGACCTGATCGAGACCTGGATCGACTACAAGCGCACGCACGAGATCGCCCCGATCGCGCTGCGCCCGCACCCGCACGAGTTCGAGCTCTACTTCGACCTCTAGGCCGGGACACCGCCGGGATCTTTTCGAAACCCGGGATCGTGCCTGATGGAAGGCCCCCCGCCGCTCTCCCGGAGAGCGGCGGGGGGCCTTCTGCTTTTGACAGCCCGAGCGGCCGGGGCGACGGTGGAACGGTACCTAAAAGCCCGATAAGCGAGACATGTTCGGAGGTGCATGGAAATGCGCCGTAGGATCATCGGAGTCGTCGTCGCCGGGGCCGCGGGTCTCACCCTCGGTCTGCTGCCGCTCACCAGCGCGTCCGCCCACGACCACAGTGGTGGCTGGGACTCGCGCGGGAACCACGCCCGCTGGAACCACAACGACTGGAACCGCAACGACTGGGGCAACGGCAACTGGAACGACGACGACTGCGGCGGGAACGGTCACTGGAACGACAGCGACTGGGGCAGCTGGAACGACTCCGGCTGGAACCACGACGGTGACTGGGGAGGCTGGCGCTGACCTGCTGCCGGATCTGCCTCGATGCCCCTGCCCCGCCCACCTCAGCGGAGCAGGGGCATCGCGCCGGTCAGCTCCGTCAGGCAGCGCACCGCCAGGTCGGAGGGGGAGCCGGGCCCCGACACGGGGGCGTCCGAGGTGGACCAGACCTCCAGGGCGACCCGGATCGCGTCCGTCGAGGCCGCGGCGAGCAGGCGTACCGACATCGCGTCCGCCCCCGGTCCGGCCAGCCGGGCCACCACCGGGACCAGGCGCTCCTCCGACTCCTGGTTCACGCGGTACCAGACGGCCCGCAGGGCCTCGTCGGTGGCCGCGGCCCGCAGCAGGCCGCGGGTGACCTCCAGGCCCTCCTCCACCGCCTGTGAGTCGCTCAGCGCACGGCGAACCGCGCGCTCCAGGGCCTGCGCGAGGGGGGTGCCGGGGTCCTCCTCGGCGAGCAGTGCGCGCCAGGCGTCGCCGCCGCCCGCGAGCAGCGGGGCCACGGCCTCCTGCTTGTTGCGGAAGTAGCGGTAGAACGTGCGCAGCGCCACGCCGGCGCGGTGGGCGATGTCCTCGGCGGTGGTGCCGTCGGGACCGTGTTCCGCGAAGAGCTCGCATGCGGCGCGGGCGATGTCGAGCTGGGTGGCGGCCTTGCGGCGCTCGGTCAGCGACGGGGTTCCGGGGCCGCTCTGGGGGGAGTACGGACGGGGAGATCTCACGGGTGAAGCGTACCGTCCGGCATGTCCGCGAATGCATTTCATGCCAGAGTGGCAAAACATGCCATCTGCTCGGTACGCTCACCCCATGAACCGTTACGAAGGACGACGCGTCCTCATCACCGGCGGCGGCTCCGGCATCGGCCAGGCCACCGTCCACCGCATTCTCGCCGAGGGCGGCCGCGTCCACGCCGTGGACGTCAGCGAAGCCGGTCTCAAGGCCACCGCCGAGCAGGCCGCCGCCGACGGTCACGCCGACCGGCTGACCACCGCGATCCTGGACATATCCGACGAGGTCGCCGTCCGGGCCGGCGTGGCCGCCGCCGTGGGCGCCATGACCGGCATCGACGTCCTGGTCAACGCGGCGGGCATCCTGCGCTCCTCGCACACCCACCAGACGACGCTCGACTTCTGGAACAAGATCATCGCCGTCAACCTGACCGGCACCTTCCTGATGATCCGGGAGTCGCTCCCCGCGCTGCTCGCGGGCGACCAGCCCGTCGTCGTGAACTTCAGCTCCACCTCGGCGACCTTCGCCCACCCCTACATGTCCGCCTACGCGGCCAGCAAGGGCGGCATCCAGTCCATGACCCACGCGCTGGCCGCCGAGTACAGCAAGCAGGGCCTGCGCTTCGTCTCCGTGGCCCCCGGCTCCATCGAGTCCGGCATGACCACCGGCACCGGACCGGGCCTGCCCGAGGACACCGACTGGAGCCTGTTCACCAAGCTCGCCCCCGCCCTCGGCCAGGGCTTCGCCGGCCCGCAGGCCGTCGCCGGCGTCGTCGCCATGCTCGGATCCGAGGACGGCTGCTTCATCACCGGCACCGAGATCCGCATCGACGGCGGCACGCACTACTAGGCCGCCTCTTCCGGATCTTGCCTGGGCCTGGGCGCCCTCAGGCCCTGAAGCGGTCCCACAGCCGGGGGAAGCGCTCCGCCAGCACGGCTTCGTCCTCGAAGTCCAGCGGAGCGCCCTCCGGCTCCGCCGCCTGCAGCGCGATCCCCAGGTCCGGCGCCACCGCGCCCGTCAGCTGCTCGTACGCCTCGTCGGCCGCGTACCCCAGCTCCTCGCCGTCCCCGTCGATGTCCTCGTCGAACTCGGCCAGCAGCTCCGCCAGCTGGTCCGGCTCGTGGACCGCCCCCTCGAAGACCTCCCGGCCCTGCCCGATCAGCCAGCACCGGAAGTAGTCGAACGCGTCGTCGCTCGCTCCGTCGAGCAGCACCCACGCAGCGCCCCACAGGTCCCAGGTGTACGCCCGGTTGTAGCGGGACTCGAAGTGCCGCGCGAAGTCCAGCACGGAGTCGGGGTCGAGCTGCGCGAGCCGTTCCACGAGCAGCTCGGCATGCTCCTCGGGGTCGCCCTCGGCGGCCTCGCGGGTACGGTCGACGATCTCCCAGAACTCCGTCTCGTCCATCACCGCTCCAGCATCACGGGTCCACCCCCGCGCCGCCACCGCTCATACGGCCAAAGGCCGGTGTCCGATCCCCCGCCCGGCCCATACCCGAACCCGACGGGTGCGGGACGGGGAGGGGTGAGCTGTTCCGCGGGGCCGTCCCCGTGCCCTGGTACGACGTCGCCCACTGGGGCGGCCATCTCTGTTGACCGGACTACCGGACGACACTCCGAGGCATTGGATGAGTCGGGCAAGGTCTGACCGATAGATCTCAGGCAGCAAATAGGAGGAGAGCTGCGTGAGGTCGTTCGATGAGGCGGAACGGGATCTCGGTTCGATCCGTCTGCCGAGGTGGGGCAAGGTCGTGCCGTCGGAGGGCGTGGTGCCCTGGCTCGTGGTCGACCCGGAGGGTATGCCGGTAGAGCCCGTTCGGCGGTACCTTCGGGACTTTGTCGCCCGGAACCGGCCCGGATCTGTACGCAGTTACGCGTACGCGTAACTGCGGTGGTGGCGGTGGCTGCGCGTTGTTCAGGTCGAGTGGGACAGGGCAACGTCGGCGGAGGTGCGGGATCTGGTGCTCTGGCTGAAGCAGACGACCAAGCCGCGCAACTCGCCACGTACAAAGTCAGCGTCCACCGCAGGGACGGTCAACCCGATCACCCGCAAGTGGAACCCCGGAGATCAGTACCAGCCTCGGACGCTTCCTCGACCAGCGGCGAGCGACGCGGCCTGCAGAGGAGTACCGCGAACCCACGACCGACGAATGGCGCGAGTTCCAGGAACACTTTCACACCCGCAAACTGGAACTCGGCGACTGCGCGCGGCCCTATCGAACCCCGTGCCAGCATGACCACTCGTGTCTGCGCTGCCCGATGCTGCGGGTTTCCCCCAGGCAGCGGCCCCGGTTGATCGAGATCATCCGCAATCTCGCCGAGCGCATCGCAGAAGCGCGGGCGAATGGCTGGCTCGGCGAAGTCCAAGGACTCCAAGTCAGCCTCACCAAGGCCAAGGAGAAGCTTGTCACCCTCGACCGCAGTCTGGAACGCGGCCGCAGCACCGGCCACAGCGGTCCCACCGACCTCGGCATGCCCGTCATCACCAGACCGCGATGATGGGTTTGCCCAAGCGCGCGCCCGCTGGCTCGGAGGAGTTATGCGAGGAAGTTCTGCCAGAATGCGACGGTCGCTCTCGGGTTGCAATCGTTAGGGGTGTGTGCGCTGAAATCGTCGAATTCGTGGTTGATGTAGTCGGCCAGGTCAGCACCGTAGTAGACGATGTCGGTTCCCCAGATCGACAGGACTGGGTGGCCGTGGGACCCCTGGCCGGCGGGCAGGAATCGATGCGCGTATACGGGAACGAGCTTTGGCACCCGGTCCAGTAGCGTCTTGGCCTCGCGGACCGCGTCGTCGGCACCTGCTGGCCGCTGTCCCCATCCTGAGTGCCAGTAGCCATGCTGGACCGCCACGACGATGCCTTCGACCGGCCAGTCAAGATGCTCCCGCAGTTTCGCAGGATCGCCATGACGCCAGTCAGGCCATGGATTCTCCCAGGTGGCCCCTTCCTCGGGCGGCTGGCTCACCGGCAACCCGGCTGCCAGGAAGGCGCGGTGGTCATCGGCAAACTCGAATCCGTACTCTTCTTCGATGCGCTGCAACTCGGCGTCGCTCAAGCCGGGCTCTATCTCACAGCAGTCGGCGGCGGCCAGCAGATGCGCGGCCTCTGCCCCCAGCTTCATTCCCTCAGGCGTCATCACACTTCGAACAGTAGCTTCCCGAGTCCCTTCAGGTCAGGCGGGCATTGGGGTCTGTGACCTGGCATGATGCCGACCCGGTGTGGCTCTACGCCGCAGGCAAGAGGACGCTCTGGCCCCGGCCCCGCCACTGCCCGTAGTCCGGATAAGATCGCCACCGCCCTGGCCGCCGCGCACGTGCGCGGCATCGTCCACCGGGACGTCAAACCGGGGAACGCGATGCTCACCTCCGCCGGCGTGATCAAGGTCCTGGACTTCGGCTGGTGATGCACCTCCTGGCCGCCTACCGGCAGCCCCCGTCGCAGCCGCCGGCCGCACCGGGAGCCGTGGACGGCGCGGCGGAGGTGGCCGGATACGCGCCGAGGCCGAACGGGACATCAGGGAGCTGCGGGAGCGGGTCACACGGGACGTGACGGCTGTCCGCGAGAGTGCCGAGAAGCTGCGCGCGGACGCCGAGCGCCGTGCCCGCCAGTTGATGGAGAACACGAAGCGCCAGGCCGAGGACATCGTCGCCGACGCCAACGCCGATCGGGTCCGCACCGAGTCCGAGCGCGAGCTGGCCGCGCTCACCAAGCGCCGTGACTCCATCAGCGCCCAGCTGGCCGGCGTCCGGGAGATGCTGGCCCAGCTGACCGGCGCGGCGGGCACGGCCGCCTGGATGCAGGGGGAGGACCGGCCCCCGCCCCAGCAGACGCGCTGAGGCGGCCCGCCCCCGGAGGGACGGACCGCCTCACGGTCGGATCGGTGCGTACGGCCTACAGGCCGTAGCGCTCCCGGGCCTCCTTGATGGCGGACGCCGGGACCTCGCCGCGACGGGCGAGCTGGGCCAGCGCGGCCACCACGATCGACTGGGCGTCGACACCGAAGTGGCGGCGGGCGCCCTCACGGGTGTCGGACAGACCGAAGCCGTCCGTACCGAGCGAGGTGTAGTCCTGCTCCACCCACTGGCTGATCTGGTCCGGGACCTGACGCATCCAGTCGGAGACGGCGAGCACCGGGCTGGTGACACCCTCCAGCGCGCGGGTGACGAACGGGGTGCGGACCTCGCCGCGCAGCAGCGCCTCGTCGCACTCCAGCGCGTCGCGCCGCAGCTCGCCCCAGGAGGTGGCGGACCAGACGTCGGCGGCCACGTTCCAGTCGGCGGCCAGGAGCTTCTGGGCCTCCAGGATCCAGTGGATCGCCGTACCCGAGGCCATCAGCTGGATCTTCGGGGCGTCGGCGGCCGGGGCCGCCTCCGCCAGGTCCGCCGCCGTGTTGAAGCGGTACAGGCCCTTGAGGATGCCTTCCTCGACGCCCTCGGGCATCGCCGGCTGCACCTTCGGCTCGTTGTAGACCGTGAGGTAGTAGAAGACGTCCTCGGGCTGCTCGCCGTACATCCGGCGCAGACCGTCCTTGACGATCACCGCGATCTCGTACGCGAAGGCCGGGTCGTAGTTGAGCGACGCCGGGTTCGTGGACGCGATCAGGTGCGAGTGGCCGTCCGCGTGCTGCAGGCCCTCACCGGTCAGCGTGGTGCGACCGGCGGTGGCGCCGACGATGAAGCCCTTGCCGAGCTGGTCGGCGAGCTGCCACATCTGGTCGGCGGTGCGCTGCCAGCCGAACATCGAGTAGAAGATGTAGAACGGGATCATCGGCTCGCCGTGCGTCGCGTACGACGTGCAGGCGGCGATGAAGTCGGCCATGGCGCCGGCCTCGGTGATCCCCTCGTTGAGGATCTGGCCGTCCTTGGCTTCCTTGTAGTACATCAGCTGGTCGCGGTCGACCGGCTCGTACGTCTGGCCCAGCGGCGAGTAGATGCCGGCGGACGGGAAGAGGGACTCCATACCGAAGGTACGGGCCTCGTCGGGGACGATCGGCACCCAGCGCTTGCCGGTCTCCTTGTCCCGCATCAGGTCCTTGACGAGGCGGACGAAGGCCATGGTGGTGGCCATCTCCTGCTTGCCGGAGCCCTTGAGCAGCGGGGCGAAGGAGCGGTCGGCCGGGGCGGGCAGGGCCACGTGGTGGACCTTGCGGGCCGGGGCGGGGCCGCCGAGGGCCGCGCGGCGCTCGTTGAGGTACCGCACCTCGGGGCTGTCCGCGCCCGGGTGGCCGTACGGGACCTTGCCGTCGGCGAAGGCGCTGTCCGGGATCGGGAGGCCAAGGAGGTCGCGCATGTCCTTGAACTCGTCGATCGTCAGCTTCTTCATCTGGTGGTTCGCGTTCTTCGACTCGAACCCGGCGCCCAGCGTGTAGCCCTTGACGGTCTGCGCGAGGATGACCGTCGGCGCACCCTTGTGCTCCAGGGCGGCCTTGTACGCGGCGTAGACCTTGCGGGGCTCGTGGCCGCCGCGGGAGCTGTGGAAGCACTCGGCGATCTTCGCGTCGGACAGCAGGCCGCCCAGGGCGACGAGCTCGGCGTTGGCGCCGAAGAAGTGCTGGCGGATGTAGGCCACGTCGCGGGTCGCGTACGTCTGGAACTGCGCGTCCGGTACCTCGCGCAGGCGGCGTACCAGGGCGCCCGTGGTGTCGAGCTGGAAGAGCTCGTCCCAGGCGGAGCCCCACAGGGACTTGATGACGTTCCAGCCGGCGCCGCGGAACTGGGCTTCCAGCTCCTGGACGACGCGGAAGTTCGCGCGGACCGGACCGTCGAGGCGCTGCAGGTTGCAGTTGATGACGAAGGTCAGGTTGTCGAGCCGCTCGCGGGAGGCGAGGGCCAGTGCGGCGGTCGACTCGGGCTCGTCCATCTCGCCGTCGCCCAGGAAGGCCCAGACGTGCGAGTTGGCGGTGTCCTTGATGCTCCGGTTCTGCAGGTAGCGGTTGAAGCGCGCCTGGTAGATCGCGGAGAGCGGGCCGAGGCCCATGGAGACCGTGGGGAACTCCCACAGCCACGGCAGGCGCCGCGGGTGCGGGTAGGACGGCAGGCCGTTGCCGCCGGACTCCTGGCGGAAGTTGTCGAGCTGCTGCTCGGAGATGCGCCCGTCGAGGAAGGCGCGGGCGTAGATGCCGGGGGAGGCGTGGCCCTGGATGTAGAGCTGGTCGCCCGATCCGTCGGCCTCCTTCCCGCGGAAGAAGTGCTGGAAGCCGGTCTCGTAGAGCCACGCGGCGGAGGCGAAGGTGGCGATGTGGCCGCCGACGCCGTACTTGGAGCCGCGGGTCACCATGGCGGCCGCGTTCCAGCGGTTCCAGGCGGTGATCCTGGCTTCCATCGCCTCGTCACCGGGGAACTCCGGCTCCGCGGCGGTGGGGATGGTGTTGACGTAGTCCGTCTCCAGCAGCTTCGGCAGGGCGAGGCCGGCGGCCTCGGCGTGCTGGAGGGTGCGGCGGAGCAGGTATTCGGCGCGGCGCGTACCGGCGGCCTGTGCGACGGCGTCGAGCGAGGCCGCCCATTCGGCGGTCTCCTCGGTGTCGCGGTCCGGGAGCTGGTCGAGCTCGCTCGGAAGCTTTCCTACGGGGTCGGACATCGGTGTGCGCCGCCTTCCGGACAAAGGAGAGGAGGTGGTGATCAAACACCCTGACGGGCAGGACAGGGTCGATGGACCCGGGTGGGGTCCGCGTCGACTGTAAAGCGCTGATCGATGATCGATCAAATAAAAGTGGCGAATAAATGTCACTACGCCAAAAGTCGGCACCGGGTGCCATGAATTCAGGCACCCGGTGCCCATGGGACGAGTACACGAGCGAGCCCTAGCGGTTCTCTGGCGATCTGCTAAAAGCCGCAGGTCAGAGGGTGTTCCCCAAGGTACGGAAACCGGGCGCCCCGGGGAGCCCGGGGCGGGCCGCGCACCCCTCGCGGAAAAGGCTCAGGCGCGCGGTGCGCAGCCCAGCACGTGCCGCTTCACGAGCAGTCCGATGTCCGGATCCTGACTGCGGAAGGCCGCCACGAGGGCCTCGTGCTCCTCCGCGTAGGACTTCTGGACCGTACCCAGCCAGCGGATGGACAGGGCCGTGAACACCTCGATGCCCAGGCTCTCCCAGGTGTGCAGCAGCACGCTGTTCCCGGCCGCCCGCACCATCTCGCGGTGGAAGCCCACGGTGTGCCGCACCTGCGCCGTGCCGTCCTCGCTGCGGTCCGCCTCCCACAGGGCGGCCACGTGCGGCTCCAGGGCCGTGCAGTCGGCCGCCAGCCGCGGGGCGGCCAGCTCGGCCGCGATCTGCTCCAGACCGGCCCGGACCGGGTAGATCTCCTCCAGGTCGGCCGCGGAGAGGTTCCGTACGCGGACGCCCTTGTTCGGCGCCGACTCGATCAGCCGCAGTGTCTCCAGCTCG
Organism: Streptomyces sp. NBC_01276; assembly: GCF_041435355.1. GTDB lineage: Bacteria > Actinomycetota > Actinomycetes > Streptomycetales > Streptomycetaceae > Streptomyces. The sequence continues at coordinate 5,493,957 of NZ_CP108442.1, forward strand.
CGCAGGGCCTCCCGCACGGGCGTCTGGCTGACCTCCAGCTCGACCGCGATCCGCCGCTCGACGATCCGCTCGCCGGGCTTCCAGCGGCCGCTGACGATCCCCTCCACGATGTGCTCGCGGATCTGCTCGCGCAGCGAGTGCACGACGGGTGGGGTGATCATCGGCGTTTCAACTCCTGTAGGGGCACGCGGGGCCTGATGCGTAGACAATACGGCGGTCGTGGCCTGCTGCGATGCGTTCCCGGTCAGGGACGCCGGGTGAGGCTCGTTACAACGACGGCGCCCCCGCCCGGACGGATCCGGACGGGGGCGCCGCCAGCGGCAGCCGGGGCTGCGCGCGGGGCCTTACAGGCCGAGCTCGACCTCGAACTCGCCGGCTTCGAGGATCGCCTTGACCGCCGAGAGGTACCGGGCCGCGTCCGCGCCGTCCACCAGGCGGTGGTCGTAGGACAGGGTCAGGTACGTCATGTCGCGGACGCCGATGACGGTGCCCTCGGGGGTCTCGATGACCATGGGGCGCTTGACCGTCGCGCCGATGCCCAGGATGGCGACCTGGTTCGGGGGCACGATGACGGTGTCGAACAGCGCACCGCGCGAGCCGGTGTTGCTGATGGTGAAGGTCGCGCCCGACAGCTCGTCCGGCGTGATCTTGTTGCCGCGGACCTTGGAGGCCAGGTCGGCGGTCGCCTTGGAGATGCCCGCCAGGTTGAGGTCACCGGCACCCTTGATGACCGGGGTCATCAGGCCCTTCTCGGAGTCCACGGCGATGCCGATGTTCTCCGAGTCGAAGTAGGTGATGGTGCCCTCGTCGTCGTTGATCCGGGCGTTGACGACCGCGTGGGCCTTCAGCGCCTGGGCGGCGGCCTTGACGAAGAACGGCATCGGGGACAGCTTGACGCCCTCACGGGCGAGGAAGCCGGCCTTGGCCTGCTCGCGCAGCTTCATGATCTTGGTGATGTCCACCTCGACCACGGAGCTGAGCTGCGCCTGCGAGTGCAGGGCCTTCATCATGTTGTCGCCGATGACCTTGCGCATGCGGGTCATCTTGACGGTCTGACCGCGCAGCTCGGACACCGCGGCGGCCGGAGCCTTCGCGGCCGGAGCGGCGGCCGGGGCCGGGGCGGCAGCGGCGGCCTTGGCGGCCTCGGCGGCGGCCAGGACGTCCTGCTTGCGGATGCGGCCACCGACACCGGTGCCCGAAACCGTGGACAGGTTGACGCCGGACTCCGAGGCGAGCTTGCGCACCAGCGGGGTCACGTACGCGCCCTCGTCACCGGCGGAGACCGGGGTGACGGGAGCGGCGGCGACGGGAGCCGGAGCGGCGACCGGGGCCGGAGCGGCGACCGGGGCCGGAGCGGCCACGGGGGCCGGAGCGGCGACCGGGGCGGCCGGGGCGACCGGAGCCGGGGCGGCGACCGGAGCGGGGGCGACCGGAGCCGGAGCGGCCGGGGCCGGGGCGGCAACCGGAGCCGGAGCGGCGGCGGCCGGGGCGGCGGCCGGAGCCGCACCCGCGACGCCGATGACGGCCAGACGGGCGCCGACCTCGGCGGTCTCGTCCTCGCCGACCAGGATTTCCAGCAGGGTGCCGGAGACCGGGGCGGGGATCTCGGTGTCGACCTTGTCGGTCGAGACCTCCAGCAGCGGCTCGTCGGCCTCGACCGACTCGCCGACGGCCTTCAGCCAGCGGGTGACGGTGCCCTCGGTGACGGACTCGCCCAGGGCGGGGAGCACGACATCGGTGCCGGACGCGGCCGGGGCGGCGGCGGGGGCGGGGGCCTCGGCCGGTGCGGGGGCGGCCGGGGCCTCGGCCACCGGGGCCGGAGCCGCCGGGGTCTCGGCCACGACCGTCTCGGCGGCCGGAGCGGCGGCCGGGGCCGGGGCGCCGGAGCCGTCGTCGATGACGGCGAGCTCGGCGCCGACCTCGACGGTCTCGTCCTCGGCGACCTTGATGGAGGCCAGGATGCCGGAGACGGGCGACGGGATCTCGGTGTCGACCTTGTCGGTCGAGACCTCGAGCAGCGGCTCGTCGGCCTCGACGCGCTCGCCCTCGGCCTTCAGCCAGCGGGTGACAGTGCCCTCGGTGACGCTCTCACCGAGCGCCGGAAGGGTTACGGAAACCGACATGGTTTCTGTTGCTCCTAACGAAAGTGCGGAAGTGGTCGTCGCGCCCGTGACTGTGGATTAGTCGTGTGCGTGAAGCGGCTTGCCGGCCAGGGCCAGGTGGGCCTCGCCGAGGGCCTCGTTCTGGGTCGGGTGCGCGTGGATGAGCTGCGCGACCTCGGCAGGCAGGGCCTCCCAGTTGTAGATCAGCTGGGCTTCGCCGACCTGCTCGCCCATGCGGTCACCGACCATGTGGACGCCGACCACGGCACCGTCCTTGACCTGGACGAGCTTGATCTCGCCCGCGGTCTTCAGGATCTTGCTCTTGCCGTTGCCCGCCAGGTTGTACTTCAGGGCCACGACCTTGTCCGCCCCGTAGATCTCCTTGGCCTTGGCCTCGGTGATGCCGACGGAGGCGACCTCGGGGTGGCAGTAGGTGACGCGCGGGACACCGTCGTAGTCGATCGGGACCGGCTTGAGGCCGGCCAGACGCTCCGCGACGAGGATGCCCTCGGCGAAGCCGACGTGCGCGAGCTGGAGGGTCGGGACGAGGTCACCGACGGCCGAGATGGTCGGCACGTTGGTCTGCATGTACTCGTCGACCAGGACGTAGCCGCGGTCCATCGCGACGCCCTGCTCCTCGTAGCCCAGGCCCTGCGAGACGGGGCCGCGGCCGATGGCCACCAGCAGCACCTCGGCCTCGAAGGTCTTGCCGTCCGCGAGGGTGACGCGCACACCGGTCTCGGTGTACTCGGCCTTCTCGAAGAAGGTGCCGAGGTTGAACTTGATGCCGCGCTTGCGGAAGGCGCGCTCGAGGATCTTCGAGCTGTTCTCGTCCTCGACCGGGACGAGGTGCTTGAGGCCCTCGATGACCGTGACGTCGGTGCCGAAGGACTTCCACGCCGAGGCGAACTCGACGCCGATGACGCCGCCGCCCAGGATGATCGCGGACTCGGGCACGCGGTCCAGGACCAGCGCGTGGTCCGAGGAGATGATCCGGTTGCCGTCGATGTCCAGGCCCGGCAGCGACTTCGGCACGGAGCCGGTCGCCAGCAGGACGTGGCGGGCCTGGATGCGCTGCCCGTTCACGTCGACGGACGTCGGGGAGGAGAGGCGTCCCTCACCCTCGATGTAGGTGACCTTGCGGGAGGCGACCAGCCCCTGCAGGCCCTTGTAGAGGCCGGAGATGACCTCGTCCTTGTACTTGTGCACACCGGCGATGTCGATGCCCTCGAAAGAGGTCTTGACACCGAACTGTCCGGCTTCGCGAGCCTGGTCCGCGACCTCGCCGGCGTGGAGCAGAGCCTTCGTGGGGATGCAGCCGTTGTGCAGGCAGGTGCCGCCGAGCTTGTTCTTCTCGATCAGCGCAACGTCGAGACCCAGCTGGGATGCGCGCAGAGCCGCGGCGTAACCGCCACTGCCACCGCCGAGGATCACTAGGTCGAAAACGGTGCTGGCGTCGTTCGCCACGTCACGTCCTCCATGCATGTGCGCCGAGCACCGGTCCTCTGTGACCGGGCGGCGGCTGGTAATCGGCCGCTTGTTTCTTCGGCCCTGTGGTGGGGGCCCTGTCCTGCCGAGAACCCATCTTCGCATTTGTCGGGGGAACGCGGGACGCCGGGCCCCGGGTGTGCACGGTCGTTCTGCCCGAAGTAGGGGTTACCGCGGCGTAGAAACCTACTGATCCTCAAGGTTTCTTCCAGAGCGAACGCGCCCCGGACCCGTGACCGGGTTCCGGGGCGCGTCGCGTCTCACAGGACGTGTCTCACGGGGTGGTGCGTCAGCCCAGGTCGCCCGTGGCGGTGCGCTCGGCCAGCCGGACCAGGGTGCGCACGGCCGAGCCGGTGCCGCCCTTGGGGGTGTAGCCGTACGGTGCGCCCTCGTGGAAGGCGGGACCGGCGATGTCGAGGTGGGCCCAGGTGATGCCCTCGCCGACGAACTCCTGGAGGAAGAGGCCGGCCACCAGACCGCCGCCCATGCGGACACCCATGTTGGCGATGTCGGCGGTGGGGGAGTCCATGGTCTTGCGCAGGTCCTCGGGGAGCGGCATCGGCCAGGAGGCCTCGCCGACCTCCTCCGCGATCTCGTGGATCGAGGTGCGGAAGGCGTCGTCGTTGGCCATGATCCCGAAGGTCCGGTCGCCCAGGGCCAGCACCATGGCGCCGGTCAGGGTGGCGACGTCGACGATCGCGTCCGGGTTCTCCTCGGAGGCCTTGGTCAGGGCGTCGCCCAGGACCAGACGGCCCTCGGCGTCCGTGTTGAGGACCTCGACGGTCTTGCCGCTGTACATGCGCAGGACGTCGCCGGGCTTGGTGGCGGAGCCGGACGGCATGTTCTCGGCGAGCGCGAGCCAGCCGGTCACGTTGACCTGGAGGCCCAGCTTGGCGGCGGCCACGACGGCGGCGAAGACGGCGGCGGCGCCGGCCATGTCGCACTTCATGGTCTCGTTGTGACCGGCCGGCTTCAGGGAGATGCCGCCCGAGTCGTAGGTGATGCCCTTGCCGACGAAGGCGAGGGTCTTCTCCGCCTTGGCGTGGGTGTAGGAGAGCTTCACCAGGCGCGGCGGGTTCTCGGAGCCCTTGCCGACGCCCATGATGCCGCCGAAGCCGCCCTTGACCAGGGCCTTCTCGTCCAGGATCTGGACCTTGATGCCGTTCTCCTTCGCGGTCGCGGACGCGACGGCGGCGAAGGCCTCGGGGGTGAGGTCGTTCGGCGGGGTGTTGATCAGGTCGCGGGCGATGTTGACCTCGGTGGCGACCACGGTGGCGCGCTCGGCCGCGGCCTTGTGCTCCTTGTCACGCGGCTTGGCGCCCAGCAGGGCGACCTCGGCCAGCGGCTGCTTGGGGCCGGAGCCCTTGCCGGCCTTCTTCTCGCCGCCCTGGTAGGCGGTGAAGGCGTACGCGCCCAGCAGCGCGCCCTCGGCCACGGCGGTGACGGCGGAGGCGTCGTCCAGGGGGAGGGCGAAGGCGGCCTTCTTCGCGCCGTGCAGGGCGCGGGCGGCGGCGCCGGCGGCGCGGCGCAGGGCCTCCTCGTCGAAGGACTCGTCCTGCTCGGGTGCGGCGCCCAGGCCGACCGCCAGCACGACCGGGACCTTGAGGCCGGCCGGCGCGGGCAGCTTGGTGGTCTCGCCTTCGCCGCCCGAGGCGCCGAGTGCGTCGAGCACGGTGGCGAGCTTTCCGTCGAACGCCTTGTCCACGGCCTCGGCGCCCGCGGCCACGACGAGCCCCTTGGGGCCCTTCGCCACGCCGACGACGAGGGCGTCGGCGCGCAGCGTCGCCGCGCCGGCAGTGCTGAGAGTCAGAGCAGTCACGGTGGTGAAGTCTCGCTTCCGTTTGTGTGTGTGGGCGCTGCGGACACGTCGGGATCTCCGGCCGCTCCGCAGCGATCGTATTCGGGCCCGGCGGCCGCCGGAAACGAGCCTACGCGCACGTACTCGCCCGTACGTCACTCGAAGGTTTGGCAAGTTGTTCGATCAAAGGGCCATCAGGTTCACCCATCTGTGGACTCTGCTCCAGGTTTGCTCTTTAGACCTGACGAGGTCCGAGAGACTCGACCCACTCTCGCAAGGGGACGCGGGGTCCCTTTGCATGATTTCCACAGAGCCTCCCCGGCCCGGCCTTCCGCCTTGGGCCGCCGCCGAGGGACGCCTGCGGGGGGAAGGCCGAAATGGTCAACAAGAACCGGATGAACAGGGCCGCCGCGGCGATGGCCGCAGCAGCCCTGATGGCGGTCGCGGTACCCGCGGCGACCGCCCAGGCGGCGACCGTCGCACCGCGCATCGACCTGAAGGTGCTGGTCGTCGACGACGGCGGCGGCGCCGTCCAGGCGCTCACCGCCGAGCTCCGCGACACCGGAGTCCCGTACACCCGCGTCGACCTGAGCAGCGCGAGCCGCCCGGTGATCGACGCGGCGTTCCTCAGCGACACGGTCTCCGGCCGTCCGCGAGCGAAGTTCCAGGGGGTCATCCTGCCGAACGAGAACCCGTTCGGCGCGGGCTCGGCCGAGCTCGCCGCCCTCACCGCGTACGAGACGACGTACGGCATCCGCCAGGTCGACGCCTACACCTGGGCGCACCCCGAGGTCGGCCTGGAGTACACCGACAACGGCGGTTACGGCGGCACGCTCGACGGCACCCAGGCCGCCGTCACCACCGCGGGGAAGGCGGGTCCCTTCGGGTACCTGCAGGGTCAGGTCGCCTTCGAGGACAACTCTCCGCTCATCATGGAGAGCTACGGGTTCATGGCGCAGCCGCGCGCCGGCTACACCAGCTACCTGGACGCCCCCGTCCCCGGCGGCACCGGGCGGGCCTCGCTCCTCGGCGAGTACACCCACGACGGGCGCAGCGAACTGGTCGCCACCTTCGCCTACAACCAGTACCAGCAGCAGTTCCGGCTGCTGGCCCGGGGCATCGTCGAGTGGCTCACCCAGGGCGTCCACCTCGGCCAGGAGCGCAACTACTTCGCGGTCCACGTCGACGACGTCTTCGCCCCGGACGCCCGCTGGGACAAGACCCTCAACTGCACGCCCGGCGACTACGCCTGCGCGGGCGGCGAGGGCAAGGAGAGCACCATCCGCATGACCGCCGCCGACGCCCAGTACGCGGCGCAGTGGCAGACGAGCAAGAACTTCAAGCTCGACATGCTCTTCAACGCCGGCGCCGGGGAGGAGTGGAAGACCGAGAACGGCGGCACCGACGCCCTGACCGCGCAACTGGTCGCGGACCGGGCCAAGTACCGGTGGATGAACCACACCTACACCCACCTCTTCCTCGGCTGCACCCAGGACACCTCCATCACCCCCTGGACCTGCACGAAGAACGCCCAGGGCGCGACGAACTGGATGAGCCGCGCCGACATCTCCGCCCAGATCCGCGACAACAACAACTGGGCCGCCTCGCACGGCATCGCCACCGACCGGACCGAGATCGTCACCGGCGAGCACTCCGGTCTCAAGACCCTCCCCCAGCAGCCCACGGACAACCCCAACCTGGCGGGCGCCTTCGCCGACAACGGCGTGAAATGGGCGGGCAGCGACAACTCCCGCGAACCCGCGCAGCGTGCCGTCGGAGCCGCCCTGACCGTCCCGCGCTACCCGATGAACGTGTACTACAACACGGGCACCAACGCGGAGATGGCCGACGAGTACAACTGGATCTACACCAGCCGGGCCGACGGCGGCAGCGGCCTCTGCGAGGACAACCCGGCGACCTCGACCTGTCTGCCGGCCCCGCTCGACGTGAACACCGGCTACCAGGACTACATCGTCCCGGCCGAGGCGCGGACCGCCCTGCGCCACGTGCTCGCCAACGACCCGAAACCGCACTACGTCCACCAGTCCAACCTGGCCGAGGACCGCACCCTGTACCCGGTGCTCAACCAGGTCCTCGACACCTACCGCTCGCTGTACGCGACCAGCGCGCCGATCGTCAACCAGAGCATGAAGGACTCCGGGGTCGAGCTGAGCCGCCGCGCCGCCTGGGACAAGGCGGTCGCCAACAACCAGGTCACCGCCTACCGCATCGGCAAGGACGTCACCGTCAAGGCGCCCTCGGGCGTGGTCGCCCCGGTCACCGCACCCAACGGGACCAAGAAGCAGCTCCTGCTCGGCACGGCGGACTTCGGCACCGCCTACGCCGGCACCCGTTCCGCCTGGACGTCTCCCGACCTGCTCCAGTCGGCGGTCACCCTGAAGCTCGCCTGACCCGACGGCCGGAACGCCTGCCGGCCGTCACGCGTACCACCTAGCGCCGGCGCTCCAACCCACGGGCGCCGGCCCCTTTTCCGTCCTGGGGGGACACACCGCATGAGCCATGGGCGTCATGTCACCATGCTCACCGAAGGCACCTATCCACACGTCCACGGGGGCGTCAGCACCTGGTGCGACCAGCTCGTCCGCGGCATGCCGGAGGTCGACTTCAACGTCATAGCCCTGACCGGCTCCGGACGTGAGCCGGTCACCTGGGAACTGCCGCGCAACGTCTACCGGCACACCTCCTTCCCGCTCTGGGGCCCGCCGCCCTCCCGGACCCGCCGGTCCGCGCTGCGGGGCAAGGCCCACCGCCGTTTCGCCGCCCTCTACGAGACCTTCCTGCTCTCGCTGATCGACCCCGCGCACGGCGGTTTCTCCGAGGCCCTCGGCGAGTTCGCCCGCCTCGCCCGGGCCGGCCGCCTCACCCCGGCCCTGCGCTCCGAGTCGGTGCTCCGCCTCCTGATGGACGTCTGGACCCGGCCCGGCCTGGTCACCGCCCGGGCCGAACCCACCGTCCACGACGCGCTCACCGCCACCGACCTGCTGGAACACGCCCTGCGCCCGCTGTCCGTGCGGATCCCGCCCGACAGCGTCGCCCACGCCGTGAGCAGCGGCCTCGCGACCCTCCCGGCCCTCGCCGCCAAACGCCTCGACCAGGTGCCGTTCCTCCTCACCGAGCACGGCATCTACCTGCGCGAGCGCTACCTCGGCTACCGCACCGCCGCCCAGCGCTGGCCCGTCAAGGCCCTGATGCTGGGCTTCTACCGGGAGCTGAACTCCGAGGGGTACCGGCAGGCCGACCTGATCACCCCCGTCAACCAGTACAACCGCCGCTGGGAGGAGCGCGGGGGCGCCGACGCCGAGCGGATCCGCACCGTCTACAACGGGGTCGATCCGCACGCCTTCCCCGAGGCCGGGCCCGAACCCGAGGTCCCCACCCTCAGCTGGTGCGGCCGCATCGACCCGATCAAGGACCTCGAAACCCTCATCCGCGCCTACGCGTTCATGCGCCGGGAGCTGCCCGCCCTGCGCCTGCGCCTCTTCGGGCCGGTCCCGGCGGGCTGCGAGGAGTACCGGCTGCGCCTGGAGAAGCTCGCCGCCGAACTCGGCGTCGGCGACGGGATCAGCTACGAGGGGCGCATCGCCGAGGTCGCCAAGGCGTACGCGGCGGGCAGCGTCGTGATGCTCTCCTCCATCAGCGAGGGCTTCCCCTTCAGCATCATCGAGGCCATGTCCTGCGGGCGCACCACCGTCTCCACGGACGTCGGGGGCGTCCGCGAGGCCGTCGGGGACACCGGGCTCGTCGTCCCGCCCCGCGAACCCGAGACCATGGCCCGCGCCACCCTGGCCCTGCTGCGCGACGACGAGCGCCGGGCCGAGCTCGGCCGGTCGTCCCGCAAACGGGTCGTCGAGAAGTTCACCCTCCACCAGTCCGTCGACGGCTTCCGGCACATCTACCGGGAACTCGCCGGGCAGCCCGTCCTGCCCGTCCGTGCGGGCGACGACTGGACCCAGCGGCTCGCGGACCCCTGGTACCGCGAACTCGCCGCGGACGGGAGCCTGTGGTGAGCGGATCGCTCTGGCTCAGGCCCCCCGGACCGGAGGGCGGCTGGGTCCACGTCGGCCACGCCGCCGCCGCGGGCCGCGGGAGCGGCGGCCCCGGCGCGGGGGCCGGCCGCACCGACACCCTCCCCGCCGTCCCCCGGCCCCGGCGCACCGGTCCGGGGGCGGTGGCCGCCGCCGATCCCATGGACGAACTCGCCGACCGCCTCGGCGCGTTCATCGCCGCCGCCGTGCACCCCGACGAGATCGCCGCCGTCCTCGAATCCGACGGCATGAACGACGAGTACATCCGCCTGACCTACGGCCGCCACGACTCCTTCGCCCTCGCCGAGGAGCTCTACGCCCGCGTCCCGCGCTCCTTCCCGGAACCGGACGAGGTCACCGACCCCTGGAAGGTCTCCCTCACCGCCTGCCTGCTCCGCGGGGTGATCTTCGTCCTGCCCGGTCTCGCCTACGTCCTGGGCGCCCCCCTCCTCGAAGGCCCCCCGGACCGGCTCGGACTGCCCGCCGGCACCCTGACCCTGCTCGCCGGGGCCCTCATCGGCTGGGTCTGGGACCAGACCCTGTCCCACCGCGCCTACTCCTGGCTCGGCCTCGGCGACCGGGCCGCCGCCCGGCGGACCCTGCTCGCCGGAGCCCCGGCCGGGGCGCTGCTGGGCACCGCCGCCGCGCTCGCCGTCCCCGGCGGCCCGCCGTTCTCGTACGGCTTCGCCGCCGGCCAGGCCCTGTACGTCGGGGCCGCCACCGTCCTGCTGGTGCTCGGCCGCGAGCGGGCGCTGCTCGCCGCGCTCGGCCCGATGGCCGCGGGGGCGGTGCTCTCCCTCTTCACGGACCTGCCCGTGCCGCTCCGGGTGGCCCTGCTCGCCGTGTCCCTGCTGGCCGCCTGCACGCTCGCCCTGCGCGAACTCCCGGTCGAACGGGGCGTACGGGCCGCCGTGCGCCGGATCCGCGGCCGGCTCCGGAGCCGGCCCGGCGAACGGGGCCCGGTGCGCTGGCGGATGCTGCGCGGCGCCGAGGAGGACCACGCCCGGCGCGGCCCCCGGATCGGGGACTCGGTGCCCTACGGGGTCTTCGGCCTCGGCACCGGCCTGCTCGTGCTGTACGCCGCGCTGGGGGAGGTGCTCTCCGGCGGCCCCGCCGAGGCGGTCGCCGCGCCCTCCGCGGTGGCCCTCACCCTCAGCATGGGCCCCGCCGAGTGGCTGCTGCACCGCTTCCGCAGCGGCAGCCTCGCCGGGCTGCGGGCCGCCCGCTCGCCCCGGGCGTTCCGGCGCAGGATGCTCTCCACCCTGACCGGCTGCCTGGCCGTCTACCTGGCGGTGCTGCTCGCCCTCGGCGTCACGGGAACCCTGCTGTGGCCGCACGCCCCCGGCCTGACCTGGATCCGCGTCGCGACCCTGCTGCTCCTGGGCGCCGTGATGTGGACCGGACTGCTCCTGCAGTCCTTCGGCGCCGTCCGGCCCGCGGCCGTGGTCTGCGCCTGCGCCGCCGTCGCCCAGAGCCTGGCCCTGCTCGCCGGGGCGGGGCAGCCCCGGCTGGTGCAGCTCGTCGTGGCGGGCGGCGCCGCGGCGGCCCTGGCCGTCCTGGTGTGCCTGCTCCTCGGCAGGGCCACGGCCCACCGGTGAGCTCCGATCACGTGTCCGCGTACGAGGAGAAGGACCCCATGCTGCTGGTGCCGCTCTACGAGCACCCCGCCGACCGGCCCGAGGACTGGGAGCTGCTCATCCGCTCCGCGGGCCGGCTCCACTCCGTGGTGCTCAACCCCGACAGCGGTCCGGGCCGGGCCCCCGACGAACGGTTCGCCGACGTCTGCGCCCGGCTGCGGGACGCCGGCGTGCCCGTCCTCGGGTACGTCGACACGGACTACGGGCGCCGCCCGCACGCGGAGGTGGTCCAGGACCTGCTGCGCCACCGCGACTGGTACGCCACCGACGGGGCCTTCCTCGACCAGGCCGCCGCCGATCCCGGGCTGCTGCCCCACTACGGACGGCTCGCCGTCGCGGCCCGTGCCGCGGGGGCCCGTACGCTCGTCCTGAACCACGGCGTCCACCCGCACCCCGGGTACGTCGAACTCGCCGACCTGCTCGTCACCTTCGAGGGACCCTGGGACGCCTACCGCGACGCGGCGGCCGAGCCGCCCGCCTGGACCGCCGGCCACCCGGCCCGGACGTTCTGCCACCTCGTGTACGCGGTCCCGCCGGGCGCGCCCGCCGCGGAGCTCGCGGCGGTGCGCCGGGCCGGGGTGCACTGCGCGGTCCCCGGCACCGGCGCGCATCCCTGGGGGACCCTCCCGAACGCCCTGGAGGCAGCCGGATGAAGCGTTTCACCACCGGGCTCGCGGTCATCGCCGCCGGCGCCCTGCTCGTGCTCACCGGCTGCTCCTCCGAACCCGACGACGAGGAGACCCCCGAACCGGGACCCACCCCGTCCACGGCCGCCAGCCCGGTCCCCTCCCCGGCGCCGGGGGGCCGCTGGCAGCCGCTGCCCGGGACGGCCTGGCAGTGGCAGCTCAGCGGCGGGCTCGACGCCTCCGTGGACGTGCCCGTGTACGACATCGACGGGTTCCTCACCTCCAAGGAGGAGGTGGCCGGCCTGAAGAAGGCCGGCCGCCGCACCATCTGCTACATCTCCACCGGCGCCTGGGAGGACTTCCGCCCCGACTCCGGGGACTTCCCGAAGGACATGCTCGGCGAGGGCAACGGCTGGAAGGGCGAGCGGTGGATCGACGTCCGGCGCCTGGCCGACGTCGAGCGGCTGATGGCCAAGCGCTTCGACATGTGCCGCGACAAGGGCTTCGACGCCGTCGAACCGGACAACATGGACGCCTACAACAACGACTCCGGCTTCCCGGTGACCGCCGGTGACCAGCTGAAGTTCAACCGGATGATCGCGAAGCTCGCCCACGACCGGGGCCTGGCCGTCGGCCTCAAGAACGACCTCGACCAGATCCCGCAGCTGCTCGGCGACTACGACTTCGCGGTCAACGAGCAGTGCGCCCAGTACCGGGAGTGCGACGAGCTGACCCCGTTCATCCGGGCGGGCAAGGCCGTCTTCCACGTGGAGTACGAACTGTCCACGGACGAGTTCTGTCCGCGCTCGCGGGAGTTGAAGCTCAGCTCGCTGCAGAAGAAGCTCGAACTGGGCCCCTGGAGGAAGTCCTGTTAGCGCCGGGTCAGGCCACCGGCAGGATCGCGTGCACCCGGTAACCGCCCCCGTAGCGGGGGCCGGTGAAGCAGGAGCCGCCCAGGGCGCCCGCCCGCTCCCGCATGCCGAGCAGGCCGTGCCCGCCGCCCGGGTCCGTCGGCGCGGGGGCGGAGTCGGCCGAGTCCCCGCCGTCGTCCAGCACGGTCACCTCCACCGAGGCGCCCACCCGCACCACGCTGACCTCGGCCTTCGCTCCCGGGCCGGCGTGCTTGCGGACATTGGTCAGCGCTTCCTGGATCACCCGGTACGCCGCCAGGTCCACGGCGGCCGACAGCGGTTCGGCGTCCGCCCCCACCTGCATGAGCACGCGTACCGGAAGTCCGGAGTGCCGGAAGGTGTCCAGCAGTTCGTCCAGCAGGGCCAGCCCCGGAGCCGGTTCCGTCGGCGCCTCCGGATCGCCCGACTGCCGCAGCAGCCCCACCGTGGCGCGCAGCTCGTTCAGGGCGGAGCGGCTCGCGTCCCGTACGTGGGCCAGGGCCTCCTTCGCCTGGTCGGGCCGCTTGTCCATGACGTGCGCGGCCACCCCCGCCTGCACGTTGACCAGGGCGATGTGGTGGGCCACCACGTCGTGCAGGTCCCGGGCGATGCGCAGCCGCTCCTCGGCGACCCGCCGCCGGGCCTCCTCCTCGCGGGTCCGCTCGGCCCGCTCCGCCCGTTCCCGTATGGCGTCGATGAACGCCCTGCGGCTGCGCACCGCGTCCCCGGCGGCCGCGGCCATCCCGGTCCAGGCGAAGATGCCGATGTTCTCCTGCGCGTACCAGGGCAGCGGCCCGGCGAGCATCGCCACGCCGGTCAGCACGGCCATCGTCACGAGCCCGATCCGCCAGGTGGTCGGCCGGTCGGTACGGGAGGCCACCGTGTACAGGGCGATCACCGCGGACATCGCGACGGGCGCCCTCGGCTCCCCGGTGCTCAGCTCCAGCAGCGAGACCCCGCAGGCGACGGCCAGTACGGTCCACGGCCTGCGGCGGCGCAGCACCAGTGCCGCCGAGCCGATCAGCATCAGCAGCAGGGAGAACGGTTCGGGGGTGCGGGTCCCGAAGGTGGGCCCGTGCGGTCCGTGCGGATCGGCGAAGGACCCGACGACCATGGAGACGAACGCCCCGAACGCGAGCACGGCGTCGGTGGCGAGCGGGTGCGCCCGCATCCACAGCCGGGTGGGGGCGAAGGGCCCGAGGTCTGTCGTCACCCCGATACGGTACGGCCTGCCGGCCGGAGGGCAGGGTGCCGCTAAGGGACGGGCGGAGGCCTGCGGACGACCGCGGCGCGGGAGCGGGCGGGTCCCCACTTCGCGCGGACCGTGCACACGGCCATCACGGCGGCGATGGCCGCCAGGTGTTCCTTGCCCGCCAGGTTGTCCTTGAACAGCACCTCGCCGATCATCACGAGGATCACCAGCGACCCGGTGAAGTACGCCCGGTAGCGCCAGCAGACGTAGATCGCGAGGCCCACCACGGCCGCGGACGGGCCGGTGTCGTTGACGATCCGGTCGGACAGCGGCAGGCCGAAGGGGTGGTCGGGGCCCAGGGAGAGCCCGATCCGGGCGTAGGTGGTCCCGGCGAGGGTGGCGATGTAGCCGATCAGCAGGGTGCGCCACCAGCCGATGCAGATCTCCGAGATCCCGAACACCAGCAGGATCTGGGCGAGGGCCCCCCACACCGGCAGGTCGAGGGCGGGCACGAACAGTGACAGCGGCGTGCGCAGCACGGCGAGCCACAGGGGGTCGACGGCCTTGACGGACCCCAGGTCCTGGACGGGCTGGAAGCCCCACGACGTGTTCTGCACGACCTGGAAGAAGGAGGTCAGGCAGACGGCGCCGATGGTCATCGGGATCGCGCGCCACTTGTCGCGGACGAGCGCGTCCCGGATGGTCCAGAACATGGGGCCCCACTCCCGGCGGGCGAACCGCCGTAGTGGGGCCGTCGACCACGACGTCAACGAATCGTCTCCAGATGTCTGCGGTGCAGCCACTTCGGCAGGCCGGGTGCCTCCAGGAAGCCCTCGGCCCGGCCCGCCGCGACACCGATGCGCAGCAGGTCGGAACTCTTCTCGAAGAGCATGAACCGCGGCTCCCAGATCGGCCGGTATTTGGCGTTGGCCCGGTAGAGGGACTCGATCTGCCACCAACGGGAGAAGAAGCTCAGCAGGGAGCGCCACATGCGCAGCACCGGTCCGGCGCCGAGCTTGGACCCCCGCTCGAAGACGGAGCGGAACATCGCGAAGTTCAGTGAGACCTGTGTGACGCCGATCTCCTTGGAGCGTTCCAGGAGTTCGATGACCATGAACTCCATCAGGCCGTTCTCGGAGTCCCGGTCACGGCGCATCAGGTCGAGCGACAGGCCCTTGGGGCCCCACGGCACGAAGGACAGCACGGCCCGCAGGTCGCCGTTGCCGTCGGTGCACTCCAGCATCACGCACTGGCCGTCGTCGGGGTCGCCGAGGCGGCCCAGGGCCATGGAGAAGCCGCGCTCGGTCGCGCCGTCGCGCCAGTCGTCGGCCCTCTTGAGGAGGACGTCCATCTCCTCGGCCGGGATGTCGGCGTGGCGGCGGATGCGGACCGTGTACCCGGCCCGCTTGACCCGGTTGAAGGCCTGCCGGACGGTCCGCATCGCGCGGCCCTCCAGAGTGAACTCGTCGGTTTCCACGATGGCCTCGTCGCCGAGCTCCAGGGCGTCCAGTCCGTGCCGGGCGTAGATCTGTCCGGCCTCCTCGCTGGCGCCCATCACGGCCGGTACCCAGCCGTGCTCGCGGGCCTCGGCCAGCCACGGCTCGATCGCGCCCGGCCAGGCCTCGGGGTCGCCGATGGGGTCGCCGGAGGCCAGCGAGACCCCGCCGACGACGCGGTAGGTGACGGCGGCCTTGCCGGTGGGGGACCAGATCACGGACTTCTCGCGGCGCAGCGCGAAGTAGCCGAGCGAGTCGCGGTCGCCCTGCTTGGCGAGCAGCGCCCGCAGCCGCTCCTCGTCCTCGGGGGTGAGCGGGTCGACGGCGCGGCGCGAGCGGAAGGCCGCGAATAGCACGGCGAGCAGCAGCAGCATCGACATCACGTTGATGAAGACGTCCACCCAGGCGGGGGTGGTGATCGCGTTGTACGCCTTGTCGTCGGGCGCGAGCGTGATCAGCCGCATCACGCCGTACCGCCAGCGGGCCAGGAACGTCGCGTCGGCGCTGTCCGGGTCCGTGTTGGTGGCGCCCACCAGCAGGGCGGCGACCAGCGAGGTCAGCAGCAGGCCGACGGCGGCGACGGCGGTGGCCAGCTTCGGGTTCGAGCGGTCGCCCTTGGCGTAGAACTCGTGGCGGCCCACCAGCAGCGCGCCGACGAAGGCGGCCGTCAGGGCGAGCGAGACCCAGTTCTGCGCGTGGTCGCGGAACTCCGGGTAGCACAGGTTGAACTCGCCGCTCGTGCACGGGGCGAACGCGGCGACCGCGAAGGCCAGCAGCAGCATGCCGCTGACCACCAGGTTCAGGATCCACGCGGCCCGCTTGCGGCGGCCCATGGTCACCGCGAGCAGCATCGAGAACAGGCCGGACGCGAACCCGGCCGTCAGCAGGTACGGGGTGTAGAAGTCGGCGGTGTTGTGCCTGCGCAGGTCCTGCCCGAGCGAAAGCCACACCGCGCTGAGGAAGTTCACGAAGGTGACGGCCCGCAGGTACCAGACCGCGAAGGCGGCGCTGCGCCTCGACGAGGCGCTTCCTCTGCGGCTCTCGGCCTTCGCGGCGGGCTCGCCGCCGGACTCCTTCTTGTTGTTGGAACCCTTGCCGGAGGCCTGATCGAGGCTCCGGTCGGTGTCTGCGCTGGTCAAGCGGACCTCTCCCATGAAAAGCGATGATATGGGGCGTCACCGTCCACAGGCAGTGCGAGCACTGCGGACTGGTCAGGCCCGTAGTGCCCGGTGTCTCAGTCCGTCGGCTGTTCCACAGCCGCCCGCTCCGGAAGTTCCGCCGCGAGTGCGGCGGCCGCCTGGACCAGGGGGAGTGCCAGCAAGGCCCCGGTTCCTTCTCCCACTGTGACGCCGTGGTCGAGCACGGGGTTGAGTGCCATCCGGTCCAGGGCCTTGGCCTGGCCCGGTTCCCCGCTGGTCTGTCCGGCCAGCCACCAGTCCGGGGAGCGGAAGGCGGCCCGCTGGGCCACCAGTCCGCAGGCCGCCGAGACGACCCCGTCGAGGATGACCGGCGTACGGCGTACCGCGCACTGGAGGAGGAAGCCGGTGATCGCGGCGACGTCCGCGCCGCCGACCGCCGCCAGCAGTGCCATCTGGTCGCCGAGGACCGGGCGGGCCCGGCGCAGCGAGTCCCTGACGGCGGCGCACTTGCGCATCCAGGCCAGGTCGTCGATCGGCACCCCGCCGCGGCCGGTGACCACGGACGCGTCCGTTCCGCAGAGCGCGGCGACCAGCACGGCCGCCACGGTGGTGCCGCCCACGCCGATGTCGCCGAGGACGACCAGGTCCGTACCGGAGTCGGCCTCCTCGTCGGCGATCCGGATGCCCAGGCGCAGTGCGGCCTCGGCCTCCTGCGCCGTCAGCGCGTCCTCCACGTCGATCCGGCCGCTGCCGCGCCGTACGCGGTGCCGGGTCACGTCCTCGGGCAGCAGCCCGGGGTCGCAGTCCAGTCCGGCGTCCACGACGCGCACGCCCGCGCCGAGCCGCCCGGCCAGGATGGAGACCGGGCTGGTCCCCTCCAGGACGGAACGGACCAGCTCGTGGGTGCTGCCCGCGGCCCGTGCCGAGACACCCTGGGCGGCGATCCCGTGGTCGGCGGCGAACAGCACGACGCGCGGCCGGTCGATCGGCTTCACCGGGACCCGCCCCTGTGCGGCGGCCAGCCATTCGGCGAGGTCGTCGAGCCGTCCCAGCGCGCCGGGCGGCACGGCCAGCCGCTCACGGCGATCCTCGGCGTCACGCCGGACGCCCCCGTCGGGGCGTTCGATCAGATCGGAGAAGTCGTCGAGATTCAGCGTGGTCATCTGCCAGAGACTACAGCCGGTCAGGCCCTCCCTCAGGGGCGCTCCCGCCGATCCCCTGGCGGGCCGTCACCGGGGCTGCTCCTTGAGGGCGAGCGGCTGCCCCGCCACCACCAGCAGGACGTGCTCGCACTCGCCCGCCACCGCGTTGTTGAGGCGGCCCAGTTCGTCGCGGAACCGCCGTCCCGCCGCCGTCGCGGGGACCACGCCGGCGCCCACCTCGTTGCTGACGAGCACCACCCGGCGGCGCGTCGCGCGGACCGCCGCCACCAGGCCGGCCATCCGTTCGCGCAGTTCCTTCTGGCCGCCCGCCGCCCATACCGAGTCGTCCCAGGCGCCGGCCCGGTCCATTGCGTCGGTGAGCCACAGCGCGAGGCAGTCGATCAGCAGAGGGGGGCCGGCCCGCTCCAGCAGCGGCGCCAGCTCGCAGGTCTCCACCGTCCGCCAGCCGGCCGGACGCCGCTCGCGGTGCAGGCCGACGCGCTGGGCCCACTCCGCGTCACCGTCGCGGGTGCCGCCGGTGGCGACGTAGACCACCTCCGGGAAGGACTCCAGCCGTCGCTCCGCCTCGAAGGACTTGCCCGAGCGGGCACCGCCCAGCACCAGGGTGCGGCGCGGTACGTCCGGCACCGCGTGGTAGTCGCCCGCCACCACCGTGGTGCCGTCGGGCACCGCGCGGGCACCGGCGGCCGCGCACCGGCGTTCCAGTTCCCGGCCCGGCGGGGTGTCGTGGTCCACGTGCACGGCGATCACGTCGGTGGCCGGGCCGACGGCACCGCTCGCGCGCAGCCGGGCCAGGGCCTCGGGGCGGCCGAGCACGTCCGCGAAGACCACGTCGTACGCGCGCCGCGCCGTCGTCCCGTTGGTGCCGGCCGGCGCCCCGCCCGGTGGCAGGTACAGCAGCCGGCTCCCGTCCGGGCCGGTGACCTCGTACCCGGTGCCCGGCGAATCCATCGGCACCGCCCGCACCCGGTGCCCGCTGATCACCGCGAGCTCCCGCCCGTCCGGCACCCGGCCCGCGGCGGGCAGTCCGGGCGGCAGCTCGACGGGCGGCCCGTCGTGCGGGTGCGTCAGCAGCACCTGCCGTACGCCGGCCAGCGAATGCCCCGCGCGGGCCCCGGCCAGCACCGCCCCGGGCGTCAGGTCCAGCAGCAGCGCGCCGTCCACGAGGACGGCGGTCGCGGCGCGGGCGAGCGTGCCCACGGAGACCGCGCAGGCGGCGCAGGGACAGCCGGGGCGGGGCAGTCCTTCGGGGGTTCCGGTGCCGAGCAAGGTGAGTTCCACACAGAGATCCTCCCGCGTCGCCGGTACTGGTGCGCGTCCGGTTACTCTGCGGGCACACTCATGCCGAGAAGTGTGAGATCGCGTGCGAGCAACGGAGGCGGACATGGTGTGGACATGGCGGTTCGAGAAGGCCGACGGCGCCGAGACGACCCCGGCGGTGGAACCGGAGGAGTTCACCACCCAGGGGGACGCCGAATCCTGGATCGGCGAGGTCTGGAAGGAGCTCCTCGACGGGGGCGCGGACCGGGTCACCCTCTTCGAGGACGACACGGAGATCTACAGGATGAGCCTCAGCGCGGCCGCCGAGGCGTGAGCCGCCGGGCGGGCCCGGGACGGCCAGGGGGCCGTCCCGGGCCCGCCCGGCGTTCGAGGCGGGTGCGGGGCGCGGACGGGGTCTAGGGGGTGTCTGACGGATCTCCGCGGCGTCGCGACGCCCGGCACGCACTCTCGCCGCACCGACCGAAAGCCCAAGTACGTCCAGTACGCGGGCTTCCGGTCGGCACGCCGAGAGCACGCACCGGACGCCGCTCCTTCCCCACGGACATCCGTCAGACACCCCCTAGCCCCGGACCCCGCACAGGTGCAGGAGCGCCGCCACCGACCGGTAGGGGTCGGTCCGTCCGGCACGTTCCTCGGCGGCGAGCAGCTCTTCGAGTTCCTCGTCCGGCGGGAGTTCCGCGCCGGCCTCGGTGCCGTCGGTGAAGACCCGTACGCCGTACCAGGTGGAGAGCGGCGCGCCGATGCCGGACAGGGTGGCCGTCAGATCGGCCAGCCGGTCGGCGCGCACGTCCAGACCGAGCCGGTTCGTGTAGTCGACGGTGTCGAAGGCCGCGAGCGCCCCGGACCAGTCCCCGGCCAGCCCCGGCCGCAGCGCGAGGGCGTCACCGTTGCGCACCAGCAGGGACAGCAGGCCGCCCGGAGCCAGCATGCGGGCCAGCCCGGCGAGCATCGCGTCGGCCTCGGGGACGTACATCAGCACCCCGTGGCACAGCACCACGTCGAAGCTGCCCGGCACGAAGTGGGCGCCCGTCTCGCGGCCGTCGCCCTCTAACAGCTGGACGCGGTCACGGATCCCGGCCGGCTCGGCGGCCAGCGCCGCGTGCGCGACCGCCAGCATGTCGGGGTCCTGCTCCAGGCCGGTGACCTTGTGGCCGGCGCGGGCGAGGCGCAGGGCCTGTGTGCCCTGGCCCATGCCGACGTCGAGGACGCGCAGCCGCTGCCCGACCGGGAAGCGGTGCGTGATCTGTTCCTCGACCTGCCGGCCCACCAGTTCCTGCCGGACCGCGTTGCGCAGTCCGCCCAGCCCTTCGAGCCAGAGCCGGGCCCCCTGTGCGAAGTCCTCGCTCAGGGCCGTTCCCCGCGCTTGACCTGCGGCTTGGGCAGGCGCAGCCGGCGCATCTGGAGGGTGCGCATCAGGCCGTACGCGATCGCGCCGCGGCGCGGCTCGTTCGCGAAGCGCTCGTTCAGCGCCTTGCGGAGGCGGAACGCGAGGCCGATGGAGTCGAGGATGATCAGGACGATCACGCCGAGCCACAGCATCAGCGAGATGTTCTGGATCTGGTTCACCCGGATCATGCTCATCACCAGGATGATCACTGCCAGCGGCAGGAACATCTCGGCGACCGAGAAGCGGGAGTCCACGAAGTCGCGGACGAAGCGGCGGACGGGACCCTTGTCACGGGCGGGCAGGTACCGCTCGTCGCCGTTGGCCAGCGCCTCGCGCTGCTTGGCCATCTCTTCCCGGCGGCGTTCACGGGCTCGCTTGGCGTCCTCCTTGCGGTTGCCGGTCGAGGCCACGACGGCCTTGCGCTGCGACTGGGCCACAGCACGCTTCGGCGTCGGGCGGCCCTTCGGGGCCTGCGGGTCACGGGGCTGCGAGAGGTCGGCGCTCGCCTTGTCGGCGGCGGCGGCCTTCTCTTCCTTGGAGGAGCGGCTACCAAACACAAAACCCAAGCGTACGTGGTCGGGGCCACGGGCCCCACCTCCGCGGGGAACGATCCGGCAACGGCGGGCGTCTTCCCAGTGCGGGGGTTCCGCCGGTCTCGGGGATCACCTACTCCTTACGCCTGACACGGCGCCGGGGTACTCGTCCTGGAGGAGGAGCGCATCCGTACTCGAACAGTGCGGTAATGGAGACAGGGCCCGTACTGTGGGTCCTGTCGGTGACCTGGAGCACAGTCCGTCTAGAAGGGGGCGCGCGAAGCCCATGAGCGGTGTCATGAAGCGTATGGGGATGATCTTCCGCGCGAAGGCGAACAAGGCCCTTGACCGGGCCGAGGACCCGCGCGAGACCCTCGACTACTCGTACCAGAAGCAGCTGGAGCTGCTGCAGAAGGTGCGCCGCGGGGTCGCCGACGTGGCGACCTCCCGCAAGCGCCTGGAGCTGCAGCTCAACCAGCTCCAGGGCCAGTCCGCCAAGCTGGAGGACCAGGGCCGCAAGGCCCTCGCCCTGGGCCGCGAGGACCTGGCGCGCGAGGCCCTGTCCCGCCGCGCCTCGCTCCAGCAGCAGGTCAGCGACCTGGAGGTGCAGCACCAGACCCTGCAGGGCGAGGAGGAGAAGCTGACGCTCGCCGCGCAGCGCCTGCAGGCCAAGGTGGACGCCTTCCGGACGAAGAAGGAGACCATCAAGGCCACCTACACGGCCGCGCAGGCGCAGACCCGCATCGCGGAGTCCTTCTCCGGCATCTCGGAGGAGATGAGCGACGTCGGCCTGGCCATCCAGCGGGCCGAGGACAAGACCGCCCAGCTCCAGGCCCGCGCCGGTGCGATCGACGAGCTGCTGGCCTCCGGCGCCCTCGACGACCAGAGCGGTCTCGGTTCCAAGGACGACATCCAGGCCGAGCTGGACCGCCTCTCCGGCGGCACGGACGTGGAGCTGGAGCTCCAGCGGATGAAGGCCGAGCTGACGGGCGGCCCGTCGGCGCAGCAGCAGGCCATCGAGGGCGGCGCCCCCGGCACGGGCCAGCCGTCGCAGACCCAGCACCGGTTCGACAAGCAGTAGGACAGGGGCCCGTCATGATTGTCCGCATCATGGGGGAGGGGCAGGCGAGGCTGGCCGACAGCCACTTCGCCGAGCTCAACGCGCTGGACGACGAGCTGCTCGCGGAGATGGAAGCGGGCGACGAGGAGGGCTTCCGGCGCACGCTGGGGTCGCTGCTCGACGCCGTCCGCCGGCTGGGAACGCCGCTCCCCGATGACGCGCTGGAGCCGTCCGAGCTGATCCTGCCCGCGCCCGACGCCTCGCTGGACGAGGTCAGGGAGATGCTCGGCGACGACGGCCTGATCCCGGGCTGACGCACCCGCCGCCCGCCGCACCCAGGTCACCCGGCGCGCGGGACACCGACGGCCACGGGGCCCGCACCCGCACTGCACGGGGGCGGGCCCTCCGTACGGGGCGGGCCCTTCCGTACGGGGCGGGTCCCTCGCCGTCAGTCCGGGGTGCCGCCGATGAACTCCTCGAACCTGCGGCGCGGCCGGGCCCAGCGCCGGTCGTGGTGAAAGGCCCGCAGTCCCGCCTTGGCCCGCGCGCGCGGGCGGTTCGCGTAGAACCTCTTCGCGTACGGGGACCCGGGCCGGGCCAGGCGCACCGCGCCGATCAGTGCCACGAAGGGGATCACCGTCCCGAACACCGCCGTGCGGGGCTTGCCCTTCCACAGGGCGACCAGGGCCAGGAAGAAGTTCATGGCGGTGTTCATGACCACGAGACCCCGGCTGTGCCGCTCGTCGGGGGTCAGTTCGTTGACCCCGAAGGGCAGGAAGCCGCCCAGCACCAGCGCGACCACCGCCGCCGTCAGCACCACGACCTCCACGCTCTTGCGGCCCTGCTCGCTCCAGTAGACGTCGTCGAGGTGCAGGATCAGCGCGAACTCGTCCAGTACCAGCCCGGCCCCGAGTCCGAAGAGCACGGCCGACAGGCCCGCGCCGAAACTGTGCTGGCCGCTGCCGACCGCCCCGAATCCGCCGATGATCACGAGGACCACCCCCGGGACCACGTGGTGGACGTGCAGCCCGCCCGGGGTGATGTTCTTGAAGGGCCCCCGGCCGGCCCGGATCAGCCGCGTGATCACCCGGGTGACCAGGAACGACAGCACGAAGGACAGCAGGGCGAGCAGGAGCGGCAGCTTGCCCGGCTCGACGATGTTCCGGTACCACCAGTGACCCACGACACCTGCTTCCCTTTTGGCGCGTATTGAGCAATTTACCGCCGACTCCGAAGGGGTTCCGAAGGGGTAGCGTTCGCGCCGATGACAGATTCGTTCGATGATCCACCACCGGCGCCGCCCTCCGAGCGCGCCTCCTTCCCGGACGGGCTCCGCTTCGCGTTCGGCACGCTGACCGTGCTGCCCGCGCGGATCACCCGCTGGGACCGGCCCGCCGCCCGCACCGGCATGGAGTGCGCGCCGCTGGCCGGCCTCGTCGTAGGCCTGCTCGCCGCCGTGCCCGGCAGCCTGCTGCTCCTCCTCGGGGGCGGCCCGCTGCTCGCCGCGGCCGTCACCGTAGCCGTCCCGGCCGCCCTGACCCGCGGGCTGCACCTCGACGGCCTCGCCGACACGGCGGACGGCCTGGGCAGCGCCAAGCCCGCCGAGGACGCCCTGCGGATCATGAAGCAGTCCGACATCGGCCCCTTCGGCGTCATCTCCCTGCTCATCGTGTTCCTGGTGCAGGTCGCCGCGCTGGCCGACCTCTACGCCGACGGCTGGGCCCACGGCGCACCCGCCGCCGTGCTCGCCGCCGTCACCGCCCGGCTCGCCATGACCCTGGCCTCCCGCGCAGGCGTCCCCGCCGCCCGGCCCGAGGGCCTGGGCGCGGCCGTCGCCGGCGTGGTCCCGCAGGGCGCCGCCGCCGCGGTCGCCGCCCTCGTCACGGCCGCCGCCGCGCTGGCCGCGCTCCCGCAGGGGCTGCCCGCCGCCGTCCAGTACGCCGCGGCCGTCGCAGCGGGCCTGCTCGCCGCCGACCTCCTGCTGCGCCGCTGCGTCCGCCGCTTCGGCGGGGTCACCGGGGACGTCTTCGGCGCCCTGTGCGAAGTGGCGGCGACCACCGCCCTGGTGACCCTCTCCCTCGGCTGAGCCCGCGCACCCGCCCGCGTACCCTCGGGGCATGGCCGAGACGGGGACCCAGACGCAGAGCGCCACCACGCCCATCAGGGTGCTGCTCGCCGACGACCAAGCGCTGCTGCGCAGCGCGTTCAAGGTGCTGGTCGACTCCGAAGCCGACATGGAGGTCGTCGGTGAGGCCGCCGACGGGGCACAGGCCTACGCCCTCGCGCGCGAGCGGCGGGCCGACGTCGTCCTCATGGACATCCGGATGCCCGGCACCGACGGACTCGCCGCCACCCGCCTGATCAGCGCCGACCCGGAGCTCTCCGGGGTCCGCGTCGTCATGCTGACCACCTTCGAGGTGGACGAGTACGTGGTCCAGGCGCTGCGTGCCGGGGCCTCCGGCTTCCTCGGCAAGGGCGCCGAACCCGACGAGCTGCTGAACGCCATCCGCGTCGCGGCGGCCGGCGAGGCACTGCTCTCGCCGGCGGCGACCAAGGGCCTCATCGCCAGCTTCCTCGCCCAGGGCGGCCACGCCGAGGTCCCCGCCACCGGCTCCGTCCACGCCGAACGGCTCGCCGCGCTGACCGTCCGCGAGCGCGAGGTCCTCGTCCTCGTCGCGGCCGGCCTCTCCAACGACGGCATCGCCGGGCGGCTGGAGGTCAGCCCGCTCACGGTCAAGACCCACGTCAACCGGGCCATGGCGAAGCTCGGCGCCCGCGACAGGGCGCAATTGGTGGTCATCGCGTACGAATCGGGCCTGGTCCGCCCGCGCTCCGACTGAGCGGACGGGGTCCGCAGTACGGCGGACCACCGCGGAGTACTGCGGACGCGGTATGCCGCGCATAAGGACGGGACCTGGGGGCGACGCAACGGCGCTCCGGCGTGGGCGAGGCTGGGACGCCCCCACCCGCGTCCGGCAGAGAGATCCCACACCCATGTCCTGGCTGTCCCGCTTCAGCCTTGCCCAGAGAGCGCTGATCGGCCTCGTGTCGATCGTCGCGCTGCTCTTCGGCGTCATAGCCATCCCGCAGCTCAAGCAGCAGTTGCTGCCCTCCATCGAACTGCCGATGGTCTCCGTGCTCGCGCCGTACCAGGGCGCCTCGCCCGACGTGGTGGAGAAGCAGGTCATCGAGCCCATCGAGGCCACCCTCAAGGGCGTCGACGGCATCACCGGCATCACCTCCACCGCCAGCGAGGGCAACGCCCTCATCCGGGCCACCTTCGACTACGGCGACAGCGGCACCAAGCAGCTCGTCGCCGACGTCCAGCAGGCCGTCAACCGGGCCCGCGTCCGGCTGCCCGCCGAGGTGGACCCGCAGGTGGTCGCCGGCTCCACCGACGACATCCCCACCGTCGTCCTCGCCGTCACCTCGGACAAGGACCAGCAGGCCCTCGCCGACCAGCTGAACAAGTCCGTCGTCCCGGTCCTGGAGGACATCGACGGCGTCGGCCAGGTCAGCGTGGACGGCGTCCGTGACCTCCAGGTCACCGTCACGCCCGACGAGGCGAAGCTCGCCGCGGCCGGCCTCGACGGGACGAAGCTCGCCGAAGGCCTCAAGGCCGGCGGCGCCACCGTCCCCGCCGGCTCCTTCGACGAGGGCGGCAAGAACCGCACCGTCCGCGTCGGCTCCGGATACACCTCCCTCGCCCAGCTGGAGGACCTCCGGCTGACCCCGGGCCCCGGCAAGCCGGCCGTCCGCCTCGCCGACGTGGCCGCGGTCGAGCAGGAGCCCGCCGCGGGCGACTCGATCACCCGCACCAACGGCAAGCCCAGCCTCGCCCTCGTCCTCACCATGGACAAGGACGGCAGCGCCGTCGCCATCTCCGACGCCGTCAAGGACAAGCTCCCGGAGCTGCGTTCCACCCTCGGTTCCGGCGCCGCGCTGACCGTCGTCAGCGACCAGGGCCCGGCGGTCGCCCGGTCCATCTCCGGCCTGACCACCGAGGGGCTCCTGGGTCTGGCCTTCGCGGTCATCGTGATCCTGGTCTTCCTGGCGTCGATCCGCTCGACCCTGGTCACCGCGGTCTCCATCCCGCTGTCCGTGGTCCTCGCCCTGATCGTGCTGTGGACCCGCGACCTGTCGCTCAACATGCTGACGCTGGGCGCGCTCACCATCGCCATCGGCCGCGTCGTCGACGACTCGATCGTGGTCCTGGAGAACATCAAGCGCCACCTCGGCTACGGCGAGGAGCGCGAGGCCGCGATCATCACCGCGGTGCGCGAGGTGGCGGGCGCGGTGACCTCGTCCACGCTCACCACCGTCGCCGTCTTCCTGCCGATCGGCCTGGTCGGCGGCATGATCGGCGAGCTGTTCGGTTCCTTCTCGCTCACGGTGACCGCCTCGCTGCTGGCCTCGCTGCTGGTGTCGTTGACGGTCGTCCCGGTGCTGTCGTACTGGTTCCTGCGCGCCCCCAAGGGCGTCTCGTCGGCGGACGCCGAGAGCGCCGCGAAGGCCCGCCGCGAGGCCGAGGAGAAGGAGGCGAAGAGCCGCCTCCAGCGCTTCTACGTCAAGGTCCTGGGCTTCGCCACCCGGCGCCGCCTGACCAGCGTGACCATCGCGGTCGTCGTCCTGGTCGCCACCTTCGCCATGACCCCGCTGCTGAAGACCAACTTCTTCGACCAGGGCGAGCAGGACGTCCTGACGGTCAAGCAGGAACTCGCCCCCGGCACCTCGCTGGCCGCCTCCGACGAGGCCGCCCGCAAGGTGGAGAAGGCCCTCGGCTCCGTGGACGGGGTCAAGGACTACCAGGTCACCGTCGGCTCCTCCGGCTTCCTCGCGGCCTTCGGCGGCGGTACGGGCACCAACCAGGCCTCCTACCAGGTCACCCTGAAGGACTCCGGCGACTCCGAGGCCGTCAAGGGGCGGATCCAGGACGCCCTGGGGAAGCTGGACGGCATCGGCGACACCTCCATCTCGGCGGGCGGCGGCTTCGGCAGCCAGAACCTGAGCGTGGTCGTCAAGGCCGGTGACGCGGGCGTCCTGGCCAAGGCCGCCGAGCAGGTCCGCGCCGAGGTGGCCACCCTGAAGGACGTCACCGACGTCCAGAGCGACCTGGCCCAGTCGGTGCCCCGCATCGCCGTCACCGCCACCCCCAAGACCGCCGAGGCCGGCCTGAACCAGGCCGCGCTGGGCGCCGTCGTCGCCCAGGCCGTCCGGGGCAACCCGGTGGCCAAGGCCGTACTGGACGACACCGAGCGGGACATCGTGGTCCGCTCCGCCCACCGGGCCACCACCCTGGCCGAACTCCAGGCCCTGCCGGTCGGCCCGGCCAAGCTCGGTGACATCGCCGACGTCAAGGTCGTCCCCGGCCCGGTCGCCATGACCCGGATCGACGGCGCCCGCGCCGCCACCATCACCGCCAAGCCGGTCGGCGACAACACCGGCGCGGTCAGCGCCGCACTCCAGACCAAGATCAAGGCCCTGGACCTGCCGGCCGGCGCCACCGCCGCCATCGGCGGCGTCTCCCAGGACCAGGACAAGGCCTTCGGTTCGCTCGGCCTGGCCATGTTCGCCGCCATCGCCATCGTGTTCATGCTGCTGGTGGCGACCTTCCGCTCACTGGTCCAGCCGTTGATCCTGCTGGTCTCCATCCCCTTCGCCGCCACCGGCGCGCTGGGCCTGCTGATCGCCACCGGCACCCCGATGGGTGTCCCGGCGATGATCGGCATGCTGATGCTGATCGGCATCGTGGTGACCAACGCGATCGTCCTGATCGACCTGGTCAACCAGTACCGGGCCCAGGGACTGGGCGTCGTCGAGGCGGTCATCGAGGGAGGCCGCCACCGTCTGCGGCCGATCCTGATGACGGCCCTGGCGACGATCTTCGCCCTGCTCCCGATGGCGCTGGGCGTCACCGGCGAGGGCGGCTTCATCTCGCAGCCGCTCGCGGTCGTGGTGATCGGTGGCCTGGTCAGCTCGACGCTGCTGACCCTGCTGCTGGTGCCGACCCTCTACACGATGGTCGAGCTCCGCAAGGAACGCCGCCGCGCGAAGAAGCGGGCCCGCCTGACGGTGGTCCCGCCCCAGCCGGCGGAAGAGACCCCGGTCAAGGTCTGACCGCCCGCCGCCCCGACAGGGCCCCGGCCCCCGCACCGCGCGGGGGCCGGGGCCCTCAGCCGAGGTAGAGCTGGTAGCAGCCGCCCTGGCTCCTGCCGGGGACGTCCGTGCGGAAGTCGTAGTAGCGGTTGCCGCGCGACACCCTCTTGATCGCCTCCGCGTTGAGCAGGAGGCAGAACGAGCGCTCGATCGGCGCGTGGGTGCTCGCCCGCCGGAGGGTCAGTGTTCCGTCGTAGCGCCCGGGTGTGAGCTGCCAGCCGAGCGTGCTGAACTGCAGGGCGGGTCGCTGGGGCTGGGTCTGGCTGACGATGAAGGGTGCGGGATCCGACTCGAACTCCCACCAGATGGTGATGTCGTCGTAGGACTTGGGGTCGTGGGAGGCCGTGAACCTGACGTTGTCCTCCCAGAAGAACTTCGGCTCCGGGCCGCCGTGCGTGGCGCGGAGCGCCAGCCGTACATCGGTGATGATCTCCGCGTCCTCGGTGCTGAACCGGGTGTAGACGGCGGGCTGGAGGAAGACGGAGGTCTTCTCCCCGTCCCGCCACAGTTTGAGCGTCAGTGGCAGGGTGACCACAGGGCGCGGATCCTCCTGCAGCTGGGCGAAGTTGTAGCCGGAGAAGGCCAAGGCGACGAGCGAGGCGAAGCTGGCGATCCAGGTGTGCCCCGTGCGGAGGTGCTGTTTCACGAGATCGACCATGGTTCCCAGGGTGGACCGGCGTGCCGCCCGCAGCCCGCCCGCCTGGGCCGCCTGGAGGAACGCGGAAGGGGGCGCCCGGCAGCAGCCGGGCGCCCCCTTCCGTACCCACCGTTACGGCAGCGCCAGCATCCGCTCCAGCGCGAGCTTCGCGAAGCTCTCCGTCTCCTTGTCGACCTGGATCCGGTTGACCAGGTTGCCCTCGGCCAGGGACTCCAGGGTCCACACCAGGTGCGGGAGGTCGATGCGGTTCATCGTCGAGCAGAAGCAGACCGTCTTGTCGAGGAAGACGACCTCCTTGTCCTCCGCCGCGAAACGATTCGCCAGCCGCTGGACCAGGTTCAGCTCGGTGCCGATGGCCCACTTGGAGCCGGCCGGGGCCGCCTCCAGCGCCTTGATGATGTACTCCGTCGAGCCGACGTAGTCCGCGGCCGCCACGACCTCGTGCTTGCACTCGGGGTGGACCAGCACGTTCACGCCCGGGATCCGCTCGCGCACGTCGTTGACCGAGTCGACCGAGAACCGGCCGTGCACCGAGCAGTGGCCGCGCCACAGGATCATCTTCGCGTTCCGCAGCTGCTCGGCCGTCAGGCCGCCGTTCGGCTTGTGCGGGTTGTAGAGCACGCAGTCGTCCAGGGACATGCCCATGTCGCGCACGGCGGTGTTGCGGCCCAGGTGCTGGTCGGGGAGGAAGAGCACCTTCTCGCCCTGCTCGAAGGCCCACTCCAGGGCCTTCTTCGCGTTGGACGACGTACAGATCGTGCCGCCGTGCTTGCCGGTGAAGGCCTTGATGTCGGCGGAGGAGTTCATGTACGAGACGGGGACGGTCGTACCGGCGATCCCGGCCTCGGTCAGCACGTCCCAGCACTCGGCGACCTGTTCGGCGGTGGCCATGTCGGCCATCGAGCAGCCGGCCGCCAGGTCGGGCAGCACGACCTTCTGGTCGTCCGAGGTCAGGATGTCCGCGGACTCGGCCATGAAGTGCACGCCGCAGAAGACGATGTACTCGGCCTCCGGCTTGGCCGCGGCGTCCTTGGCCAGCTTGAAGGAGTCACCGGTGACGTCGGCGAACTCGATGACCTCGTCGCGCTGGTAGTGGTGGCCGAGGATGAAGACCTTGTCCCCGAGCTTCTCCTTGGCCGCGCGAGCGCGGGCCACCAGGTCCGGGTCGGACGGCGAGGGCAGGTCGCCGGGGCATTCCACCCCGCGCTCGCTCTTGGGGTCGGCCTCACGGCCGAGCAGCAGCAGGGCAAGGGGCGTCGGCTGGACGTCCAAAGGCTGGGCGGTGGTCACGACACGCACCCTTTCTGTTCTGCGACAAGGGACTTCTGGGACTGCGGGAGTGGCGTCTTCACGACTTCTCGTCTATTTGACGCTATCTATCATAACCGCTTCACGTCACTTTGACGATGCCGATAGTGTCGATGTGACGCATTCGCCCGGCCGGGTGCGGCCCGCTCCACCGGTCCTCTTCGCGGGGTCCACCGCTCCGCCCGGGTGTGCGAGCATGAATATCTGAAACAAGGCGTCGGCCCCGGAATGAATCCGCGGTCCCGCTGGTTGCCATCCACGGCAAGAGTCCGACGTTTCCCCAGCCGCACCGGCGGGGAGCCGCCCACTTCGGGAGTGAATGCAGATGTCCGTACAGGACGACAAGACCACCGTGAGCGACGGCATCCTCCTGTCCGACGCCGCCGCCGAGAAGGTCAGGACCCTGCTGGAGCAGGAAGGCCGCGATGACCTGGCGCTCCGCGTCGCCGTCCAGCCCGGTGGCTGCTCCGGCCTGCGCTACCAGCTCTTCTTCGACGAGCGGTCCCTCGACGGCGACGTCGTCAAGGACTTCGACGGCGTCAAGGTCGTCACCGACCGGATGAGCTCCCCGTACCTGCACGGCGCCTCGATCGACTTCGTCGACACCATCGAGAAGCAGGGCTTCACGATCGACAACCCGAACGCCACCGGCTCCTGCGCCTGCGGCGACTCGTTCAGCTGAACCCGGCTGACCCCGTACGACGAGGGCCCGGGCACCGGTCGCAGCGACCGGTGCCCGGGCCCTCGGGCGTTCCCGCTACCGCCTCACTGGCGGGGGAGCGTCTTGCCCGTCGTCGCGTCGACCACCTTCCGGTCGCCGAGCGGCTCGCGGAGCGTGGCCGACACGGTCATCTCCTGCGCCAGCATGATGCAGGCCCGCCCCTGCGGGTCCGGCGTCTCGGTGACCTTCACCAGCACCGACCCGGCCTCCTCCCGCGCGTCCAGGGCGTACGTGCTGCACGCCCCGCCCCAGAAGTTCACCGTCAGCTTCCGGTCGGCCTGCGCGTACGAGAACGCGGGCGCGGTCCTGTCCTGCGGGGGCACCGGGGCGCCGCCGCCGTCCTTGCCCGCCGGGGAGGCCACCGTGCGGCCCGCGGCGCCGTCCTTGCCGGCCACCTCGAACAGCCACGCCGGCACCAGGCCCCGTCCGCCGTCGACCGTCCCCGGGGCCAGCCCGAGCACGGCCCCCCGTACGGTCTCGGTCCGCGGGGGCTTCATCGGACGCGGCTCCGGGTTGCAGGGCAGGGTGTCCGTCGCACCCGTCGGCGTGTCCGGGGTCAACGGCACGGAGGTCGCGCAGCCGCTCGGGCCCGGCCCCGTGCCGTCGCCGCCCTTGCCGGCCGCGTTGAGCCGGGCCAGCGCCTCGTCGGCGCCGACCACCGGCTGCTCACCCGTGCGGACCGGGGCCTTGAGCTCGCCGCTGCCCGCCACCACCTTGGCGTCGGAGCCCACGCTCACGCGGGTGGACCAGCCCGTGGTGGGCAGCCCGCCCACCACCGGGTCGGCGCTCACCACCCGTACGGAACCCTGGAGCAGACGGGCGTCCTGCTTGGCGTCGCCCTGACCGGCGGCGGCCAGCACCGGGGCCGCGGCCGCCCTGGCCGCCTCCTCCGACACCGGTCCCGCCCCCGCGTCCGACCCGGCGACCGCGGACCCCTCCGCGGGACCCTGGGGGAGGGTGGCCGGGCCGCAGGTGTCCTTGCCGCGCACGCAGTCGTCCCCGGCGCCGCCGCCGTTCGTGGCGCCGCCCTGGAAGCGGGAGAAGCTCCACGTCCCGGGAGCCTTGCGGGTCACCGTGAGCCGGGGCCCCGAACCGTCGGCGGTCTCCCCGGCCTGCCACTGCTCGCCGTTCAGGCGCGGCGCGCCGGAGATCCCGAGGGCCTGGGCGAGCCGGGCCACCTCGTCGGAGGAGACCTCGCCGGACGCCGCGAAGGACGGCGCCCCGCCCGCCGGGGCCTGCGGCAGCTGCCCCTCGGCCCGGTAGGTGACCCCGGCGCCGGACGGATCCGGCTCCCCGGGCGCGATGCCGGGCCGGGACGGGGACCCCGTCGGGCGGGGCGCGATGGCCGCGCTGTCACTCGTACGGGTTCCGCTGCCCGAGGCGTCTCCGTAGGCCGTGGACGCCCAGTACGCCGTACCACCGCCTGCCAGCAGGACGGCGGCGGCGATCGAGCCGATGGCCCAGGCCGGCCGCCGTCGTGTGGCGCGTGATGTGTCGGGTTGTTCGCTGGTCACCGCATCGCTCCTTCGCGTGTCCCGCCGTACGTGATGCGGGTGTGACGCGGCGGCCGCGAAACCGGTTCCCTCCCGGGGGCCCTCAGTCCCCGTAGGCGGCGGTGGAGGCGATCAGCCGGGCCGAGGCGGGCGGGACGCTGATGCCGTGGATCTGCGAGGGCGCGACGCGGACCGGGCGCGGCTCGTGCGGGACGGGCCAGTGCGGTGCCATCCGGGCGCAGTCGCCCAGCAGCCGGGCGAAGCCGGGGCGGGCGCCGGCGGTGGGTTCTGCGTACCCGAAGCCATCGGTATAGGTCATGGGGGCACGGTAGGCACGCCAAAGCGGGCGAAGGAAGTCCTACTACGGGGTAGTTTCGACGGGTCGGCCCACTGCCGTGGACCGGGTAGTTTTGACTGTCCCCTCGCCGTCCTCCGCAGGAGCATCCACGCCGTGCGCATCGCAGTCACCGGCTCCATCGCCACCGACCACCTCATGACCTTCCCGGGCCGCTTCGCCGACCAGTTCGTCGCCGACCAGCTCCACACGGTCTCCCTCTCCTTCCTCGTCGACAACCTCGACGTACGGCGGGGCGGTGTCGGCCCGAACATCTGCTTCGGCATGGGGCAGCTGGGAAGCCGCCCGATCCTGGTCGGCGCCGCCGGCTCGGACTTCGACGAGTACCGCGCCTGGCTGGACCGCCACGGGGTCGACACCGAGTCGGTGCGGATCTCCGAGGTGCTGCACACCGCGCGCTTCGTCTGCACCACGGACTCCGACCACAACCAGATCGGCTCCTTCTACACGGGCGCGATGAGCGAGGCCCGCCAGATCGAGCTGAAGGCCGTCGCCGACCGGGTGGGCGGGCTGGACCTCGTCCTCATCGGCGCCGACGACCCCGAGGCGATGCTCCGCCACACGGAGGAGTGCCGGACGCGGGGGATCCCCTTCGCCGCCGACTTCTCGCAGCAGATCGCGCGGATGGACGGCGAGAACATCCGCACCCTGATGGAGGGTGCGACGTACCTCTTCTCGAACGAGTACGAGAAGGGGCTCATCGAGTCGAAGTCCGGCTGGACCGACGCGGAGATCCTCGCCAAGGTCGGCACCCGCGTCACCACGCTGGGCGCGCAGGGCGTTCGGATCGAGCGGGCCGGGCAGGAGCCGGTCGTCGTCGGCTGCCCGGAGGAGACCGCGAAGGTCGACCCCACCGGTGTCGGCGACGCGTTCCGCGCGGGGTTCCTGACGGGGCTCGGCTGGGGCGTCGGGCTGGAGCGGGCGGCGCAGCTGGGCTGCATGCTCGCGACGCTGGTCATCGAGACCCTCGGCACCCAGGAGTACACGCTGGCGCGCGCGCACTTCATGGAGCGCTTCACGAAGGCCTACGGCGAAGCGGCGGCCGCGGAGGTCCGCGCCCACCTTCCCGCCTGACGCGTCTCCCGCCCGGGGCGGCGACGGGGGGCTCCCCGTCGCCGCCCCGGGGCCCGCACCGTCCTCGGGGCGGTCCGGCGGGCGGCCGGGTCAGGCGGTGCGGCGGACCGTGTAGGCCGTGCCGACGGGACGGGGGGACTCGCCGAGGTAGGCGTGCCCCCGCATCGCGCACCACGCCGGGATGTCCAGCCGGGCCACCTCGTCGTCCGACAGGACGGTGACGGTGCCGCCCACCGGGACCCGCCCGATGGCGCGGGCGAGCTCGATCACCGGCTGCGGGCAGCGCAGGCCGAGGGCGTCGAGTTCCAGGGACTCCGCCACCGGGGCGACGGAAGCCGGTTCGCCCGCGCCCAGCTTCTCGCGGATCCCGGCCACCGCCCCCGGCAGCACCTCCAGGAAACCGTTGACCTCGTCCGCCGAGGTCCCCATCGGCAGGGACACCCGTACGTTTCCCTCCGACAGCACTCCCATCGCCCGCAGCACGTGACTGGGGGTCAGGGTGGAGCTGGTGCAGGAGGACCCGGAGGAGACCGAGTACCCGGCGCGGTCCAGCTCGTGGAGCAGGGTCTCGCCGTCCACGTACAGGCAGGAGAAGGTCACCAGGTGCGGGAGCCGGCGCTCGGCGTCGCCCACCACCTCCACGTCCGGCACCAGCCGGGCCACCCGGCGCCGGATCCGGTCGACCAGCACCCGCAGCCGTGCCGCCTCCGCCTCGGCCTCGGCCCGTACCGCCCGCAGGGAGGCGGCCGCCGCGACGATCGCGGGGAGGTTGGCGAAGCCGGGGGAGCGGCCCGACTCCCTTTCGTCGGCGGGGCCTTGGGGTGCGAAGCGGACCCCCTTGCGGACGGCGAGCAGCCCGACCCCGGGCGGCCCGCCCCACTTGTGGGCGCTCGCCGCGAGGAGCGACCAGGCGCCGTCCACCCGGCCCCACCCCAGGGACTGCGCCGCGTCCACGAGCAGCGGCACCCCGGCGGCCGCGCAGACCTCGGCGACCTCCGCCACCGGCTGGACCGTGCCCACCTCGTGGTTGGCCGACTGGAGGCAGGCCAGAGCGGTGCCGGAGCCGAGGGCGGCCGCGTACCCGTCGGGCGAGACGGCGCCCAGCCGGTCGACCGGAACCTCCGTCACCGTGCCCCCGGCGGCCGCGTGCGCGTCCGCCGCGTGCAGTACAGAACTGTGTTCGACCGCCGATACGACCAGATGACCGCCGACGCGCCGGCGCCCCGCCAGGGCTCCCGCCACCCCCGTGTGAACCGCGTGCGTCCCCGATGGAGTGAACACGAGCTCGTCGGCCCGGCATCCCACGGCATCGGCCGCCGCCTCCCGCGCCGCGTCCAGCAGCAGCCGGGCGCGCCGCCCCTCCCGGTACAGCCGGGCCGGATCCGCCCAGCCCTCGTCGAGGGCGGCCTGCAGCGCCTGACGGGCCACGGGGTGCAGCGGGGCAGCGGACGCGGTGTCGAAGTAGGGCATCCGGCCACGCTAACCGGAGGCCTCGGACGGCCGGGGTCAGGGGCCGTCAGATGTCGTCCGGAGCCCGCCATTCAGGGCCGGATGGCCCGTCCCCCGTACGGCGGATCCATCCCTTCGGGGGCAGTAGCGGCGCGTTGGGCACCCTCCCCGCGCGACCCCAAATAGCGTCCAGTAGGGTTTGGTCCGCATAAACATCCAAACCCCTGCCTGCGTCAGGGCCGGCGACCGACCCGAACACGGCCGCGGCCGGCCGCGCGGGCCGAGACTCTCGGGAAGGCGCTACGTGAGTCCCTACGGCTCCGACCGCTCGCCGCGGCGCCCGATGCGGCGGAAGCTGCTGCAGGCGCTGACTGCGGGCGTGGTCCTGGCGACCGCCACTGGTTGCTCGTACAACTGGCAAGACTTCCCCCGCCTCGGAATGCCCTATCCGGTCACGGAGGAGGCGCCTCGCATCCTGTCCCTGTGGCAGGGGTCGTGGGCAGCTGCTCTCATCACGGGCATCCTGGTGTGGGGCCTGATCATCTGGAGCATCATCTTCCACCGGCGCAGCCGGACGAAGATCGAGGTCCCCGCGCAGACCCGGTACAACATGCCCATCGAGGCGCTGTACACCGTGGTCCCGCTCATCATCGTCTCGGTGCTCTTCTACTTCACCGCGCGTGACGAGTCGAAGCTGCTCGCCCTCACCAAGCCGGCCCACACGATCAACGTGGTCGGCTTCCAGTGGAGCTGGGGCTTCAACTACGTCGAGAACGTCGACGGCGATGCGGCCACCCCGAAGGCGGGCGAGGTCCCCAAGGAGATCGCCACCATTCCGGACCGCTTCACCAAGGACTTCCCCAAGGGCGCCGAAGGCGTCTACGAGAAGGGCGTCCCCGGCGACCGGAACCCGGAGACCAACAACCCGGGACCGACCCTCTACCTCCCCAAGGGCGAGAAGGTCCGCTTCATCCTGTCGTCGAACGACGTCATCCACTCCTTCTGGGTGGTGCCCTTCCTGTTCAAGCAGGACGTCATCCCCGGCCACACCAACGTCTTCGAGGTGACCCCTTCGCAGGAGGGCATCTTCATGGGCAAGTGCGCCGAGCTCTGCGGTGTCGACCACTCCCGGATGCTCTTCAACGTGAAGGTCGTCTCGCCGGAGGAGTACCGGGCGCACCTGAAGCTGCTGGCGGAGAAGGGGCAGACCGGCTTCCTCCCGGCCGGCATCAAGCAGACTGACCCGGCCCGGAATGCGGAAGTGAACAAACTGTGAGCATCCTCAACGAATCCCAGGGTGCCGCCGCCGACTCGTATGAGAACGAGCTGCCGGTGCGGCGCAAGCAGCCGGGCAACGTGGTCGTGAAGTGGCTGACCACGACCGACCACAAGACCATCGGCACGATGTACCTGGTCACGTCGTTCGTGTTCTTCATCATCGGCGGGATCATGGCGCTGTTCATGCGCGCCGAGCTGGCCCGTCCGGGCACGCAGATCATGTCGAACGAACAGTTCAACCAGGCCTTCACCATGCATGGCACGATCATGCTGCTGATGTTCGCCACCCCGCTGTTCGCCGGCTTCGCGAACTGGATCATGCCGCTGCAGATCGGCGCGCCCGACGTGGCGTTCCCGCGGCTGAACATGTTCGCGTACTGGCTGTACCTCTTCGGCTCGTCCATCGCGGTGGCCGGCTTCGTCACCCCCTCGGGTGCGGCCGACTTCGGCTGGTTCGCCTACTCCCCGCTGTCGGACGCCGTCCGCTCGCCGGGCATCGGCGCCGACATGTGGATCATGGGTCTGGCCTTCTCCGGCTTCGGCACGATCCTCGGCTCGGTCAACTTCATCACCACGATCATCTGCATGCGCGCTCCCGGCATGACGATGTTCCGCATGCCGATCTTCACCTGGAACGTGCTGCTGACCGGTGTCCTGGTCCTGCTCGCCTTCCCGGTGCTGGCCGCCGCGCTGTTCGCGCTGGAGGCCGACCGCAAGTTCGGTGCGCACGTGTTCGACGCGGCCAACGGCGGCGCCTTGCTGTGGCAACACCTCTTCTGGTTCTTCGGGCACCCAGAGGTGTACATCATCGCGCTACCGTTCTTCGGGATCATTTCCGAGGTCATCCCGGTCTTCTCCCGCAAGCCGATGTTCGGTTACATCGGTCTGATCGCGGCGACGATCTCGATCGCCGGCCTCTCGGTGACCGTGTGGGCCCACCACATGTACGTGACCGGCGGCGTGCTCCTTCCGTTCTTCTCGTTCATGACCTTCCTGATCGCGGTACCGACCGGTGTGAAGTTCTTCAACTGGATCGGCACCATGTGGAAGGGCTCGCTGTCCTTCGAGACCCCGATGCTCTGGGCCATCGGCTTCCTGATCACCTTCACGTTCGGTGGTCTGACCGGTGTCATCCTGGCCTCGCCCCCGATGGACTTCCACGTCTCCGACTCGTACTTCGTCGTCGCGCACTTCCACTACGTCATCTTCGGCACCGTGGTCTTCGCGATGTTCTCCGGCTTCCACTTCTGGTGGCCGAAGTTCACGGGCAAGATGCTGGACGAGCGCCTCGGCAAGATCACCTTCTGGACGCTGTTCGTCGGCTTCCACGGCACCTTCCTGGTCCAGCACTGGCTGGGTGTCGAGGGCATGCCGCGTCGTTACGCGGACTACCTCGCCGCCGACGGCTTCACGACGCTGAACACGATCTCCACGATCAGCTCGTTCCTGCTCGGCCTGTCGATGCTGCCCTTCATGTACAACGTCTGGAAGACGGCGAAGTACGGGAAGAAGATCGAGGTCGACGACCCGTGGGGCTACGGCCGTTCGCTGGAGTGGGCGACCTCCTGCCCGCCGCCGCGGCACAACTTCCTCACCCTGCCGCGGATCCGTTCCGAATCCCCGGCGTTCGACCTGCACCACCCGGAGATCGCGGCCCTCGACCACCTCGAGGACCACAGCACCGGCACCAAGGCCGTCACCGGTGGCAAGGAGGCCGGCAAGTGAAGATCCAGGGCAAGATGTTCCTCTGGCTCGCCGCCTTCATCCTGATCATGACCGTCGTGTACGGCGTCTGGTCGAAGGAGCCGGTCGGAACCACCGCTCTCGCGCTGGCCTTCGGCCTGAGCGCCATGATCGGCTACTACCTGGCCTTCACGGCCAAGCGCGTGGACGAGATGGCCCAGGACAACCTGGAGGCCGAGGTCGCCGACGAGGCGGGCGAGCTGGGGTTCTTCTCCCCGCACAGCTGGCAGCCGCTCTCGCTGGCCGTCGGCGGCGCCTTCGCCTTCATGGGCGTCATCTTCGGCTGGTGGCTGATGTACTTCTCGGCGCCGCTGATCCTGATCGGTCTGTGGGGCTGGGTGTACGAGTACTACCGCGGTGAGAACGCGAACCAGTAGTTCGCGGCCGTACAGCAGGACCTGAGGGGCCCGGACACCTTTTCGGAGGAGTCCGGGCCCCTCGTTTGCAGTCACCCCGCGCGCCGTAATTGTCATATCTTCATAGCGTTGGTCGCATGAACCACTCACCGCGTCTTTGGACGGTACTCAGCTGCTCCCTGCTGGTCGCGTCCCTCGGGGCCGGCGCCACCGCATGCGGGTCCGGCGAGAAGAACCCGCTGTCTGTCCGCCCGTACGACGCGGGCGAGCACGTCGCCTTCAACCAGGCCACCGGCGGCCGCCCCGCCGACCCCGACAAGCCGCTCGAAGTCACCGTCAAGGGCACGACCGCGCGCATCACCGACGTGACGGCGGTGGACACCCACGGACGGCGCCTGGCGGGTGAACTCTCCGCCAAGGGCGACCGTTGGCACAGCACCGTCCCCATGGCCGCGGGCGTGCGCTACACGGTCACTGTGAGCACGGAGGACGAACGCGGCGCTCCAGGGCAGCGCACGCTGGCTTTCGACACCACCCCGGCCAAGAAGGTCCTCAAGGTCGAATTCGGCCCGGACGAGGGCAAGTACGGCGTCGGACAGCCCATCACGGCCGAACTCAACGAGCCGGTCAAGGACAAGGCCGCCCGCGCCATCATCGAACGGGCCCTGGTCGTCGACACGCCGGACAACGTCGAGGGCGCCTGGTACTGGGTGGACGACAAGAACCTGCACTACCGCCCGAAGGACTACTGGCCCGCCAACTCCACCGTCTCCGTGCAGAGCAACCTGGAGGGCGTCAGGATCTCCGACGAGCTCCACGGGGCCGCCTCCAAGCCGCTGAAGCTGGAGATCGGGGACCGGGTGGAGGTCACCACGGACGCCTCCTCGCACTACCTCACGTTCAAGCGCAACGGAGAAGTGATCAACACCATTCCGGTGACCACCGGAAAGCCCGGCTTCTCCACCCGCAACGGGGTCAAGGTGGTACTGGGCAAGCAGTACTTCGTCCAGATGCGCGGCGACACCGTCGGCATCGGCGGCAGCGAGTACTACAACCTGCCCGTCTACTACGCCACCCGGGTGACGTGGAGCGGCGAGTACGTCCACGCCGCGCCGTGGTCGGTCGGCTCCCAGGGCTACGAGAACGTCAGCCACGGGTGCACCGGCATGAGCACCGGCAACGCCGCCTGGTTCTACGAGAACATCACCGAGGGCGACATCGTCCGTGTGATCAACAGCATCGGCGACGACATGGACACCTTCGGGAACGGCTACGGCGACTGGAACATGGACTGGAAGGACTGGCGCGAGGGAAGCGCCCTCCTGAAGGGTACCCAGGAGGGCCGCAGCCCCATGGACCAAGCCCGCCTCAGGCCCCAGGTCTGAGCCCCACGGCCGGCTGGGCCGAAGGGGCCGCCGACGCGGGCGGCCCCGGAGGCGAAGCCGGCCGGAGAACCGCTCAGGCGGCGCTGGAGTTCAGCCGGGTCCGCAACACGCCCGCCAGGGCCTCCGGGAACTCGACCGGGTCCACCGGAAGGGTGACGGCGGCGTCCGCGCGGCTCCAGGTGGCCAGCCAGGCGTCCTGGGGGCGCCCCATCAGCAGCAGCACCGGGGGACACCGGAAGATCTCGTCCTTGATCTGCCGGCACACACCCATGCCCCCGGCGGGGACGGCCTCCCCGTCCAGTACACAGGCGTCGATGCCGCCCGCGTCCAGCTCCTTGAGGACCGCCGGAAGCGTCGCGCACTCCAGGAACTCCACCGGCGGCAGGTCGGCCGCCGGCCTGCGCCCGGCCGCCAGCCGCACCTGCTCCCGGGTGCCCGCGTCGTCGCTGTAGACCAGAACCCGCGCAGTCGCCCGCATTTCGTTCCTCCACGTGTCACGTGAATCACGTTGATGTTGCGCGGGATGCTACTCCGTCCGACCGGCCGTCAACATCGGTTCCGACAGCCCCGCGCAAGACGCCGGGAGGGGGATCTGATGGGCCGTTCGGGCCTTGCACACGCCCCTGACACTCCGAACGGCACCCCCCGGGGTGAGGGCGGGATAAGCGACCGACATAATGTCGGTCGTGGCGACAGCAACGACAGTAGATACCGGGCACGCGCACCCGACGGTCAACCGGCCGAACCTCGTCAGCGTCGGAACCATCATCTGGTTGAGTTCCGAGCTGATGTTCTTCGCGGCCCTCTTCGCGATGTACTTCACCCTGCGATCCGTGACAGGCGCCGAGTACTGGACAGAACAGGCCTCGGCCTTGAATCTGCCCTTCTCGGCGACGAACACAACGATCCTGGTGCTCTCCTCGCTCACCTGCCAGCTCGGCGTATTCGCCGCCGAGCGCGGTGACGTGAAGAAGCTCCGGACGTGGTTCATCATCACGTTCGTCATGGGTGCGATCTTCATTGGCGGCCAGGTGTTCGAGTACACCGAGCTGGTCAAGCACGAGGGCTTGTCTCTCTCGTCAGGCCCGTACGGCTCGGTCTTCTACCTGACCACCGGCTTCCACGGTCTGCACGTGACGGGCGGTCTCATCGCCTTCCTGCTGGTCCTCGGCCGGACGTACGCGGCCAAGAGGTTCACCCACGAACAGGCCACGTCGGCCATCGTCGTGTCCTACTACTGGCACTTCGTCGATGTCGTCTGGATCGGCCTCTTCGCCACGATCTACCTGATCAAGTAGCGAACACGTCGCCGGGCACCGCCCCGGCACTCCATCCAGAAACACCGACGCAGAAGATCCTGACACCGGGGTAATCCGTGAAAAAGCTCTCCGCACGACGACGCCATCCGCTGGCGGCGGTCGTCGTTCTACTCTTCGCGCTGGCGGTCACGGGGGGGCTGTACGCCGCCTTCGCGCCCGCGGGCAAGGCGCAGGCCGATGAAACCGCCCAGTCCCTCGCCATCGAGGAGGGCCAGAAGCTCTACGCCGTGGGCTGCGCAAGCTGCCACGGAACCGGCGGTCAGGGTTCCACTGACGGCCCCAGCCTGGTCGGCGTCGGCTCCGCGGCCGTCGACTTCCAGGTGAGCACGGGCCGCATGCCCGCCCAGCAGCCCGGCGCCCAGGTGCCGAGGAAGCCGGCCATCTACTCCCAGGCCCAGATCGACCAGCTCGCCGCGTACGTCGCGTCGCTCGGTGCCGGCCCGATCGCGCCCACCGAGAAGCAGTACGACCCGGCCGGTGCCGACATCGCCAACGGTGGTGTGCTCTTCCGCAACAACTGCGCGCAGTGCCACAACTTCACCGGCGAGGGCGGCGCCCTGACGCTCGGCAAGTACGCCCCGAACCTGGACGGCGTCGAGCCGAAGCACATCTACGAGGCCATGCTCACCGGCCCGCAGAACATGCCCTCCTTCCCCGACAACACCATGCCGGAGAAGCAGAAGAAGGACATCATCGCGTACCTCCAGAACGTCAACGGCGAGAAGTCGACCAGCCCCGGTGGCCTCAAGCTCGGCGGCCTCGGCCCCGTCTCCGAGGGTCTGTTCGGCTGGATCTTCGGTCTGGGTGCGCTGATCGCTGTCGCCGTCTGGGTCGCGGCCCACACCGCTAAGGCCAAGAAGTCATGAGTAGCCAAGACATTCCCGAAGAGAAGCACCTGCCGAGCGAGCAGGGCGACGCGCACCACGGTGGCGTAGCGGTCGCGGACGATCCGTTCGCCGACCCGGGCCTTCCGGTCCACAAGCCGCGCATCCAGGACATCGACGAGCGGGCCGCCAAGCGGTCCGAGCGCACGGTCGCGATGCTGTTCACGCTGTCGATGCTGGCCACGATCGGCTTCATCGCCGCGTACGTGACCCTCCCGGTCGACAAGATCGTCTTCATCTTCCCGATCGGGAAGGTGAGCGCGCTGAACTTCGCGCTCGGTCTGACCCTGGGCACGGCCCTCTTCTGCATCGGCGCGGGCGCGGTCCACTGGGCCCGCACCCTGATGTCCGATGTCGAGGTCGCCGACGACCGCCACGAGATCGCGGCCCCGGCCGAGGTCAAGGCGAAGGTCCTCCAGGACTTCGCCGACGGTGCGAACGAGTCCGGCATCGCCCGCCGCCCGCTGATCCGCAACACCCTGATCGGCGCGATGGCCATGGTGCCGCTCGCCGGCGTCATGCTGCTGCGCGACCTGGGCCCGCTGCCCGAGGTCAAGCTGCGCAAGACCGTGTGGGCCAAGGGCAAGCTGCTGATCAACGACAACACGAACGAGCCGCTGCGTCCCGAGGACGTGCTCGTCGGTTCGCTGACCTTCGCCCGGCCGGAAGGCCTGGAGGAGGAGCAGCACGACTTCCAGACGCAGATCGCCAAGGCCGCCCTGATGATCGTCCGCATCAAGCCGGAGGACATCAAGGACAAGCAGGAGCTGGAGTGGTCCCACGAGGGCATCGTGGCCTACTCCAAGATCTGCACCCACGTCGGCTGCCCGATCAGCCTGTACGAGCAGCAGACGCATCACGTGCTCTGCCCGTGCCACCAGTCCACCTTCGACCTCTCCGACGGCGCCCGAGTCATCTTCGGCCCGGCCGGTCACGCGCTTCCGCAGCTGCGGATCGGCGTCAATGACGAAGGCTTCCTCGAAGCGCACGGCGACTTCGAAGAGCCCGTCGGTCCTGCTTTCTGGGAGCGCGGATGAGCACTGCCACCGAATCCAACACGGCGCGCAAAGCGCCGGCCGGCGAGCGCGTAGCGGACTGGGCGGACGGCCGCCTGGGCATCTACAGCCTGGCCAAGTCCAACATGCGCAAGATCTTCCC
Source organism: Streptomyces sp. NBC_01276 (assembly GCF_041435355.1). Taxonomy (GTDB): domain Bacteria; phylum Actinomycetota; class Actinomycetes; order Streptomycetales; family Streptomycetaceae; genus Streptomyces. The sequence goes on from NZ_CP108442.1 coordinate 5,537,132, forward strand.
GGACCACTGGTCCTTCATGCTGGGTGAGATCTGCCTCTACAGCTTCATCATCATCATCCTCACGGGTGTGTACCTGACGCTGTTCTTCCACCCGAGCATGAACGAGGTCGTGTACCACGGCTCGTACGTGCCGATGCAGGGTGTCCAGATGTCCGAGGCCTTCGCCTCGACCCTGAACATCAGCTTCGAGGTCCGCGGCGGTCTGCTCATCCGGCAGATCCACCACTGGGCGGCGCTGATCTTCGTCGCGGCCATGCTCGTGCACATGATGCGCGTGTTCTTCACGGGTGCCTTCCGCAAGCCGCGCGAGGTCAACTGGGTCTTCGGCTTCCTGCTGCTGGTCCTCGGCATGTTCACCGGTTTCACCGGTTACTCCCTGCCGGACGACCTGCTCTCCGGCACCGGTGTCCGCTTCATGGAGGGCGCGATCCTGTCCGTGCCGGTCGTCGGCACGTACCTGTCGTTCTTCCTCTTCGGCGGCGAGTTCCCCGGCGGCGACTTCGTCGCACGGTTCTACTCGATCCACATCCTGCTGCTGCCCGGCATCATGATGGGCCTGCTGGTGGCCCACCTGATCCTGGTCTTCTACCACAAGCACACCCAGTTCGCGGGTCCCGGCAAGACGAACAACAACGTCGTCGGCATGCCGCTGCTGCCGGTCTACATGGCCAAGGCCGGAGGCTTCTTCTTCCTGGTCTTCGGTGTCATCGCGGCCATCGCGGCGCTCGCGTCGATCAACCCGATCTGGGCGCTCGGCCCGTACCGCCCGGACCACGTGTCCACCGGTGCGCAGCCCGACTGGTACATGGGCTTCTCCGAGGGCCTCATCCGTGCCATGCCGGGCTGGGAGATCAACCTCTGGGGCCACACGCTGGTCCTGGGCGTGTTCATCCCGCTGGTGATCTTCCCGCTGGTCCTCGCCGCGATCGCGGTGTACCCGTTCATCGAGGCCTGGGTCACCAAGGACAAGGGCGAGCACCACATCCTGGACCGCCCGCGCAACGTCCCGACCCGTACGGCGTTCGGTGTCGCCTGGCTCACCTGGTACGTGATCCTGCTGATCGCCGGTGGCAACGACATGTTCGCGCAGTACTTCCACCTGTCGATCAACTCGATCACGTGGTTCGCGCGGATCGGCTTCTTCGTGGGCCCGGTCATCGCCTTCGTGATCACCAAGCGGATCTGCCTCGGCCTCCAGCGCCGGGACCACGACAAGGTGCTGCACGGTCGCGAGACCGGCATCATCAAGCGCCTGCCGCACGGTGAGTTCGTCGAGGTCCACGAGCCGCTCTCGCAGGGCAAGCTGCACACCCTCACCTCGCACACGCAGTACGAGCCGATCGAGGTCGGCCCGACGGTCGACGAGAACGGCGTCGAGCGCAAGGTGAAGGCGGGCGAGAAGCTCCGCGCGAAGCTCAGCAAGGGCTTCTACGGGGAGAACACCCACATTCCGAAGCCCACGGTGGAGGAGTACAAGGAGATCCAGAGCGGCCACGGCCACCACTGATCTCCGGTATGACAGCTTGAGGGATCGGTTTCGGCCAATCCTGGTGTCGCCACGGTGAGAGCCCCGTCCAGTGACTGGACGGGGCTCTTCGCCGTCTCCCGGGCTGGATAGGCTGAGATCCTTCCCATTCGACGTGGAACTTTTCCGAGCAGCAGGAGCGGACCATGAACGTTGCGACCCCGGCAGGCGGCGACAGCGTGGCGGCCCGTGGCTGGCCGGGCCTCCTCGACGCCCTCCTGACCGGCCGGGACCTCACCACGGACGACACCGCCTGGGCGATGGACCGGATCATGCGGGGCGAGGCCACGGACGCGCAGATCGCCGGTTTCATGGTGGCGCTCCGGGCCAAGGGGGAGACGGTGGCGGAGATCAACGGCATGGTGCGTGCCATGTACGATCACGCCAATCTGATCGAGGTACCGGGCCGGACGGTGGACATCGTCGGCACCGGCGGGGACGGGACCAAGACCGTCAACATCTCCACGATGTCGGCGCTCGTGGTGGCCGGCACCGGCGCGAAGGTGGTCAAGCACGGCAACCGGGCCGCGTCCTCCGCGAGCGGCTCCTCGGACGTGCTGGAGAAGCTCGGCGTCAACCTCAACCTCACCCCGGCCCGGGTCGTGGAGGTCGCCGAGGAGGCCGGCATCACCTTCTGCTTCGCGGTGAAGTTCCACCCCGCGCTGCGGCACGTGGCGGCGGCCCGCAAGGAGCTGGGCATCCGGACCACCTTCAACTTCCTCGGCCCGCTGACCAACCCGGCGAAGGTCCGCGCACAGGCCACGGGCGTGGCCGACGCCCGGGTCGCCCCCATCGTGGCCGGGGTGCTCGCGGAGCGCGGCTCCTCGGCGCTGGTCTTCCGGGGCGACGACGGCATGGACGAGCTCACCACGACGGCCACCTCCCGGGTGTGGTGGGTCCGTGACGGCGCGGTCACCGAGCAGACGTTCGACCCGCGTGACATCGGGATCCCGATCGTGGACGTCTCCGCGCTCCGCGGCGAGGACGCCTCCTACAACGCGGACGTCGCCCGCCGGCTGCTGGCCGGAGAGCGGGGCCCCGTGCGCGAGGCCGTCCTGCTGAACTCGGCGGCGGCCCTGGTGGCGCTGGACCCGGGCAGCGGGTCCCTGGAGGAGCAGCTGTCGGCCGGCGTCGCGCGGGCGGCCGAGTCGATCGACTCGGGCGCGGCCCGGGCGGCCCTGGAACGCTGGGCCGCCGCCAGCAACGCCTAGGCGCTGCGGCGCGGCGCGAGCGCGGCGTTCGCAAGGAGACCCCGGTCCACATCGTGGACCGGGGTCTTGCGCGTGGAGGATCTTGTGGCAGGATGCTGACCAGGTCACGAGTGACAGCGTTTAGGCCCCGGCTTGCTGTCCGGCAACCCTCCTTCCGTGGCGGGGTGCCCCGGGTGATGACCAGGCCGTAGGCAGCCAGGTCTACGGCAAGCGCGGATCCCTCGATACCAGGGGTCCTGGGTCTTCGAGGAGCTTTTTCCGTGAGCAAGCGAATGCGATAGGGCGACTCCGCCCCTTCTTCACCCCTCGGATCAGGGTCGCCGACGCGTACCCCCACGTCATTCCGAGGTCCTTCCCGTACCCCTGTGGCCGGCCGGCGCCGTCGCGTCCCGCCGTACCCGCGTACGGGCACACCGAAGCCATTCAGCCCTGCCTGCCGGGAGACACCGCCATGTCCGCATTCCTGAACTCCGCCGCCGCCACCGCCACCGATGTCGCCGTCGACCCCGCCTGTGCCCAGCCGCTGCCCGTGCTCGGCCGCGACGTGACCGTCCCGCTCGTCACCGGCGGCGAGGTCACCTACGCCGCCCTCGACTACGCGGCCAGCGCCCCCGCCCTCCAGCGGGTCTGGGACGACGTGGCCGCGTACGCCCCGTACTACGGCAGCGTCCACCGCGGGGCCGGGTACCTCTCGCAGCTCTCCACCGACCTGTTCGAGCAGAGCCGCGTCACCGTCGCGGAGTTCCTGGACTGCCGCCCCGGCGACCAGGTGGTCTTCACCCGGTCGACCACCGATTCGCTGAACCTGCTGGCCGCCGTCCTGCCGGCCGACTGCCAGGTCTTCGTCTTCGAGACCGAGCACCACGCCTCGCTGCTGCCCTGGGGCGACGCGCAGGTGACCTACCTCAACGCCCCGCGCACCCCGGCCGAGGCCGTCGCCACCCTGGAGCGGGCACTGGCCGACCGCGAGCCCTACGGCCCCGCCCTGGTGTGCGTCACCGGTGCCTCCAACGTCACCGGCGAGCTGTGGCCGGTCAAGGAGCTGGCCGCCGCCGCGCACGCCCACGGTGCGCGGATCGTCCTGGACGCCGCCCAGCTGGCACCGCACCACCCCGTGTCCGTCCGGGAGCTGGACGTGGACTGGGTCGCCTTCTCCGGCCACAAGCTCTACGCCCCCTTCGGCTCGGGCGTCCTCGCAGGCCGCGCCGACTGGCTCCAGGAGGCCCGGCCGTACCTGGCCGGCGGCGGTGCCTCCCGCAAGGTGGCCCGCCGCGAGGACGGCGGCGTCGACGTCGAGTGGCACACCACCGCCGCCCGCCACGAGGCCGGCTCCCCGAACGTCATCGGCGTCTACTCCATCGCCTCGGCCTGCCGCGCCCTGAAGGACGCGGGTTTCGAGAACCTGGTCGCCCGCGAGAACCACCTCATCGCCAAGGTCCGCGAGGGCCTCGCCGACGTCCCCGCCGTGCGCGTGCTCTCCCTCTTCGGGGACGACGCCCCGCGCGTCGGCGTCATCTCCTTCGTGGTGGACGGCTGGAACAGCTCGCACTTCGCGGCCGCGCTGTCCGCCGAGTACGGGATCGGCGTGCGCGACGGCCTCTTCTGCGCCCACCCGCTGGTCCGCACCCTCCTCGGCAGCGAGCCGCAGGAGCCGGGCGAGTGCGGCGCCCCGGAGGCCGCGCCGGGGGAGCGCTCGCTCAACGCGATCCGGGTCTCCTTCGGCGCGGGCACCCCCGACGAGCACGTCGAGCGGTTCGTCCGGGCCGTCGGGGAACTGGTCGCGGACGGCGCCAAGTGGCAGTACCGCACCGAAGAGGGCCGCTGCGTTCCGGCCGTCTGAAACGCCGGGGAGCGTGCCCCGCCGGGATCCGCTGCCGGCTGCCCGCGCCGGCTGATCGCCCCGGCGAACGTGCTCTGCGAGGACGAGTGGGGCGCGGAGTACGTCCACCGTCGGCCGGGGGACGTGGCGGAGACGCTCGCGGTCTCGCGGACCGGCTGCGCGGGTACGTCTGCTGCCCGGCCGAGAGCTGCCCGGCCCGGCCGGGCGAAAGCATGCCGGGGCTCGGCGGAGCCTGAGGGGGCCGGTACCGGGGCGCGGGACCCGTGCCCCGGCGGCCCCGCCGGCCCGGCGCTACGCGTCGAGGCCGATCGCGAACGCCGCTTCCAGGTCGTGCTGGGAGTACGTGCGGAACGCCACGTGCGTGTCGGTCGCCTCGACGCCCGGGATCTTGCTGATGCGGCCCGGGATGATGTCGGCCAGGTTCTCGTGGCGGGCGACGCGGACCAGCGCGATCAGGTCGTACGTACCGGTGACGGAGTAGACCTCGCTGACGCTGTCCAGCGCGGCGATGGACTCGGCGATCTCGGGGATGCGGTCCACGCTGGTCTTGATGAGCACGATCGCGGTGATCATGGCTGGCTGTCTCCCTAGGTGGGCCGTCACTGGTCGCCTCACTTTAAGACGTGATCCGTAGGGTCACCAAAGCCCGTGCCGTCGTCCCCTGCGCCCCCGCCGTCGACCGGTGCGCGCCCGCGCCGCGTCCGGGCGATCGGCCATTCCGCCAGGACGGGGCGCCTCTTGCCGGTACGGCGATAACGCGCCCATGCGTAGAGGAAGCCCACGGAGAAGCCCACCACGTGCGCCAGGTAGGCCACCCCCGGCCCGCTCTCCGCGCGTTGCGCGGCCAGCCACTGGAGGACGAACCAGAACATCAGCACGATCCAGGCCGGGAAGCGCAGGGGCAGGAAGAGCAGGAACGGGAACAGGCTCGTCACCCGGGCCCTCGGGAAGAGGCAGAGGAAGGCCCCCAGGACCGCCGAGATCGCGCCGGAGGCGCCGACCAGGGTCTGGTCCGAGGAGGCGTTGGCCGCCGCGTACGCCGCCAGCGCCAGGTACCCCGTGCAGACGTAGAAGACGAGGAAGGGCGCCCGGCCCATCCGCTCCTGCGTCATCGCGCCGAAGACGTGCAGGAAGAGCATGTTCCCGAGCAGGTGGAGCCAGCTGCCGTGGACGAACAGCGCGGTCAGCGGGGTGAGGAGCGGGCGAGCGGCCCCCGAGAAGAGTTCGTCGGGGACCACCCCCCAGTGCCGGAAGTACGCCGTCCCCGTGGCGAGCAGCCGGTCGCCGGTGCCGTAGGCCGGATTCAGGCCGGAGGCGGGGCCGAGCAGGAAGGCCAGGCAGCAGCCGGCGATCAGTGCGTACGTGACCACCGGGCCCCGGGCGGCCTCGCGTACCGTCAGCCACTTTACGATCATGCGAGAGAGCATGACGCAGACGGACCCGCCCGAGGGCGGTGCCAGGCCGTAGGGTTACGTGCGCGGTCCGTGCACTGCCGCGGAAGGCTTTAATTGAATGAGTTACGAAGGAGAGAGCGACCTGATGACGGTTCCCCAGCCGACCGACACCACCCGGTGGCGCTGCACGTTGTGCGGCAACCTCACGCGGTTCGACGTCACCCGTTCGTCGAAGGTCGTGGAGTACGTCCACCTGGACCTCGCCGGGGAGCCCAAGGTCGAGGAGCGCGAGGTGGTCAGTGAGACCATCGACTCGGTCCGCTGTCGCTGGTGCAACGCGGTGGACCAGATCGAGCTCGTGGACAGGCCGGGCGCGGACTCCTGAGGGAGCCGGGCCCACAGTAGATCACGGTAGGGGTGACGGATTGTGGAGCCAGCAAGCGGCGCTGAGACGGCCGACGTGGCCGGCGACGCCGCCGAGGTGCTCGACCGCCCGCTGCCGGAGGGCGTGCGGCGCCGGGTCGTCGCGCTCGTCTCGGACGCCTTCGGCGGACTGACGGTCGCGGACCTCCCGGCGCAGCTGCGGCAGTACGCCCGGTTCACCCCGACCCGCCGCGCCAAGTTCGCGGGCAACGCCATGGCCGCCGCGGTGGAGACGGACGGGGTCTTCCGCAGCCGGGTCGCGGAGAAGCTGCGCGAGGCGCAGCCGGAGCTGGCCGGGGCGCTGGACGGCGGGGCCCCGCCCGCGGCCGCGGATCCGCTGGACGTGGCGGCCGCGGCGTACGTGCTGCGTCCGGCCGGCTGGGTCAAGCTGGTGGCCGCCGCGGGCGAGGAGGCCCAGCGCGCCGACGCCGAGCGGGTCGATGACGAGACCCGCCGGGAGCTGGAGCGGCTGCGCGCGGAGCTGGCCCAGGCGCGGGAGCACCAGCGCGCCGGGGGCGACCAGGTGAGGGCCGAACTGGACTCCGCGCGCAAGGAAGCGGAATCGCTTCAGCGCAAGCTGCGCAGTGCCCTGAGCGATGTGAAGAGGGGCGAGGCGGCCCTGCGCAAGGTGACCGCCGAGGTCGACGGGATCCGTGCCGAGGCGGCCGTGCAGGTGGCCGCCGCCGAGAGCGAGTCCCGGCGCCTGAAGTCCCGGCTCGCGGAGGTGGAGTCCTCGCTGGAGACCTCGCGGCGGGCCACCCGCGAGGGGCGCAGCATCGAGGACATGCGGCTGCGGCTGCTGCTGGACACCGTGCTGGACGCGGCGGCGGGCCTGCGCCGCGAGCTGGCGCTGCCGCCGGTCTCGACGCGTCCGGCCGACACCGTGGACGCGGTCGAGCCGGGCCGGATGACCCCGAAGGACATCGCGGCGCGGGCCCTGTCGGAGACCGATCCGGCGCTGCTGGACCAGCTGTTGGCGCTGCCCCAGGCGCATCTGGTGGTCGACGGCTACAACGTGACCAAGACCGGCTATCCGACGATGCCCCTGGAGAAGCAGCGGCTGCGGCTGCTGGGCGGGCTGTCGATGCTGGCCGCGCAGACGGGCGCCGAGATGACCTGCGTCTTCGACGGGGCGGAGCTGGCGGCCCCGGTGCTGCTCGCGCCGCCGCGCGGGGTGCGGGTGCTGTTCTCCAAGGCCGGGGTGACGGCCGACGAGCTGATCCGCCAGCTGGTGCGGGCCGAGCCGCCCGGCCGGCCGGTGGTCGTGGTCTCCACGGACCGCGAGGTGGCCGACGGCGTCGCGAAGGCGGGGGCCCGGCCGGTGACCTCGGCGCTGCTGCTGAAGCGGCTGTCGAGGGTTTCGTAGTCGATGCCCCCTTGGTTCCTTTCGTAACCGCTGGGTGCAATGCCGGAATTGGCGGTGCGTGCGGGGGACGCACCGTCAACTCGCCGGTACGCAGCGTGCGCCGACGGTAAAGAAGCCGGTCGGGAAGCGGAATTTTTCGTACGGGGATTTGAACTCATCACGGGCGGGTCACTAGGGTCTGTTCAAACCTTCGTGCGGTCGTTCATCCATTCGGGGTGCGGGCGGAGGTGCGCTGCCGAGTGCGACCCTCTTCGGTGGCTCCAGTCCGAAGGAGCTCACGTTCGTGGCGTCCCACCGTCGACCGAAGCCGCCGACCCGCACCCGCGTGAGCGTCCTCACGGCACTGGCCACCGCGGCCGTCGCCCTCTCCTCCCAGTCGGCCACGGCCGCCCCGGACAAGCCGAACAAGGACGAGGTCAAGGCCAAGGTCGACGCCCTCTACGAGGAGTCCGAGCAGGCGGGCGAGAACGCCAACGCGGCCAAGGACCGCCAGGACAAGCTGGAGAAGGAGATCGCCCAGCTCCAGGACCAGGTCGCACGCGGTCAGGACGAGCTCAACGGCCTGCGCAACGTCCTCGGTTCGATGGCGACCGCCCAGTACCGCGGCGGCGGCCTCGACCAGTCCGTGGAGCTGCTGCTGTCCGGCGACCCGGAGACCTACCTCGACAAGGCCTCCACGCTCCAGCAGCTGAGCGGCAAGCAGGTCGAGGCGATATCGAAGATCCAGGCCAAGCAGCGCATCCTCGCGCAGCAGCGCCAGGAGGCCTCCGGCAAGCTCGCCGACCTCGACGCCGTCCGCAAGGAACTGGCCGAGAAGAAGAAGACCGCCCAGGAGAAGCTCGCCGCCGCCCAGGCCCAGCTCAACTCGCTCACCGCCGAGGAACGCGGCCAGCTGAAGAACGAGGAGGCCAAGGCGGGCGAGGACGCCGCCAAGGCCGCCGGAGGGGGCGCCAAGCCCGGTGCGGTGAAGGGTTCCGGGCGGGCCGCGGCCGCCCTCGCCGCAGCGGTGACCCAGGAGGGCAAGGGCTACAACCTGGGCTCCACCGGCATGGCGTACTGGGACTGCTCCAGCCTGGCGCAGTGGGCCTACGGGCAGGCCGGCGTCCAGATCAGCCGCACCACCTTCACCCAGATCAACGACGGCACGCGCATCGGCATGAGCGAACTCCAGCCCGGAGACCTGGTCTTCTTCTACGACGACCTGCACCACGTCGGCCTCTACGCGGGCAACGGCCAGGTCTTCCACGCCGCCAACCCCAGGAGCGGCGTCCGGTACGAGGCCATGAAGAACATGCCCTTCCAGTTCGGCGTCCGCGTCGGCTGATCCCGTCCTCCCCGGCTCCGGGGAGACGCGCCGTACACCGCCCATCCGGGCGAATTACGCGGACCCGCCCTGACCTCACGCCCCATCGGTGACCTGCGTCTCCGGTGGGGCGTCACCGTGCGTGCCCGCCGGAGGTCGTTGGTCGGCGTGTGGTGGCGCCGCTACTGTCTGCCAGCGCGGAGCCCGGCACTCGGCCGTCCACGGGGGGCGGACCCGGCCCCGCGCAGCGCAAGGGAGCGGTTCCACGTGGCGTCCCATCGCCGGACCGGGCTCAGCGGCCTGGACCGGAGCACCAAAGTCACCGTCTTCGCCGCCGCGGCGGCCACCGCCGCGGTGGCCCTGGCGGGCGCGTCCGCGCAGGCGGCCCCCGGGCTCCCGCACGACCCCTCCACCGGTTCCCGCGCCCAGGTCGACCGGCTCTTCGAGGAGGCCGAGCAGGCCACCGAGAAGTTCAACTCGGCCGGTGAGAAGGCCGACGCGCTGCGCGCCGAGATCAGCCGGGCCCAGGACGCGGTGGCCCGCGGCCAGGACCGCATCAACACCATGCGCGGGGTCCTCGGCGCCTTCGCCGGAGCCCAGTACCGCTCCGGCGGCCTCGACCCCACCGTCGAGCTGATGCTGTCCGACGACCCCGGGGACTACCTCGACAAGTCCGCCGTCCTCAACCGGTTGAGCGGCCGCCAGGCCCGCCGGCTCGGCGAACTGCGCGAGGAACAGCGCCGGATCGGCCAGCAGCGCCAGGAGGCCTCCCGCAAGCTCGCCGAACTGGAGGCCCTGCGCACCGAGGTGGCCGCCCAGAAGCGCTCCGTCACGGCCAAGCTCGCCGCCGCCCGGCAGCTGCTCAACGCGATGCCCTCGGCGGAGCGGGCCGACTACGAGCGGGCCTCGCGCTCGGGCGGCCGCGCCGACGTGCTGCCGGACCTGTCCTTCGACGACGGCGGCGGCCGGCCCTCCGGCCGGGCGATGACCGCCGTGATGGCGGCCCGCGCGGCCGTCGGCAAGCCCTACGTGTGGGGCTCCACCGGCCCCTCCGGCTTCGACTGCTCCGGGCTGATGGTGTGGTCGTACCGCCAGGCGGGCGTCTCGCTGCCCCGGACCTCGCAGGCGCAGCGGTACGCGGGCCGGCGGGTGCCGCTCTCGCAGGCCCGGCCCGGGGACCTGGTGACCTACCGCTCCGACGCCAGCCACGTCGCCATGTACGTCGGCAACGGCCAGGTGGTGCACGCCCCCTATCCGGGTGCGCGGGTGCGCTACGACCCCGTCGGGATGATGCCGGTGTCCTCGGTGACCCGCCCCTGAGGCGGACCGTGCGTACGATCGGCTGATGATTCCGGTCCGCCGATCCCCGCGCGTGCTGCCGCGCGCGCTGCCGCTCCTGCTGTGCCCGCTGCTCTGCCTGCCGGTGGCCGGGTGCGCGCGGCCGGCGGCCCGCACCCCCGCGGCGGCCGGGACCACGGCGGAGGCCGGGATCCGGGAGGCCGTGGCCGCCTGGTCGCGCCGGCCGCCCGAGCGGCTCGCCGGGATCCCGCTGGAGGGCTGGTCCTACGAGGTCACCTCCGTCCGGCCGGACGGCGCACGGGCCCTGGTACGGGCCGAGCTGCGCTACCGGCTCACCGGCTACGACGCCGCCCCCGCCGGGTCGGCCCGCGAGGTGGAGCTGACGCGGGAGGGCGCCGCCTGGCGGGTCACCGCCGACCGGCCCGCCCCCGGAGCCCCTCCCCAGCTGTGGGACCAGGGCCCGGTGACGGTGGTCCGGGGCGAGCACTCCCTGGTGCTCGGCGTGGGCCAGGACCCGGCGACGCTGACCGGGATCGCCGGGGAGGCCGACCGGGCGGTGCCCGCTGTGAGCGCGGCCTGGCCGCGCGACTGGGCACGGCGGGCCGTGGTGCTGGTCCCCGCCTCCCTGGACGCGATGGCCGCGCTGCTGGGCCGGCCGGCCGACGCGTACCGGGGCATGGGCGCCGTCACCACCGGCCGGGTGGGCGCCGCGCCGGCCCCCGCCGACCGGGTCGTGATCAACCCCTCCGGGTACGCGGAGCTCAGCGCGGCCGGCCGGAGCGTGGTCCTGACCCACGAGGTCACCCACGTCGCGACCCGCTCCGCCACCTCCGCCTCGACCCCGCAGTGGCTCTCCGAGGGCTTCGCCGACTGGGTCGCCTACCGGGGCACCCCCGCCACCCCGGCCGAGGCGGCGCCCGCGCTGGGCCGGGCCGTACGGGCCGGCGAGCTGCCGCCCGCGCTCCCCTCCGACGCCGCGTTCGCCTTCGGCGGGGACGCGCAGGCCATGGCGCGGGCCTACGAGGGCGCCTGGCTCGCCTGCCGGCTCGTCGCCGAGCGGTGGGGCGAGGCGGCGCTCGTACGGCTCTACGGGGACGCGGGCCGCGAACCCCTGCCCACCGCCCTGGGCGGGGCATTGGGAACGGACCTGCCCGGACTGACGCGGGCCTGGCAGGAGGCCCTGCGGCACGAGCTCGGCTGACGTCGTCCGGTACGTTGGCAGCGATGCACAAGACGCTGATCGTGACCAACGACTTCCCGCCGCGCCCGGGCGGCATCCAGGCCTTCCTGCACAACATGGCGCTGCGCCTCGACCCCGAGCGGGTCGTCGTCTACGCCTCCACCTGGAAGCACGGGGCCGAGGGCCGCGAGGCCACCGCCGCCTTCGACGCCGAACAGCCCTTCACCGTGGTCCGCGACCGCACCACCATGCTGCTGCCGACGCCCCGGGTGACCCGCCGGGCGGTCTCCCTGCTGCGCGAACACGGCTGCGAGTCGGTGTGGTTCGGGGCGGCGGCCCCGCTGGGCCTGATGGGCCCGGCACTGCGCCGGGCGGGCGCGCGGCGGCTGGTGGCCACCACCCACGGGCACGAGGCGGGCTGGGCGCAGCTCCCGGCCGCGCGGCAGCTGCTGCGGCGGATCGGCGAGGGCACGGACACCCTGACCTACCTGGGGGAGTACACGCGCTCGCGCATCGCCTCGGCGCTCACGCAGCGGGCCGCCGACCGGATGGTCCAGCTCCCGCCGGGCGTGGACGAGAAGACCTTCCACCCCGGATCGGGCGGCGCCGAGGTCCGGGCCCGCCTCGGACTGAGCGACCGGCCGGTGGTCGTGTGCGTCTCGCGGCTGGTCCCGCGCAAGGGGCAGGACACGCTGATCGAGGGGATGCCGCGGATCCTGGCGGCCGTCCCGGACGCGGTGCTGCTGGTCGTGGGCGGAGGCCCGTACGAGGCGGACCTGCGCGCGCTGGCCGCGCGTACCGGGGTCGCGGACTCCGTGGTCTTCACCGGGGCCGTCCCCTGGGCGGAGCTGCCGGCCCACTACGGCGCCGGGGACGTCTTCGCGATGCCCTGCCGGACCCGGCGGGGCGGGCTGGACGTGGAGGGGCTCGGGATCGTGTACCTGGAGGCCTCGGCGACGGGCCTGCCGGTGGTCGCGGGCGACTCGGGCGGGGCGCCGGACGCGGTGCTCGACGGGGAGACCGGCTGGGTGGTCCGGGGCGGTGACCCCGAGGAGGCCGCCGAGCGGATCGTCGCCCTCCTCCAGGACGCGGAGCTGCGGCGCCGGATGGGCGAGCGCGGGCGGGCCTGGGTCGAGGAGAAGTGGCGCTGGGACCTGCTCGCCGACCGCCTGCGCGAGCTGCTGTAGCCGCCGCGCGGGCCGGCGGCGGTGCCCGGCGCATTCGCGCCATGTCCGACTGTCACTCACATGCGTGGCAGCACGGGTTATGGCCGGTTCGGCCCGATCCGCTCATCATGCGCCCATGACACCCAAGCTGACGCGCCGTCAATTCGGCCTCGCCGCACTGCAGACGGCCGCCGCTCTCGGATTCACCCGCATCGGGCTCTCCTCCGCGGCCGCCGTCGAACCCGCCGCCGCACAGTACGCCCCCGCCATCGTCGTCGGCTCCGGATACGGATCCGCCGTCGCCGCGCTGCGCCTCGGGCAGGCCGGGGTGCGTACCGTCGTCCTCGAAATGGGGCGGCTGTGGGACACCCCCGGGTCCGACGGCAAGGTCTTCCCCTCCACCTCCGCGCCCGACCAGCGCTCCATGTGGTTCCGCACCCGCACCGAGGCCCCGCTCGCGCAGTTCCTCTGGCTCGACGTCGTCAACCGGGACATCAGCCCGTACCCCGGTGTCCTGGACCGCGTGAACTACGGGGACATGTCGGTCTACGTCGGCCGCGGCGTCGGCGGCGGCTCCCTGGTCAACGGCGGCATGTCGCCCACCCCGAAGCGCTCGTACTTCACCGAGGTGCTGCCCGGCGTCGACGCGGACGAGATGTACGGGACCTACTACCCGCGCGCCCGCGCCATGCTCGGCGTCAACGACATCGACCCGGCCTGGTTCGAGTCCACGGAGTGGTACCGCTTCGCCCGCGTCTCGCGCAAGCACGCCCAGAACACCGGCCTGAAGACCACCTTCGTGCCCAACGTCTACGACTTCGAGTACATGAAGCGCGAGGCCGCCGGCACCGCCACGAAGTCCGCCCTCGCCGGCGAGGTCATCTACGGCAACAACCACGGCAAGAAGAGCGTCGACAAGACCTATCTGGCCGCCGCCCTCGGCACCGGCAACGTCACCATCGAGACGATGCAGAGGGTGGTCGGCGTCAGCGCCGACCCGGCCGGCGGGTACGTCCTCACCGTGCTGACCAGCGACGTCACCGGAAAGATCACCCGGCTCCGGGAACTGGGCTGCAGGCAGCTGTTCCTCGGCGCCGGAAGCCTCGGCACCACCGAGATCCTGCTGCGCGCCCGCGAGAAGGGCACCCTGCCCGGCCTCAGCGAGAAGGTCGGCCTCGGCTGGGGCCACAACGGCAACGTCATGACCGCCCGCGCCAACCACCTCTGGGACACGGTCGGAGCGAACCAGGCCACCATGCCGGCGATGGGCATCGACGACTGGGACAACGCGGCCAACCCCGTCTTCGCGGAGATCGCCCCGCTCCCGATGGGCATCGAGCACTGGATCTCGATGTACCTGGCCATCACCAAGAACCCGGAGCGCGGCCACTTCACCTACGACGCCGCGACCGACTCGGCGCGGCTCCAGTGGACCCGGGACCAGAACACCCCGTCCGTCGACGCCGCCCGCAACCTCTTCGACCGCATCAACCGCAGGAACGTCACGATCTACCGCTACGACCTCTTCGGCGGCAACCGGCCCTTCGCCGACGACTTCACGTACCACCCGCTGGGCGGCTGCGTCCTCGGCGAGGCCACGGACGCCTACGGCCGGGCCAAGGGCTACCGGGGCCTGTACGTGGTCGACGGCTCGCTGGTGCCCGGCTCGCTGGGCGTGAACCCGTTTGTGACGATCACCGCACTCGCCGAACGGAACGTGGAGCGGATCCTCGCCGAGGACCCGCGCTGACCACGTCCCGGCCGGCAGTGGCGCCTAACCCCGGTACAGGGCCTCGATCTCGTCCGCGAAGTCCTTCGCCACCACGTTCCGCTTGAGCTTGAGCGAGGGCGTGATGTGACCCGACTCCTCCGTGAACTGGGCGGGCAGAATGCGGAATTTCCGCACCGATTCCGCCTTGGAAACCGCCGCGTTGCCGTCGTCGACGGCCTTCTGGACGGCGGCGATCAGCTCCGCGTCCTCGCGGAGCTCCGCCGCCGTCACCCCGGCCGGCTTGCCGTTCTCCGCGGCCCAGCGGCCCAGGAACTCCTCGTCGATGGTGACCAGCGCGGCCACGAACGGCCGCCCGTCGCCGACCACCATGCACTCCGCGACCAGCGCGTGCGCGCGGATCCGGTCCTCGATCACCGCGGGGGCGACGTTCTTGCCGCCCGCCGTGACGATGAGCTCCTTCTTGCGGCCGGTGATCGCGAGGTAGCCGTCCTCGTCGAGGGTGCCGACGTCGCCGGTGTGGAACCAGCCGTCGGTCAGCGCCTCGGCGGTGGCCGTCTCGTTCTTCCAGTACTCCTTGAAGACGTGCTCGCCGTGCAGCAGCACCTCGCCGTCGTCCGCGATGCGCACCACGGAGCCGGGCAGCGGCTGGCCGACCGTACCGATCTTCGTCTTGTCCCACGGGTTGAAGGCCGTGGCCGCGCAGGACTCGGTCAGGCCGTAGCCCTCCAGCACCGTGAAGCCGATGCCGCGGAAGAAGTGGCCGAGGCGCTCGCCCAGCGGGGCCCCGCCGGAGATCGCGTACTCGCCGCGCCCGCCGAGGACCGTGTGCAGCTTGCCGTAGACCAGCTTCGAGAAGATCTTGTGCTTGAGCCTGAGCCCGAAGGACGGGCCGCCGGGCGCGTCCAGCGCGCGGCTGTACGCGATCGCCGTCTCGGCGGCCGCGTCGAAGATCTTGCCCTTGCCGTCGGCCTGGGCCTTGGCGCGCGCCGAGTTGTAGACCTTCTCGAAGACGCGCGGCACACCGAGGATCAGGGTGGGCCGGAAGGACTGGAGCTCGTCGGTGAGGTTCTTGATGTCCGGTACGCAGCCCAGCCGGATCGGCGCCAGCACGGCCGCCACCTCCACCAGGCGCCCGAAGACGTGCGCGGCCGGCAGGAAGAGCAGCACGGAGCACTCGCCGGTGCGGAAGAGCGGGCTCAGGCGCTCCACCACGTTGCCGCACTCGGCGAAGAAGTTGCGGTGGGTCAGCACGCAGCCCTTGGGGCGGCCGGTGGTGCCCGAGGTGTAGACGATCGTGGCCGGGTCGTCGGCGTTCGCGAGGGCGCTGCGCGCGTCCACCTCGGCGTCGGTGATCCCGGCGCCGGTGGTCTTCAGCGCGGCCAGGGCGTCCTGGTCGATCTCCCAGACCTCGCGCAGCTCCGGCAGCCGGTCGCGCAGGGCGGCCACGTTCGTGCTGTGCGCCGGGCTCTCCGTGATGACGGCGACGGCGCCGGAGTCGCCGAGGATCCACTGGATCTGCTCGGCGGAGCTGGTCTCGTACACCGGGACGGTGACGGCGCCCGCGCTCCAGATCGCGAAGTCGAACAGCACCCACTCGTAACGGGTGCGGGAGATGAGGGCGACCCGGTCACCGGGCGCGATGCCCGCGGCGATCAGGCCCTTGGCGGTGGCCCGCACCTCGGCGAGGAACTCCGTCGCGGTGACGTCCTGCCACCGGCCGTCGGCCTTGCGGCTCATGACGGCGGTGTCGGGATGCTGGGCGGCGTTGCGGCGGATGAGATCCGTCAGGTTCCCGTCCGAAGGGACCTCGTACAGGGCCGGAAGGCTGAACTCGCGCAAGACTGCTGCTCCTCTGGGCGCCATCGCCACCGTGTGGACCGACCGGACGTTACCCACCGGTAGTGGGTTCCGGATAGAGGGAACCGGCCAGATGTTCCGTGCGTCACATTCTGTACATCGCCCTACATTGCCCAGACACCGCCAGGCCCGGAACCGCCGTGACGACAGTAGTCGACGCGGTTCGAGACTCGGAAGTAACCGCAGGTCCGGCCGCCTGCGGGGCACCCTCTACCGGGCCGGGCCCGCCGCCCCTAGGGTGGCGGCATGGGTGGCACGAAGAGTCGTACGCGGGTCCACGTCGTCAGCGACGTCCACGGCAACACCGAGGCCCTGGCCCGGGCCGGCGAGGGCGCCGACGCGCTCATCTGCCTCGGTGACCTGGTGCTGTTCCTCGACTACGCCGACCACTCGCGCGGCATTTTCCCCGACCTCTTCGGCGTCGAGAACGCCCACCGGATCGTCGCCCTGCGCACCGCGAAGCGGTTCGCGGAGGCGAGGGAATTCGGCCGAAGCCTGTGGGACGGGCTGGACAGGGAGCGGCTGATCGAGGAAGCGGTACGCCGCCAGTACGCGCGGATGTTCGCCGCCTTCCCCAGTCCCACGTACGCCACCTACGGCAATGTCGACATGCCGGGTCTGTGGCCCGAGTACGCCGGACCCGGTACCACCGTGCTCGACGGGCAGCGCGTGGAGATCGGCGGCCGCGTCTTCGGCTTCGTCGGCGGGGGCCTGCCCACGCCGATGCGCACGCCCTACGAGATCGACGAGGACGAGTACGCCGCCAAGGTGGAGGCTCTCGGCGAGGTGGACGTGCTGTGCTCGCACATCCCGCCGGAGGTTCCCGAGCTCTGTTACGACACCGTCGCGCGCCGCTTCGAGCGGGGCAGCGAGGCCCTGCTGGCGGCCATCAGGCGGACCCGGCCGCGCTACGCGCTGTTCGGGCACGTCCACCAGCCGCTGGCGCGACGGGCCCGGATCGGCGGCACCGAGTGCGTCAACGTCGGCCACTTCGCGGCCACCGGGCGGCCGTGGGCCCTGGAGTGGTGAGAGGTGCTGGAGTGGCGGGACCCGCACGCGCGGTAGCCTTCACGCGGCGGCCGGGGGCCGCCCGCACACTTGTCGAACACTCCCCGGAGGAGCGACCGCGATGGCGGAACACACCAGCTCTAGCATCACGATCGAGGCCGCACCGGCCGACGTCATGGCCGTGATCGCCGACTTCGCCCGCTACCCCGAGTGGACCGGCGAGGTGAAGGAGGCCGAGGTACTGGCCACCGACGCCGAGGGCCGCGCCGCGAAGGTCCGGCTGCTGCTGGACGCGGGCGCGATCAAGGACGACCACACCCTCGCCTACAGCTGGAAGGGCGCGGACGAGGTCAGCTGGACCCTGGACAAGTCCCAGATGCTGCGGCAGCTGGACGGCTCCTACCGGCTGGCGGCCCTGGAGGGCGGACGCACGGAGGTCACGTACCAGCTGACCGTGGACGTCAAGATCCCGATGCTGGGCATGATCAAGCGCAAGGCCGAGAAGGTCATCATCGACCGGGCGCTGGCCGGCCTGAAGAAGCGGGTCGAGGCCACCTCCTCCTGACGGACCCCGCCCCGGACGCGTCGCGCACGGCGCGTCCGGACCCGGACGCGTCCAGAACGAGGAAGGCCCCGCACCACATGCCGCAGACCCTGCTGATCACCGGGCCCGGTGGGGCCGGGCGGACCACCGTCGCCGCCGCCACCGCGCTCGCCGCGGTACGCGGCGGACGGCGGGTGTCGCTGCTGTCCGCCGAGGACCCCCTCCGCGGGGCCCCCGCCCCCGAGGGGCTCCGCCTCGCCCGGATCGACTCCGGCGCGGAGTTCCGGACCGAGCTGGCCGCCCTCCAGGACCGCGGCGCCGCCTTCATCGGCATGCTCGGCGGCCGCCCGCTCGGCACCGAGGAGATCACCGAACTGCCCGGCGCCGAGCAGTTCTCCCTGCTCCGCGCCCTGCGCCGGGCGGCCTGCGCCCCCGACACCGATCTCGTCGTCGTGGACATGCCCCCGCTGCACCAGGCGCTGACCACCCTCGCCCTCCCCGCCCAGCTGCGCCGCTACCTCGCCCGGCTGCTCCCCGCCGAACGGCAGGCGGCCCGCGCGCTGCGCCCCGTACTGGCCCAGCTCGCCGGGGTGCCGCAGCCCGCGCAGTGGCTCTACGAGGCCGCCGCCCGCTGGGACGAGGAGCTGGCCGCCGTCCAGGCCGTCGTGGAGGCCCGCACCACCGCCGTCCGGCTGGTCGCCGAACCCGGACCCGCCGCCGGCGCCGCACTGCGCACCGGGGTGCTCGGCCTCGCCCTGCACGAGCTGCGCGTCCACGACCTCGTCGCCAACCGGCTCGTGCCCCGGGACTCCGCCGATCCCTGGGTGGCCGGGATCGCGGCGGCGCAGCGGTCCTTCCTGGACGACTGGGAGCGGGTGGTGCCCGTCGTCGGGGCGGCGCACCTGGGCCGTGACCCGTGGGGCCCCGACGGCCTGGCCCCCCTCGCCTCCGCCGACGGCATGGCCCCGGCCCCCGGGACCGGTGACGGGGCGGGCTGGAGCGTCGAGGACCGGCTCGCCGAGGACGGGATCCTCGTATGGGCGGTCCCGCTGCCCCGGGCCCGCAAGGACGAGCTGGACCTCGTCCGGCGCGGGGACGAGCTGCTGCTCGCGGTGGGCCCGTACCGCAGGATCGTTCCGCTGCCCTCGGCCCTGCGCCGCTGCACCGTCTCCGGCGCCGCCCTCGACGACGGCGTCCTGCGCGTCCGCTTCACCCCCGACCCGCAGCTGTGGCCCCGCGCGCGCTGAGACCCGTACCACCGTTCGGGTACCGTCGGAAGTAGCCAGTACCGCACGTTCCGCCGCCGCAGGAGAGTCCGCCATGAGCGAGGCCACCGACCGCCCCACCGACGACGCCTGGGCGCAGGCCTGTGCCGAGGACCTCGCCGCCGAGCAGGAGCGCCGTCGCGCGGAGCGGGAGGGCGCGGGGGCCGGGCGGGGCAGTGGCACCGGGACGGCCGCCGAGGAGCTGTTCAAGCTGTTCGAGGCCGTCGCCGACAAGGTCTCCTCCCTGGACAACCCGCTCCTCGGCGCCGCCGCCCAGGGTGCCGTGCGCCAGTTCGTCAACCAGGCGAAGACCGCCGCCAAGCCCGTCGTCGAGCGCAACCCCGAGGTCTTCGGCCACCTAGCGGCGGCCGGATCCGAGCTGCTCGCCGCCTACCGCTCGGCGGTCGAGGGCCACGAGCGCCGCTGGACCCACGACCGGCCGCCCGCCCCGCGGGGGCCCGCCGCAGGGGACGGCGGGGGCGACGGCCGGGGCGACGACGAGGGCCCCGATCCCGGCCCGGCCGAGCGGATCGATCTCGACTGATCCTCCGCCGGCCCCGTGTACGGTTGGCCGTGGCGGGGTTTGACCGGAAACCGAGGGACTAATGGGACTCACCATCGGCGTCGACATCGGCGGCACGAAGATCGCGGCCGGCGTGGTCGACGAAGAGGGCACCATCCTTGAGACGTACAAGGTGCCCACCCCGCCGACGGCGGACGGAGTGACGGAGGCCATCTGCGCCGCCGTGTCCGAGGTCAGCAGCAACCACACCATCGACGCCGTCGGCATCGGCGCCGCCGGATACGTGGACGACAAGCGCGCCACCGTGCTCTTCGCGCCGAACATCAACTGGCGCCACGAGCCGCTGAAGGACAAGGTCGAGCAGCGCATCGGCCTGCCGGTCGTCGTCGAGAACGACGCGAACTGCGCGGCCTGGGGCGAGTACCGCTTCGGCGCCGGCCAGGGCCACGAGGACGTCATCTGCATCACGCTCGGCACCGGTCTGGGCGGCGGCATCATCATCGGCAACAAGCTGCGCCGCGGACGCTTCGGCGTCGCCGCCGAGTTCGGGCACATCCGGGTCGTCCCCGACGGCCTGCTGTGCGGCTGCGGCAGCCAGGGCTGCTGGGAGCAGTACGCCTCCGGGCGCGCCCTCGTCCGCTACGCCAAGCAGCGCGCCAACGCCACCCCCGAGAACGCGGCCATCCTGCTCGCCCTCGGCGACGGCACCGCCGAGGGCATCGAGGGCAAGCACATCAGCCAGGCGGCCCGGCAGGGCGACCTGGTGGCCGTCGACGCCTTCCGCGAGCTGGCCCGCTGGGCCGGCGCCGGCCTCGCCGACCTGGCCTCCCTCTTCGACCCGTCGGCGTTCATCGTCGGCGGCGGGGTCTCCGACGAGGGCGACCTCGTCCTCGACCCGATCCGCAAGTCCTTCAAGCGCTGGCTGGTCGGCGGCGCCTGGCGCCCGCACGCGCAGGTGCTGGCCGCGCAGCTCGGCGGCGAGGCCGGGCTCGTCGGCGCCGCGGACCTGGCCCGCCAGGGCTGATCCTTTCGCATGACCGCCCGTCGCGCCCTTGGGGGAGCGGCGGGCAACTGCGTAAGTTGCCGGGCATGTTGCCGAAGTCTGTTACGGAGCCCGACGGTTCTGCCGTGATCCGGGCACTCAGCTACAACATCCGCTCCCTGCGCGACGACGAGGAGGCGCTGGCCCGGGTCATCCGGGCCTGCGCACCCGACCTGGTCTTCGTCCAGGAAGCCCCGCGGTTCTTCCGGTGGCGCAAGCACGCCGCCCGGCTGGCCGCCAAGACCGACCTCGTGGTGCTGGGCGGCGGAGCGACGGCCGCCGGTCCGCTGCTGATGTGCTCGCTACGGGCCTTCGTGGAGCGGACCGAGGACGTCCTGCTGCCCCTGACTCCCGGACTGCACCGGCGGGGCTTCGCGACCGCCGTGGTCCGCTTCGGGGCGGCGAGGGTCGGGGTCGTCAGCGCGCACCTGTCCCTGGACCGTGCGGAACGGTCCGCGCAGGCGGGGATGCTGGCCGAACGGGCCGCCGCGCTGGGGGCACCGCACGCGATCGTGGCCGCCGACGTGAACGAGGCCCCCGGGGGGCCGGCCTTCGGGCGGCTGACCGAGAGCCTGCGGGACTGCTGGACGGTGGCCCCGTGGGGCGGCGGCGACACCTTCCCGGCGGCGGCGCCGGACCGCCGCATCGACGCCGTCTTCGCCTCGGCGGGGGTGGAGGTGCTGGCGTGCGGCGTCCCCGCGGGGCTGGCCGGGGTGACACCCCTCGACCTCCACACGGCCACGGACCACCTCCCGGTCCTGGCCGCCCTGCGCCTCCCGGCCACCCCGTAGGCCCGGGGCCCGGCGGGGCCGTCGCCGACGGGCGGCCCCGCGGAGCCCCGTCGGGGCCGAGCCCTGCGAGCGGCGCGTCGGAGGATCAGACCACCGCGCCGCGGCCCGGGTCGTCGTCCTCGTCGTCGTCCTGCGACATCCGGGCCACCAGGGTGGCGAAGCCGCCCAGGAAGCCGCCGATGCCCAGGGTGGTCAGCCACCAGGTCATGTCCCACTGCAGCAGCACCGCGAGGAGCAGCAGCACCGGGCCGCCCACCACCGCGAGCCACGCGAACTTGGCCGTCGTGTCCGCGGGCGGCAGCTCCGGCTCCGGGGGGACGAAGTGGCCCTCGTCGTCCTTCGGCTCCGCCGGCGCGTGGTCCCGCGGCCCCGGCGCGGCGGCGGGGGAGCCCGTCCCCACGCCCGGAGCGAAGGTGACCGAGCTGCCGAGCGCCGGAGGCTGCGATCCCGATCCCGATCCCGATCCCGATCCCGATCCCGGCTCCGGCTCCTGCTCCGACTCCGGTTCCGGCTTCGGCGGCGCCTTCGGATCCCGCTCCGCCACCGGAGGCACCGCCTTGACGTCCTCCTCCGGCAGCATCAGGTTCTCGATCGGCCGGAACGGCCTCGCCCCCGGCGGGTCCGGAGGCTCCTGCCCGTACCCGGCGACGATCGCGGCCCACGCCGCTTCCTCGTCCAGCGGGGGGACACCCCCCGAGGACTCCTCGTGCTCAGCCACCGCTGGCCGCCCCCTCCTTGCCGACGCTCTCCGCGAGCCGCCCGACGAACGCATAGCTGTCCGCGAAGATCCGCTCCGCGTCGAAGTCCAACGTCGCGACGTGGTAGCTCTGTTCCAGCAGGGTCTCGGTGACGTCCGTCGAGGAGATGCGCGACAGGATCCGCGCCGAGTCCACCGGCGGCACGACGTGGTCCTGCGGGCTGTGCAGCAGCAGCACCGGCTGCGTCACCTGCGGCAGCTCGGCGTCCACCAGCCGGAAGAGCTTGCGCAGCGAGTCGGCGGCCCGGGTCGGGACCCGGTCGTAGCCGACCTCCTCCGAGCCCGGCTTCGCGATGTCGCTGGCGATGCCCGGCGTCGACCGGATGACGTGCTTGACCACCGGAAGGGCGACGGCGAGCGGGTCGTGGACCTTGTTCGCCGGGTTGACGAGGACGATCCCGCTGATCGAGTCCCCGTGCTTGGCGGCCAGCCGCAGGGTCAGCGCGCCGCCCATGGACAGCCCGAAGACGAAGACCTGCTCGCACCGGTCCAGCAGCTCCCGCAGCGCGCGGTCGACCTCGGCGTACCAGTCCTGCCAGCCGGTGAGCTGCATGTCCTGCCAGCACGTACCGTGTCCCGGCAGCAGCGGCAGGGATACCGTCAGCCCGCGCGCGGCCAGGTGGTCGGCCCAGGGGCGCAGGGACTGCGGGGAGCCGGTGAAACCGTGGCAGAGGAGGACGCCGACCTTTCCGCCCTCGTGGCGGAACGGCTCGGCTCCAGGGAGGACGGGCACCAGGGTCTCCTAGGTCATGAGGGGTTGGCGGGTGCGTTGCTCTGTGTGACTTCACCGTACGCGACCGGGGTGGTACCGACCAGGGTCGTCGGGCCGCTCCGGGCGGAGCCAGGGGTTAAGGTCTGTTCGACAGACACAGGAAGGCTTTCGAGTTGATCTACGGCGCAATGAAGTTCTCCATCGGCGGGTCCCTGAAGCTCGCGTTCAGGCCGTGGGTGGAGGGCCTCGAGAACATTCCCGCGGAGGGGCCGGCGATCCTCGCGAGCAACCACCTGTCCTTCTCCGACTCCTTCTTCCTGCCCGCCGTGCTGGACCGGAAGGTGACCTTCATCGCGAAGGCGGAGTACTTCACCTCCCCGGGGGTCAAGGGCAAGCTGACGGCGGCCTTCTTCAAGGGCGTCGGCCAGCTCCCGGTGGACCGCTCCGGCGCGCGCGGTGCGGGCGAGGCCGCCATCAAGAGCGGCATCGACGTCATCGAACGCGGGGAGCTGTTCGGTATCTACCCCGAGGGGACCCGTTCACCCGACGGTCGCCTCTACCGGGGCAAGCCCGGCGGCCTGGCCCGGGTGGCGCTCGCCACCGGCGCCCCCGTGATCCCGGTCGCGATGATCGACACCGAGAAGATCCAGCCGCCCGGCAAGGTCGTCCCGAAGCTGATGCGTCCGGGCATCCGGATCGGCAAGCCGCTGGACTTCAGCCGCTACCAGGGGATGGACGGGGACCGCTTCATCCTCCGTTCCGTGACCGACGAGGTCATGTACGAGATCATGAAGCTCTCCGGCCAGGAGTACGTGGACATCTACGCCACCGCCGCGAAGCGCCAGATCGCCGACGCGGAGAAGGCCGCCAAGGCCGAGAAGGCGGACAAGGGCGACAAGGCCGGGCAGTAGGACGGGCGGGCGGCGGTGCCGCCCGCACGGGGGTGGGGGAGATGGCGAAGCGCGAGCGCGTCGTGCGCATGTCGGTCGAGCAGCCGCTGTGGCAGGCCCTGACGGCCTACCGGCTGCTCACCATGGTCTACGCGGTGCTGCTGTTCGCCTCCGCGTACAGGAAGTTCGACCAGCCCTGGACGGCGGCCGGCTACCTCGCCGTCCTCGCCGTCTGGACCGTGGCCACCCGGAGCAAGGTGGCCGGCGCCGTGTCCTGCACCCGCCGGTTCCTCTTCGCCGACCTCACCGTCGCCCTGGTGGGCGTCCTGCTCACCCCGCTCGCCGACACCCACGCCCGGATCGCCGCGGGCGGCCCGACCCTCCCCAGCATCTGGACGGCCGGTTCGGTCCTCGCCTTCGCCCTCAAGGGCGGCTGGCGCTGGGCCGGAGTCGCCTCGACCTTCGTGGCCGTCGCCAACATCGTCATCCACGGCGGCGACCCCACCCGGGACACCCTGCACAACGTCCTGCTGGTCTGGGTGGCCTCCATAGCCCTCGGCTACGTGATCGAGGTCGCCCGTGCCAGCGAGGCGACCCTCGCCCGGGCCCTGGAGATCGAGGCCGCCACCCGCGAGCGCGAACGCCTGGCCCGCGACATCCACGACGGGGTCCTCCAGGTCCTCGCCATGGTCCAGCGGCGCGGCACCGAGCTGGGCGGCGAGGCGGCCGAGCTCGGCCGGATGGCGGGCGAGCAGGAGGTGGCGCTGCGCACCCTGGTCTCCAGCGGGCTGGTGCACCCCTCGCGGGTCTCGCGCGACGGGTCGCTGGGCGCGCTGGTGGACACGTACGAGGTGGAGGAGCCCGGCTCCGACGAGGGCGAGCTGGACCTGCGCTCCCTGCTCGCCCCGCACGCCGGCTCCCGGGTCAGCTTCGCCGAGCCGGGCGCCCCGGTGCCGCTGCCGGTGCCCGCGGCGCGGGAGCTGGCCGCGGCGGTCGGGGCGGCCCTGGACAACGTCCGCAAGCACGCCGGGGAGGGCGCCCGCGCCTGGATCCTGATCGAGGACTGGGGGGACGAGGTGATCGTGACCGTACGGGACGACGGTCCGGGCATCCCGGCCGGCCGGCTCGACCAGGCGGCCGGCGAGGGACGGATGGGCGTGGCCCTGTCCATCCGCGGACGGCTGCGCGACCTCGGCGGCAGCGCCGAGCTGGTGTCCGTCCCCGGACAGGGCACCGAAGTGGAACTGAAAGTACCGAGGGGGACAACCCAGTGACCGAGCCGAACGACCTCCACGAGATCAAGGTGATGGTCGTCGACGACCATCCGATGTGGCGGGACGCGGTCGCCCGCGACCTGGCCGCCGCCGGGTTCGACGTCGTGGCCACCGCCGGGGACGGACCGGAGGCCGTGCGCCGGGCCCGTGCCGCCGCCCCGGGGGTGCTGGTCCTCGACCTCAACCTGCCGGGCATGCCGGGCGTGCAGGTCTGCAAGGAGCTCGTCGGCGCCGATCCCGCGCTGCGCGTGCTCGTCCTGTCGGCCAGCGGGGAGCACGCGGACGTGCTGGAGGCGGTCAAGTCCGGGGCCACCGGCTACCTGCTGAAGTCCGCCGGGGCGCAGGAGCTGATCGACGCGGTGCGCCGCACCGCGGCCGGCGACCCGGTGTTCACCCCCGGCCTGGCCGGCCTGGTCCTCGGCGAGTACCGGCGCCTGGCCACCGTCCCGGCGCCCGCCGCCGCCGACGAGCCCAAGGCCCCGCAGCTGACCGACCGGGAGACCGAGGTGCTGCGGCTGGTGGCCAAGGGGCTCTCGTACAAGCAGATCGCGGAGCGGCTGGTGATCTCCCACCGCACGGTGCAGAACCACGTGCAGAACACCCTGGGCAAGCTCCAGCTGCACAACCGGGTGGAGCTCGTCCGGTACGCGATCGAGCGCGGGCTCGACGACGCCGACGCATAACGGGTGACACCGGTCGTACGTACTTCCCCGTACGAGTGAACATGCGTACGCAACGCCCCGTACTTTCACCGGAATTGACCCCTCCAAGGCCCTTGCTGTGACCTGTGTCACCACTAGCGTGACCGTCATGGCGAAGGGAGATTCCATGAAGGTCGGAGTGCTCACGGGCGGCGGCGACTGCCCCGGGCTCAACGCGGTGATCAGGGCGGTCGTCCGCAAGGGCACGCAGGAGTACGGATACGGGTTCGTCGGCTTCAAGGACGGCTGGCGGGGACCGGTCGAGGGGGACACCGTCCCGCTCGGCATCCCCGCCGTCCGCGGGATCCTGCCCCGCGGCGGCACCATCCTCGGCTCCTCGCGCACCAACCCGTTCAAGACGGAGAACGGCGTACGGGCCATCAGGGAGAACCTCGCCAAGTTCGAGGTCGACGCGCTCGTCGCGATCGGCGGCGAGGACACCCTGGGCGTGGCCGCCCGGCTGCACGCGGAGCACGGCATCCCCTGCGTGGGCGTGCCCAAGACCATCGACAACGACCTCTCGGCCACCGACTACACCTTCGGCTTCGACACGGCCGTCGGCATCGCGACCGAGGCCATCGACCGGCTGCACACCACCGCCGAGTCCCACATGCGGGTCCTCGTCGTCGAGGTGATGGGCCGGCACGCCGGCTGGATCGCCCTGCACTCGGGCCTGGCGGGCGGTGCCAACGTCATCCTCATCCCCGAGCAGCGCTTCGACGTGGACCAGGTCTGCGCCTGGGTGACCTCCCGCTTCAAGGCGAGCTACGCCCCGATCGTGGTGGTCGCGGAGGGCGCGATGCCCACCGACGGGGAGATGGTCCTCAAGGACGCCACCACGGACTCCTTCGGGCACGTCCGGCTCTCGGGCGTCGGCGAATGGCTGGCCAAGGAGATCGAGGCGCGCACCGGCAAGGAGGCCCGCACGACGGTCCTCGGGCACATCCAGCGCGGTGGTACCCCGAGCGCCTTCGACCGCTGGCTGGCCACCCGCTTCGGGCTGCACGCGATCGACGCGGTGCGCGACGGCGACTTCGGCAAGATGGTCGCGCTGAAGGGGACGGACATCGTCCGCGTGCCGATCGCGGAGGCCACCGCGAAGCTCAAGACGGTCGACCCCGCGCTGTACGAGGAGGTCGGGGTCTTCTTCGGCTGAGGGCTGCCGAGCCTTCCGGCGCCGCCGGACCACGGGTCGTATCGTGACGAACGGCCCATGGTCCGACTGGTTCGACGTACGGGAGCACGCGTGGAGATCCTGGCCTTCGGAGTGACCGCCGACGAGAAGCCCCTCCTGGAGCGGGCCTTCGCCGGACAGCACGAGGTCCGCTGTCTCGACGTCTTCCTGAGCGAGGACACCGCGCCCATCGCCGCCGGCTACGAGATCGTCTCCTCCAGTGTGAACGCGGACCTCGGCGCCAGGGTCCTGAACACGCTGTCCGCCGGCGGGACGAGGATGATCGCCCAGCGGTCGACCGGCTTCAACAACATCGACCTGGACGTGGCCCGCCGGCTGGGCATGACCGTCGGCCGCGTCTCGTACTACTCCCCGTACTCCGTGGCCGAGTTCGCCTGGACCCTGGCGATGGCCGTCAACCGCAAGGTCGTCCGGGCCGCCATCCGCACCCGCGACTTCGACTTCCGGCTGAACGGGCTGATGGGCCGCGACTTCCACGGCCGCACGGCGGGGATCCTCGGCACCGGCAAGATCGGCGAGGCCTTCGCCCGGATCGCCCACGGCTTCGGCATGAGCCTCCTCGGCTGGGACGCCGCCCGGAACCCGGCCTGCCTGGAGCTGGGCATGACCTACGTGGACAAGGAGGAGCTCCTCGCCCGGTCCGACCTGATCAGCCTGCACGTGCCCCTGCTGGAGTCCACGCACCACCTCATCGATGCGGACGCCCTGAAGGCCATGCGCGACGACGCGATCCTCGTGAACTCCAGCCGGGGAGGCCTGATCGACACCGCCGCCCTGGTCGACGAGCTGAGGGCGGGCCGCTTCACCGGGATCGGCCTCGACGTGTACGAGGCGGAGGCCGGGGTGTTCTTCCTCGACAAGTCCCTCGAAGCCGTCGAGGACGACACCCTGGCCCGGCTGGTCACCTTCCCGCACGTCGTGGTGACCAGCCACCAGGCCTACTACACGGCCGACGCCGTCGGCCAGATCATCGAGACCACCGTCCGCAACGTCGCCGACTACCTGGCCGGCCGCCGCTCCGAGAACACGCTGGTGCCGTCGCCCTGACCGGCCCGGCTAGACCGGGGCCATGACCCCCGCCAGCAGTTCCCGGACCAGGTCCGCGCCCCGCAGGGTGAGCACCGACTCCGGGTGGAACTGCACGCCCGCGACCCCGCTCGCGGCCGACCGCAGGGCGTGCACCTCGCCGGTCGCCGGATCCCGGGCGACCTCGACCCCCTCGCCGGCCAGGCGCACGGCCAGCTCGTCGGAGCAGTGCGCGGTGTAGGTGTTGTAGAAGCCCACCACCTCCTCGGCCCCGAAGAGGCCGATCCGCGTCTGCGCCCCCTGCGCGGGCTCCGCCTTGCGGACCAGCGGCAGCCCGAGTTCGGCGGCCAGCAGCTCGTGGCCCAGGCAGACGCCCAGGATCCCGCCCCGGTGCGAGGCCAGCAGCTCCCCGGCCAGGGCGCGCAGCATCCGCATCTTCGGGTCGCCGGACTCCGCCGGGTTGCCCGGACCCGGGCCGAGGACGACCGGGCCCTCCCAGGCCAGGGCCGCGGCCCGCAGGCCGGGGTCGTCGTAGCGGCGTACGGTCACCTCCAGCCCGGTGACCCGCAGCACGTGGGCCAGCATCGCGGTGAAGGTGTCCTCCCCGTCGACCACCAGCGCGTGGCCGGTCAGCGTCGCGGGCTGCTCCTGCATCCGGAGCCAGAACGGCGCGAGATCGGCCCGCCGGGCCGCCAGCGCGGCCTGCACCCGGGGGTCGTCGGCCAGCCGGGTCCCCTCGGAGGCCGGGCGGGGCGCCGGCTCCCGCACACCGAGGGCGGCCAGTACCCCGGCGGCCTTGGCGTGGGTCTCCGCCACCTCGCCGTGCGGGTCGGAGTGGCGCACCAGGGTCGCGCCGACCGGCACCCGCAGGGTCCCGTCGGGGGCGATGTCGGCGGTGCGGATCAGGATGGGGGAGTCCAGGGTCTGGCCGCCGGAGGGGTCCAGGCCGAGGAGGGCCAGCGCGCCCGCGTAGTAGCCGCGGCCGCCGCTCTCGTAGCGCTCGATCACGCGGCAGGCGTTCTGCACGGGCGAGCCCGTCACGGTCGCCGCGAACATGGTCTCCCGCAGCACCTCCCGGACGTCCAGCGAGGAGCGTCCGCGCAGCTCGTACTCGGTGTGCGCGAGGTGGGACATCTCCTTCAGCCGCGGTCCGACGACGGCCCCGCCCATGTCGCCGACCGTGCACATCATCTTGAGCTCCTCGTCGACCACCATCGACAGCTCCTCGGTCTCCTTGCGGTCCCCGAGGAAGGACAGGAGCGACTCGACGGTCGGTCCCCCGGCGGGATGGCGGTAGGTGCCGCTGATCGGGTTCATCACGACCGTCCGTCCGGACATCCGCACGTGGACCTCCGGGCTCGCCCCGACCAGGGTCCGCTCCCCGGTGTGCACGACGTACGTCCAGTACGCGCCCCGCTCGCCCTCCAGCAGCCGCCGGAACAGGGCGAGCGCGTCGGCCCGGCCGAAACCGTCGATCCGGCCCCCGTAGGTCCGCCGGATCACGAAGTTCGCGCCCTCGCCGCGCCCGATCTCGTCGCGGATCACGCGCTCGACGGTGGCCGCGTAGTCCTCGTCGGTGACGTCGAAGCCGCCGTCCTCGACCCGCACGTCGTGGCCGGGCAGGGCCGCCAGCGCCGCCGCGAGGGGGATCTCGTAGGCCTCCTCGGCGGTCAGCACGCTCAGCGGGGTGCCGTCGTCGCGCACGTCGAAGCCGCGCTCGCGGATCTGCCGGAAGGGCACGAGGGCGAGGGTGGGCAGGTCCCGGACCGGCAGGTCGGCCAGCCGCTCGGCCTCGTGCACCGGCCCGATCAGCACCTCGACGGTGTCGTGGTCACGGCCCGGGGTGCGCCGGCGGAGCAGCGCGAACGGCGGGCAGGACTCGTCGAGGAGCCGGCTCGGGTCGAAGGGGCCGTCCTGGGAGCGGGGGACCCGGAGCGGTGAATCCTGGGGCTGGGGCATGGTGTGGGCGTCCTTCCGGCAGGTCCGCGGAGCTGCGGATCCGGTGGCTTGTCGGCGGGAGGGACGGCCCGGTCGGTCGCGCGAACGCGGAAGGCCGCCCCTCGGGGCGGCCTTCGCGTCGCTCGTGTCAGTGGGTACGCACGAGGGGTGGGCCGCCGGGAGCGGGCCACCACCAGTTCTGGTCGGAGTGTGCGTACATGCGAGGCACCCTAGCCCAAGCGGACGGGATCCCGCTGCATCCGTTCTATACCGACATGTGAACCATGGATTCCGTTCGTTTCCGCGGCCCGTACCTTCGAGCGACACCGTCTCACCAGGTGGGCGTCGGGCCGGACGGGACGTGTGACGCCGTAATGTGTACGGGGTGACCGTGAACGCTGAAACCCAAGCCCCCGCCCATCAGGCGACCTGGCGAGACCTTCCCGCGGCGCAGCAGCCTTCGTACCCCGATGCCGAGGCACTGCGCGCTGTCGTCGCGGACCTCGAGTCGTATCCTCCCCTCGTATTCGCGGGTGAGTGCGATCAGCTGCGCGCCCGTCTGGGAGCCGTCGCCAAGGGCGAGGCGTTCCTGCTCCAGGGCGGCGACTGCGCCGAGGCCTTCGACGCCGTGTCCGCCGACCACATCCGCGCCAAGCTGAAGACGCTGCTCCAGATGAGCGCCGTGTTGACGTACGCGGCCTCCGTGCCCGTCGTCAAGGTCGGCCGCATCGCCGGCCAGTACTCCAAGCCGCGCTCCAAGGACACCGAGACCCGCGACGGCGTCACCCTGCCGACCTACCGCGGTGACTCCGTCAACGGCTTCGCCTTCACCGAAGAGGCCCGGATCCCGGACCCCGAGCGGCTGAAGCGCATGTACCACGCCTCCGCCTCCACGCTGAACCTGGTGCGCGCCTTCACCACCGGTGGCTACGCCGACCTGCGCCAGGTGCACGCCTGGAACCAGGACTTCGTGAAGTCCTCCCCCTCCGGGCAGCGCTACGAGCAGCTCGCGCGGGAGATCGACAACGCGCTGAACTTCATGAAGGCCTGCGGCACCGACCCGGCAGAGTTCAAGGCGGTGGAGTTCTACGCCTCCCACGAGGCGCTGCTCCTCGACTACGAGGGCGCGCTGACCCGTACGGACTCGCGCACCGGCAAGCTCTACGACACCTCGGGCCACATGGTCTGGATCGGTGAGCGCACCCGCCAGCTGGACCACGCGCACATCGAGTTCTGCTCGCAGATCGCCAACCCGATCGGCATCAAGCTCGGCCCCACCACCACGGTGGACGAGGCGCTCACCTACATCGACCGCCTGGACCCCGAGCGCGAGCCCGGCCGGCTGACCTTCGTCGTCCGCATGGGCGCCGACAAGGTCCGCGAAAAGCTCCCGGAGCTGGTCGAGAAGGTCACCGCGTCCGGTGCGACCGTCGCCTGGGTCACCGACCCGATGCACGGCAACACCTTCGAGGCGGCCTCCGGGCACAAGACGCGCCGCTTCGACGACGTGCTCGACGAGGTCAAGGGCTTCTTCGAGGTCCACAAGGCCCTGGGCACCCACCCGGGCGGCATCCACGTCGAGCTCACCGGTGACGACGTCACCGAGTGCGTGGGCGGCGGCGACGAGATCTTCGTCGACGACCTGCACCAGCGCTACGAGACGGCCTGCGACCCGCGCCTCAACCGCAGCCAGTCCCTGGACCTGGCGTTCCTGGTCGCCGAGATGTACCGCGATCAGTAAGTAGCTTCCTACGACGATGGGGCGCGGATCGATGTGATCCGCGCCCCATCGTCGTATCCGGGTCTTTTGGGGGACCTTCGGTTTGGGTACGGTTAGGTAAGCCTCACCGAATGGGGATGGCTCGCAGAACCGTTCCACACCTGGGAGGTGAACCGCGTGTACGTCTGCTCTTGCTTCGGGATCACCGACAAGCAGGTCAAGGAACACGCGGCTGCCGGGGCCTGCACCCCCCGCCAGATCGCCTCGGCCACCAAGGCCGGCACCGACTGCGGCTCCTGTGTGCGCACCATCCAGGGCCTCCTCGGCCGCGGGGCCTGCCCGCGCCGGGAGCTGCTGGAGAAGGGCGACGCGGCGGCGGTCCTGGCGGCCGACGCGCGGCTCGTTCCCGCGATCGCGGCCGGCGCCGAGCCCGCGCCGGAGCCCGCGCTCGCCGAAGCGGCCTAGCTCTCCGGCTGCTCGATCAGCTGGGCGATGTAGAGCGGCTCGCCGATGCTCTCGATGAGCTCCAGCTGGGTGTCGAGGTAGTCGATGTGGTGCTCCTCGTCCTCCAGGATCTCCTCGAAGAGCCGGGCGGACGTGACGTCGCCCTTTCCGCGCATGACCTCGATGCCCCGCTTGAGGCGGTCGATGGCCTCGACCTCGACCTGCCGGTCGGCCTGGAACATCTCCGTGAGCGTCTGGCCGACGCGCACGTGGAAGAGGCGCTGGTAGTTCGGCAGACCGTCGAGCATCAGGATGCGCTCGGTGATCTTGTCCGCGTGCTTCATCTCGTCGATGGATTCGGCGCGCGTGTAGTGGGCGAGCTTCGTCCAGCCCTTGTTGTCCTGGATGCGGTAGTGCAGCCAGTACTGGTTGATGGCCGTGAGCTCGCCGGTCAGCTGCTCGTTGAGAAACTCAAGGACCTCGGGGTCGCCCTGCATCGCAGAGGCTCCTTCCAAGCAATGTCAGCTAGGTGACTGGGCAGGTGCGCGCATCTTTGCACCGCCACCCGGGAGCGTCCAGTAAGTGCCTCCTTAGTGGGAGTTGCTGCGACTTGCCCGGAAAGGGCCGTAGCTGGTCGTGACCACCCCGCCGCGTCTGTCACCATGGAGACATGGGTCAGCCGGAAAGCCGGGAATCTCCGGGAGCAGAGCAGTTCGAGCTCCCCCCGGGGCAGCGGTTGCAGAGGGGCTGGCCGGTCACCCACTACGGTCCCGTGCCCAAGTTCAAGCCGGAGCGCTGGGAGTTCCGCGTCTTCGGCGCCACGGCCGACGGTGAGAAGCACTGCTGGAACCACGAGGACTTCGCGGCCCTGCCGTTCGACTCGGTGGTCGCCGACCTGCACTGCGTCACCAAGTTCAGCATGACGGGCGCCGAATGGGGCGGTGTCATGGCGCGCACCGTGCTGGCCCTGGCCCCGCCGGCGCCGCAGGTCACGCACGTGATGGTGTGGGCCGAGTACGGCTTCAGCTCCAACCTGAGACTGGCCGATTTCGCCTCCGACCGGACCGTCTTCGCCACCCACATGGGCGGCGAACTGCTGACGGCCGAGCACGGTTTCCCGCTCCGGCTCGTGGTCCCGCACCTCTATGCCTGGAAGGGCCCCAAGTGGGTCCGCGGCATCGAGTACATGACCGCGGACCGCCGGGGCTTCTGGGAGGAGCGGGGCTACCACAACATCGGCGACCCCTGGCGCGAGCAGCGCTACTCGTACCAGGAGGAACCGGGCGACGGACCCGAGCTCTAGGCCCCGACGGCCTAGTGGTACCGGTGGACGACCGCGTGGCCCTTGCCGCGGCCGATCATCCACTTGTTGACCGGGGTGGTCACGACGAAGGCCAGCGCGAGGGAGAGGGCGAGCGCGGCCCAGAACAGGGCGTCCGAGAGCTGCGCGTCCATGGCTCCGGGCCACAGGGTGATGACCCCGTTGTCGATCAGCTCCATGACGGCGATCGAAAGGGTGTCCGCGGCCAGCGCCACCCGGACGGCCGAACGGAAGTCCACTCCGGCGGCGAGGACGCCGCGCAGGGTGAGCGCGTAGCCGAAGAAGAACGCGAGGGCGATCGCGAGGACCATCGTCGGAACGTTCCCCCAGCCCAGGGCGGTTCCGATGATCATGCCGAGCACCTCGCCGATGGCGCATCCGGTGAGGCAGTGCAGGGTGGCGCGGGCGGCCATGGCCCAGCCGACGGTCCCGTGGCCGTGGTGGCTGTGCTCCGGGTTGCCGTGCCCGTGGTGCCCGTGTTCGTCTTCGTGGTGGGCGTGTGCCTGGTCCATGACGACCCCCTGGTGGAAACGGCCGGTATACGGTTCTGCCGTTGGACGGAACCGTATACCCCCCTGGGGTATTCCCTCAAGGGATCTTCGGCTCAGTGGGCGCCGCGCAGCTCCTTCAGCAGGGCCACGTCGGCGGCGTGCCCCTCCTTGCCGCCGGGCGTCTCGATGATCAGTGGCACACCCTCCGTCTCGGGGTGCGAGCACAGCTCCGCGAAGGCCTCCCGGCCGATGTGGCCCTGGCCGATGTTGGCGTGCCGGTCCTTGTGCGCGCCGACGCCCTCCTTGGAGTCGTTGGCGTGGATCAGCTTCAGGCGGCCCGGCCCCACCGTGTCCACCAGCAGGTCCAGCGTCTGCTTGGTGCCGCCCGGCTCGGCCAGGTCGTGGCCCGCCGCGAAGATGTGGCAGGTGTCCAGGCAGATGCCGAGCTTGGGGTGGTGGTCGAGCGCCTCGAAGTAGGGCCCGAAGTCCCAGGTCCGGGAGCAGAGCGAGGAACCCTGACCGGCGGTCGACTCCAGCAGCAGGAACGGGTCGTCCTCGTGCGTCAGCTCGTCCAGCAGCGGCAGCATGTACTCCCTGACCTGCGCGTACGCCGCCTCGCGCGGGCGGTCCCCGGTCGCCGAGCCGGTGTGCACGACCACGCCGAGCGCGCCGATCTCCCGGCCCCGGCGCAGCGAGTGGCGCAGCGATTCCACCGACTTCTCCACCGTGGCCCCGTTGTGCGAGCCGAAGTTGATCAGGTACGGGGCGTGGACGTACACCGGGAGGGACTCCTCGGCGCACTGCGCACGGAACAGCTCGTCCTGCGCCGGGTTGCCGGTCGGCGTGGCCCAGCCGCGCGGATTGGCGACGAAGACCTGGAGGGCCTCGGCGCCCATCTCACGGGCGTACGGGAGGCCGACCGAGGCGAGGCCGCCGGCGACGGGGACGTGCCCGCCCACGGGATTGCGCGTCACGGTCCGTCACAGTCCCTTGGTCTTGAGGGTGATGGTGCTGCCCTCGGGGGCGCCCTGGCCGCCGGGCACCGACTGGGTGTCCACGGTGTTGCTGAAGGAGAGGAACGGCCGGTCCACCTTCACCTTGAAGCCCAGGGCCTCCAGGGTCTTGCGGGCCGGGTCCACGTCCTGGTTGGTCACGTCCGGCACCAGGACCTGCCGGGGGCCCTTGGACACGGTCAGCGTGATGGTGTCACCGGCCGCCGCCGAGGCACCCGCGGCGACCGACTGGCCCGCGACCGTGCCGGCGGGGGACGCGGAGTTGACCTGGTCGGGCGCCGTCTGGACCGTCAGCCCGACGGCCTCCAGGGCGGCCCGCGCCTGGTCGAGGGGCTTGCCGGTGACGGGCGGGACCTGCACCGGGCGGCCCTTGCTGACCACCAGCGCGATCGCGGTGTCGGGCGCCCGCTTGTTGCCGCCCGCCGGGCTGGTCTCGATCACCGAGCCCTGCGCCACGTCCTGGCTGAAGGCCTGGGTGACGATGCCGGGCGCCAGGCCCGCCTTCGTCAGCTCCGCCTTGGCCTCCTCCAGCGGCCGGCCCTTCAGGTCGGGGACGCTGACCACCTCGGGGCCGCGGGACACGGTGAGGACGACCGCCCCGTTGCCGCGGATCCGCTGTCCGCCCTCGGGGTCGCTGTTCATGACCGTCCCGCGGTCGAAGGCGTCGCTGAACTTCCGGTCGACCCGCTTCACCCCGAGCCCGGCGGCCGACAGCTGGGAGCGGGCCTGCGCCTCCGTCTTGCCGAGGAGGTTGGGGACCTTGGTGAACTGGCCGGAGTTGATGTACCAGACGCCGGCGCCCAGCCCGAGGGCCAGCAGGATCCCGGCGACGACCAGGAGCGTCCCGCGGCGCGGGCGGCGCGGCGCCGGAGGCGTGTGGGCCGCGGGCGGCTGCGGGCGCTCCAGCCGGGAGGTGTGGTGCACCGGCTGCGGGGCCTCCACGGGGCGGGGGATCACGCTGGTGCGGTCCTCGGTGGCCGCCCGCTCCCCGTCCAGGGCCTGCGGGGGTACGGCGTCCAGTTCGGCGTCGCTGAGCCGCTCCCGCGCCTCCCGGGCCAGCCCGAGCAGGGCCGCGGCGTCGGTGGGACGCAGCTCGGGGGCGCGGGCGGTGGCGTCCGCGACCAGGGCGTCGAGGGCGGCGGGCAGCCCGGGGACGGCGGCCGACGGGGGCGGGACGTCCTCGTGGAGGTGCTGGTAGAGCACCTGGGCGGGGGTGCCGCCTGTGTGCGGCTTGGAGCCGGTGAGCATCTCGTACAGGACGACGCCGCAGGCGTAGACGTCCACCCGGGTGTCGGTGACGCCGTTCTCGATCTGCTCGGGCGCCAGGTAGGAGACGGTGCCGAGGATCGTGCCGGTGGTGTTCGTCGCGGCGTCCACGGAGCGGACGAGACCGAAGTCGGCGACCTTGACGCGGCCGTCGTCGCCGATCAGGACGTTCTCGGGCTTCATGTCCCGGTGGACGAAACCGGCCCGGTGCGCGGTGCCGAGGGCGGCCAGGACCGGCTCGAAGATGTCGAGCGCGGCCCGCGGCTGGAGCGCGCCGCGCTCGCGCAGCACGTCGCGCAGGGTGCAGCCGGACACGTACTCCATGGCGAGGTACGTGTACGGGCCGTCCGTGCCCTGGTCGAAGACGGCGACCACGTTGGGGTGGGCGAGGCGGGCCACGGACTTCGCCTCGCGGATGAAGCGGTCGACGAAGGCGGCGTCGGCGGCGAGCGCCGGATGCATCACCTTCAGCGCGAGCACACGGTCCAGGCGGGTGTCGACGGCCCGGTAGACCGTGGCCATGCCGCCGGCCGCGATGCGGGCGTCGATGCGGTAGCGGCCGTCGAGCACGCGCCCGACGAGGGGGTCTTCCAGGGTCGTATCCACCCGGCGATTCTACGAGCGCCGCGTGGACATCCGGCCAGGGTCCCCGTGCCTTGCAGCGCAGCTGTGACGAGCCCCCCATTTTTCGGGGGGTGGGGCGGGGCGGCCTCTGCCCTGGCCGGGCGGGGTGTGGGTGGGGCCCGCACCCGAACGGTGATCGGAGCAAAATCCAGCCCCGCCGGCGTTTGTACGGCGCCGCCCGCCGAGGCCGAGCCGGGCGGGCGGCGCCGCGAGGGTCAGAAGGCCGGCCGCTCCGGGTCGAGGGCGGCGCGCCCCTCCGCGGGCGAGGACGCCTCGGCGAAGCGGCGCCGGGGGATGCGCCCGGCGCGGAAGGCGAGGCGGCCCGCCGTGACGGCGTCCCGCATGGCGGCCGCCATCAGGACGGGCGCCTGCGCCCGGGTGACCGCCGAGGCCAGCATCACCGCCGCGCAGCCGAGCTCCATCGCCAGGGCGGCGTCGGAGGCCGTGCCGGCCCCGGCGTCCAGGATCACCGGCACCCCGGCCCGCTCCGTGATCAGCTCGAAGTTGTGCGGGTTGCGGATGCCGAGTCCCGAACCGATGGGGGAGCCCAGCGGCATGATCGCCGCGCAGCCCACGTCCTCCAGCTTCCGTGCGAGGACCGGGTCGTCGTTGGTGTACGGCAGGACGGTGAAGCCCTCGTCGACCAGGATCTCGGCGGCGTCCAGCAGCTCGACGCCGTCGGGCAGGAGGGTGCGCTCGTCGGCGACGACCTCCAGCTTGATCCAGTCGGTGCCGAGGGCCTCCCGCGCCAGCCGGGCGGTGAGCACGGCCTCGCCCGCGGTGAAGCAGCCCGCCGTGTTCGGCAGGACCGCGATGCCGAGCCGGCCGAGGACGGACAGGACCGAGCCCTGCACCGTCGGGTCCAGGCGGCGCATGGCCACCGTGGTCAGTTCGGTGCCGGAGGCGATCAGGGACCGTTCGAGGACGTCCAGGCTCGGGGCCCCGCCCGTGCCCATGATCAGGCGGGAGGAGAAGGTCCGTCCGCCGAGGGTGAAGAGGTCGTCGGCCATGGTCCTCAGCCCCCCTGCACGGCGGTGAGGACCTCGACCCGGTCGCCGTCGCCCACCGGGGTGTGCGGCCACTGGCCGCGCGGGACGACGGTCTCGTTGAGGGCCGCGGCGACGCCCTTGGGCGCCCGGGTCAGCGTGGCCACCACCGCGTCGAGGGTGGTGCCGGCCGCGATCTCGCGCGGCTCGCCGTTGACGGAGATGGTCATGCGTAGGACTCCTGACGCGTGGTGGAGAAGCGGCGGGGGCTGAAGGGGCGGGCGACCTCCGGCACGGTGCCGGTGGCCAGCAGCTCCGCCATCACGTCGCCGGTGAGCGGGGTCAGCAGCACCCCGTTGCGGTAGTGGCCGGTGGCCAGGTGCAGCCCGGGCAGGTCGGTCGGGCCCAGCAGCGGCGCGTTGTCGGGGGAGCCGGGGCGCAGTCCGGCCCGGGTCTCGACCAGGGGGAGCTCGGTGATCCCGGGGACCAGCTCGTGGGCGTCGCGCAGCAGCTCGTAGACCCCGCCCGCGGTGACGGTGGTGTCCCAGCCGAGTTCCTCGCTGGTGGCTCCGACGACCAGCTCGCCGTTCTCGCGGGGCACCAGGTAGACGTGGCTGCCGCGCACGACGGCCCGTACGGTCCGGGACAGGAACGGCGCGTACGCCGGCGGCACCGACAGTCGCAGCACCTGGCCCTTCACCGGCCGCACCGGCACCGCCACCTCCGGCGGCACCCCCTCCAGCCGCCCGCTCAGGGAGCCCGCGGCGAGCACGACCTGGTCGGCGCGGAGCTCCGTACCGTCCTCCAGTACGGCGCCCAGCGCGCGGTCGGCCCCGGTCAGCAGCCGGGTGGCGGCCGTCCGGTGGACGCCGACCCCGGCGCGCTCGCAGGCGGCCAGCAGCGCGGCCGCGAGCCGCCGCGGATCCACCTGGTGGTCCCCGTCGACGCGCAGCCCCCCGCGTACCCCCGGGGCCAGCATGGGCTCCAGGCGGCGGCACTCGCGGCCGGTGAGCCACTGTGACTCCAGGCCGCAGCGACGCTGCAGGGCGTGCAGTTCCCGCAGGTGGAGGCGGTCGTCGGCATCGAGGGCGACGGCGAGGGTGCCGCAGGCCCGGTAGCCGATGTCCAGGCCGCCGCTGGCTTCGGCCAGCTCCGCCGCGAACTGCGGATAGCGGGCGGCGGAGGCCACGTTGAGCCCGAGCAGGGTCTCTTCTCCGTAGTGCAGCTCGGTGACGGCGGCGAGCATGCCCGCCGCGACCCGGGCGGCGCCCCCGCCGGGGTCGGGGTCGGCCAGTACGGTGCGCAGTCCGCGCCGGGCCGCCCGCCAGGCGGTGACCAGGCCGATGATCCCGCCCCCGATGACGAGGACGTCGGATCCGGTGGATCCCGCGGTTCCCGCGGATCCCTTCCGAGATGAGTGCATGGGCGTCCAGCCCCTCCCTTCGCCGGCATGACCCGGATCAGGTTCGTACGGTCGGAGGCCGGCCAGCCTCCCTCTCAGCCCGGTGCGCCCGGACTCCCGCGATAGGTACGGTGGCCAGACTAACCCCGGCGGGGGTGCCGGGTAAGGCTGCCTCCCCGGCGCCTCCCCGGTACTTCCACGCCCGCTGTTCCTGACGGACCGTCAGTTCACTAGGGTGGGGCGGGTGAGCGAGCAGACGCAACAGACGAAGCCCGGTGTCGTGATCGTCGGCGCCGGAATGGCCGGCGTGCAGACCGCCGTGGCCCTGCGCGAACAGGGCTTCACCGGCCCCGTGACCCTCCTGGGCGCCGAGCCCCACCAGCCCTACGACCGGCCCCCGCTGTCCAAGGCGGTGCTGCTCGGCAAGGCCGAGGACTCCGCCTTCGACGTGGCCTTCGACGTGGACTTCGAGGAACTCCGCATCGACCTGCGCCTGGGCACCGAGGTCACCGGCGTACGGCCCGCCGCGCACGAGCTCGACACCCCGGCCGGACCCGTCCCCTACGAGGTCCTGGTCCTGGCCACCGGAGCCGAACCGCTGACCCTGCCCGGCTCCGGCGGCGTCCCGGGCGTGCACCTGCTGCGCACCCTCGACGACGCCGCCCGGCTGCGCCCCGTCCTGGCGGCGGCCCCCGACCTCGTGGTCGTCGGGGCCGGCTGGATCGGCGCCGAGTTCGCCACCGCGGCCCGCGGGGCCGGCTGCGCCGTCACGGTGGTCGAGGCCGCGGACCGGGTGCTGGCCGGGGCCCTGCCCGCCGAGGTGGCCGCCCCGATGGCCCGGTGGTACGCCGAGGCCGGAGCCACCCTGATCACCGGCGCCTCCGTGGCCGGCATCGAGGAGGGGCTGGTCCGGCTCGCCGACGGCCGGGAGCTCGCGGCGGGGGCGGTGGTCGTCGGCATCGGCGCCCGGCCCGCGACGGGCTGGCTGGACGGCACCGGGATCGAGCGCGGCCCCGACGGCTCGGTCACCGCCGACGCGTACCTGCGCACCTCGGTGCCCGGGGTGTACGCGGTCGGCGACTGCTCCTCCTTCCCCTCCGCCCGCTACGGGGCCCGGCTGCTGGTCCACCACTGGGACAACGCCCTGCAGGGCCCCCGGGCGGTCGCGGCGAACATCGTCGCGGGGGAGCCCGTCCAGGCCTACGACCCCGTCCCGTACTTCTGGTCCGA
Organism: Streptomyces sp. NBC_01276; assembly: GCF_041435355.1. Classification (GTDB taxonomy): domain Bacteria; phylum Actinomycetota; class Actinomycetes; order Streptomycetales; family Streptomycetaceae; genus Streptomyces. The sequence continues at coordinate 5,577,591 of NZ_CP108442.1, forward strand.
GCAGTTCGGCCGCTTCGTGCAGTACGCGGGCCACCACGGCGGCGCCGACACCATGCTCTGGCGGGGCGGCCCCGACGACGCGGGCTGGTCGGTGTGCTGGCTGCGGGAGGGTGCGCTGGTCGCCGTCCTGGCCGTGGGCCGCCCCCGCGACCTCGCGCAGGGGCGCAGGCTGATCGAATCGGCCGTCCCCGTCGACCCGGACAGGGTCGCCGACCCGGACGTCCCGCTGAAGTCCGCCACCGCCTGACGGGGCCCCTCGCGGGCCCGGACGGCCTCCCCGGCGCGCGTTCCCGAACGCCTCCGCCGTCCCTCCACCGCCGCTCCGCCCGATCCCGGCCCGCCGCGCCGGACCCCGTGCGGGGGCCGCGGGGGTTCCTCGCGGGGCCCGCACGGAACCCGTGCCCGGCCCGCCCCGTCCCCGGACGGGGTGGCTCGGGTACCGGCCGTCGGCCCGAGATGGCAGGCTTGTCCCCGTGACCGAGATTGACGCAAAGATCGATGCCCTTGTCCCCGCCTGGCTGTACCTCCCCGACATCGCGGAGATGCTCGACATCGAAGTGACCCGGGTCCGCCAGCTGGTCAAGGAAGGTCAGCTGCTCGCCGTGCGCCGCGGCGAGAACCGTTCCCTCCAGGTGCCCGCCCCCTTCATCGACGGCGACAAGATCGTCAAGGGCCTGGTCGGCCTGCTGACCGTGCTGCGCGACGACGGCTTCTCCGACGAGGAGATCCTGGAGTGGATGTTCACCGCTGACCCCACCCTGCCGGGCACCCCCGCTCAGGCGCTGAGCGAGAATCGCGGCACGGAGGTGAAGCGACGCGCCCAGGCGCTCGCCCTCTGACCGGCTGATCCACAGGCGTGCGGGCCCGCGGCCGGGCCCGCACGCCGTCACCACACGGGGGTACACCCATGCAGCAGCTGTCCGACGCCCGGCTCTACCTGTGCACGGACGCCCGCAAGCGGCAGGGAGACCTCCCCGAGTTCCTCGACGCGGCCCTGTCCGGCGGCGTCGACATCGTCCAGCTCCGCGACAAGGGCATGGAAGCGGGCGAGGAGCTCGAACACCTCCGGGTCTTCGCCGAGGCCGCCCGCCGCCACGGCAAGCTCCTCGCCGTCAACGACCGCGCCGACGTCGCCCACGCCATCGGCACCGACGTCCTGCACCTCGGCCAGGGGGACATCCCCGTCCCCGCCGCCCGCGCCATCCTCGGCGAGCGCGTCCTGATCGGCCGCTCCTGCCACGCCGAGTCCGAGGTCGACGCCGCCGTCGCCGAGCCCGGCGTGGACTACTTCTGCACCGGCCCCTGCTGGCCCACCCCCACCAAGCCCGGCCGCCACGCCCCCGGCCTCGACCTCGTCCGGTACACGGCCTCCCTCGGCCAGGACCGCCCCTGGTTCGCCATCGGCGGCATCGACGGCACCAACCTGGACGAGGTGCTGGACGCCGGAGCCACCCGCGTCGTGGTCGTCCGCGCCATCACCGAGGCGGCCGATCCCCACGCCGCCGCCCACGAACTCTCCAAGCGGATCCGCGCCCGACTGGGCTAGTGTCCAAAAACGTGTCCAATGGATGGACACCGCTTCGGAGTCCGCGAGCGCGCGTCTAACCTGCCGGTATGGCCTTTGGTACCGCTTCCACCTGGTCGGACCGTGCGCACACGGTCCGCGACCTCCTCGCGTCCGGGCGCTCGTACTCCTTCGAGTTCTGGGCCCCGAAGACCGAGAAGGGCGAGCGCAACCTCTGGAACGCCCTCCGCCGCATCGAGGCGGTCTCCCCGAGCTTCGTCTCGGTCACCTACGGAGCCGGCGGCTCCACCCGGGGCGGCACCGTCCGCGCCACCGAGCAGATCGCCGCCGACACCACCCTGACCCCCGTCGCGCACCTGACCGCCGTCGACCACTCCGTCGCCGAGCTGCGCCACGTCATCGGCCAGTTCGCGGACGCCGGCATCCGCAACATGCTCGCCCTGCGCGGCGACCCGCCGGGCGACCCCATGGGTCCCTGGGTCAAGCACCCCGAGGGCGTGGACTACGCCGCCGACCTGGTGCGCCTGCTCAAGGAGTCCGGCGACTTCTGCGTGGGCGTCGCGGCCTTCCCCGAGATGCACCCCCGTTCGGAGGACTGGGACACGGACATCCGGCACTTCGTGGACAAGTGCCGTGCGGGCGCCGACTACGCCATCACCCAGATGTTCTTCGATCCCGAGAATTATCTGCGGCTGCGCGACAGCGCCGCCAAGGCGGGCTGCGAGACCCCGATCATCCCCGAGGTCATGCCTGTTGTGGGCATCAAGCAGCTCGACCGGCTGCCGCAACTGAGCACCGCGGTCTTCCCCGCGGATGTGAAAGAGCGCATGCTCGCCGTCAAGGACGATCCGGCCGCTGTACGCTCCATTGGCATCGAGTTCGCCACGGAGTTCTGCGCGCGGCTGCTGTCCGAGGGTGTCCCGGGGCTGCACTTCATCACGCTGAACAATTCCACGGCGACTCTCGAAATCTACGAGAACCTGGGCCTGCACCAGCGGGCCTGAGCGGCCGTCCCCCGTTCCCGCGCCGACGGCCGTACCGAGAGGGGCCTTGCATGGGAATGACGGTCCTCTACATCGCGTTCGGCATCGTCGCGTTGTGGCTGCTAGCCGAGGTCCTGATGCAGTACAAGGCCCGGCTCCGCTGGCGCCTGCTCGCCTTCGCGGGGTTCCTCGGCGTGGTGGCCGGGGTGGTACTGCCCTCCGTCCTGGTGATCGCCGCGGGCGCGACCGCCTTCGCCGTCGGCCAGACCCTGGTGACGCTGTCCTTCCGCAAGGGCTTCGTGGCCGGCTGGGCGCTGCGCCGCGGCGGTGAGCCCGTACGGCAGCAACGCGGCAGGCGCCGGAGCGGCGGCGCGCCGCGCCCGGCACCGGAGCTCAAGGTCAGCGACCTGGAGTACGGGTCCCAGGACCCGGACGGCACCTCCGCGGACGCGGGCCCCGGCCCCGGCGACGAGGTGTTCACCCCGCAGCCGGTGCCCGAGGAGACGGGCTCGTACGGGATACAGAGTTTCGCCCCGGACCGGCCGGACGCCACCGCTCCGTTCGCCTCGCCCTTCACCGGCGCCGAACAGGACGCCCACCAGTACGCGGCCTCCTACGACCCCGGGCAGGGCCAGGGCGGTTACGACTACACCGGCTACCCGGCGGGCGAACAGCAGGTCTACGCCGCCTACTCGGACCCGTACATCGGCACCGGCGGCGCGGTGACCCCGCCGGCCCCCGACAACTACCCCGACTACACGGCCTACACCGCCTACCCGGCGTACTCCGACCCCGCGCAGCAGTACTCCACGGACACCCCGCCCGGCGGGGTCTGGGTGCCGCAGCAGCGCGCCACGGACAACCAGCAGCCCTACCCGGAGCAGGACCCGCAGGGCTACCCGTACCAGAACAACGGCAACCCTCACGGCAACGGCGACCAGGGGCAGTACCGCTACTGACGCCGCGCTCCGGGGCTCACTGGGAGCCCCGGAACTCCGCCCCCTCCACGATCAGCCCGGCCACCAGGGCCCCGGTCATCCCGGCGTGCGCCAGCCCGCCGCCGGGGTGGGCCCAGCCGCCGGCCAGGTACAGCCCCGGCAGGGCCGTCGTGTTCGCCGGGTACAGCAGCCGCCCGCCGGCTCCGGCGAGGGCGGGCGGGGGCACCGAACCGCCGAGCGCGCCGGTGGCCGCCTCCACGTCCTTCGGGGTGCGCACCCGCATCCACAGCATCCGTGAGCGCAGCCCCGGCACGGCCCGCGCGGCGAGGTCCAGCAGCTCCTCGGGGTCCGGGACCGGCGCCCCGCCCGCGGGGCCGCACACGGCGGTCACCGTGACCGCCTCGTGGTCGGCGTCGGGCCGGGTGGCCGGGTCGTCCGGGCGCAGCACGGTCACGTCCAGCCCGGGGGAGTGCACCAGGGTGCGGTGCACGGCGTCGGCCGGGCGGGAGCCGCGCAGGGCCAGCAGCAGGGTCAGCCGCGCGGGCACCCCGTCCCCGCGGGCCGGAGCCCCGCCGTGCGGCCAGGACACGGACTTGGCCGGCAGCCGCCGCGGGTCGATCCCGCAGACGACGGAGTCGGCGGGCGCCTCGGTGCCGTCGCCCAGCAGCACCCCGGCCGCCCGGCCGCCCCGCGCCAGGACCTCACGCACCGGGGTGGCGAAGGCGAAGGTGACCTTCCGCTCCAGGCAGCGCTCGTACACCGCGGTGGCCAGCTCCCGCATGCCGCCCCGGACGTACCAGCTGCCGAAGGTCTGCTCCATGTACGGCAGCGCGGCCGCCGAGGCGGGAGCGGCGTCCGGGTCCAGCCCGTACGCCCGCACCCGGCCGGCCAGCAGCTCCCCGAGGTGGCCGCCCAGCTCGCGCGAGGCCACCTCCGCCAGCGAGGGCGGGCGGCGGCGCAGCAGGCCGCTCCCGCGGAGCGCCGGGTAGGGGTCGCGGCCCAGGACCTGCCAGTCGGGGCGCAGCGGCTCCTCCAGCAGGGGGCGCCGGGTGGCGTCCCAGGTGTCGCGGGCGCGCCCCAGGACCGCGTTCCAGCGCTCGCCCGCGCCCTTGCCGAAGGCCCCGTCGAGGGCGGCCGCGACCCCGCCGCGCGAGGCGCCCGGCAGGGTGACGGTGGTGTCGCCCAGGACGTGGCGGACGGCCGGGTCCAGCTGGACCATGTCGACCAGGTCCTCCAGGGGCCGCTTGCCGGTTTTCACGAACAGGTCGCGGTAGACGGCGGGCAGGTGCAGCAGCCCGGGGCCGGTGTCGAAGGAGAAGCCGTCCTGCTCGTACCGGCCCACCGATCCGCCGTAGGAGTCCCCCCGCTCGTACACCGTCACCTGGTGCCCCGCCACGGCCAGCCGGGCCGCCGTCGCCATCGCGCCCATGCCGGCGCCGATCACCGCAATTCTCGCCATGCGGCTGAGCCTATCGAGCGAGGTCAGGGGGGCGGACCGGTGGTGCCCCCGGCGCCGGGCGGGTGGGTGCCGGCGGCCGCGCGGACCTCGGCCCCCAGGCGCTTCTCCTCCCGGCGCCGGGCACGGCGGCGGCGGAAGCGGCGGATGCGGCTCCACAGGTAGACCACGAGGGCCAGGCCCAGGGCGAGCAGGACGGCGGCGATCACGGCGGCGGCCTGCGGGTTGAACATGGCGAAGGTGACCAGGCCGGCCACCCCGAGGTCCTCGGCGGTGCTGACCGCGATGTTGCTGAAGGGCTCCGGCGAGGTGTTGACCGCCATCCGGGTCCCGGCCTTGACGAAATGGCTGGCCAGGGCGGTGGAGCCGCCGATCGCCCCGGCTGCGATGTCGGTGAGGGAGCCGCTCTGCCCGGCCAGCAGGGCGCCGACCACGGCACCCGCGAGCGGCCGGATCACGGTGTGGACGGTGTCCCAGAGGGAGTCCACGTACGGGATCTTGTCGGCCACCACCTCGCAGAGGAAGAGCACGCCCGCGACGATCAGGACGTCGGTGCGCTGGAGCGAGGCCGGGACCTCGTCGGTCAGGCCGGTCGCGCCGAAGACGCCGAGCAGGAGGACCACGGCGTAGGCGTTGATCCCGCTGGCCCAGCCGCTGGTGAAGACCAAGGGGAGCACACTCACACGGGCATCATGCCGCAGGACGGGCGGCCCGGTGGGCGAAAGGGGTGAGGGGACCGCCGCCTCGGGGCGGCCGTCCCCTCACGATGCTGTGCGTGCGGGGCTACTGCCCCTGTTCGTCACGGCGGCGCTGCCACCGTTCCTCGATGCGGTGCATCATCGACCGACGCTGGCGGTTCTGGCCGCGGGCCGATCCGCCGGTACTGCCGGAGACGGGCTGCTCGCCGGGCTTGGGTGCCTTGCGCCAACCGGTGACCACGAGGACCGTACAGGCCAGCATGACGAGGAATCCCACCACGCTGATCCAGAGCACTTCCTGCCAGATCACACCGGTCATGAGGAGCGCGATACCCACCACAATGCCTGCGACTGCCTGGTAGACCCGTCGCCGGGTGTACGTGCGCAGTCCACTACCCTCAAGCGCTGTCGCGAACTTGGGGTCTTCGGCGTACAGCGCTCGCTCCATCTGCTCGAGCATTCGCTGCTCGTGCTCCGAGAGCGGCACGGGAGTCCTCCTCATCCGTCGGTCGCGGGGGGTAGCGACCAGGGGTCCCCTTCAGGATAGGCGGGGAATCGCCCCCGTGATACCCGCCCTCTACGCCACATTCTGACAACCGCTGAGCCAACGAAAACGCGGTGGCGCTGAAGCGATGCGTCAAACGTACCGTCGCCAGCGCGGTCACTGAGGCGCTTATTCCCCAATGAGTTCTCCGCCATGCCGAACGGTGTCTCCGATCATACGGGGCGGAGCGCCGGTTCGGAGGGTGTGCGGCCGAGCCCGTTCGCGCAAGGCCGCAGATCAGGCGGGCTTCTCTCCCAGGACGTGCAGCTGGGTGGCGACCGCGTGGAAGGCGGGCAGCTCGGCGGCGGCCTCCTCCAGTCGCAGCAGCGCCTCCACCGCTCCGGGCTCGGTGTCGACCAGGACGCCGGGCACCAGGTCGGCGAAGATCCGCACTCCGTGGACCGAGCCGACCTCCAGGCCGGCCCCGCTGACGAGCTCGCTGAGCTGCTCGGCGGTGAAGCGGCGCGGGACGGGGTCGCCGGAGCCCCAGCGTCCGGCCGGGTCGGTCAGGGCGGTGCGGGCCTCGGTGAAGTGGCCGGCCAGGGCGCGGGCGAGGACGGCCCCGCCGAGCCCGGCGCCGAGGAGGCTGAGGATGCCGCCGGGGCGCAGGGCCGCGACCGTGTTGGCCACGCCCTCGGCCGGGTCGTCCACGTACTCCAGCACCCCGTGGCAGACCACCACGTCGTACGCGTCCCGCTCGACGACGTCCAGGAGGCCCTGGGCGTCGCCCTGGACGCCCCGCACCAGGTCGGCCACGCCGGCCTCGGCGACCCGGCGCTCCAGCCCGAACAGGGCGTTCGGGCTGGGGTCGACCACGGTCACCCGGTGGCCGAGGCGGGCCAGCGGCACGGCGAACTTTCCGGTGCCGCCACCGGTGTCCAGCACGTCCAGCACGTCCCGCCCGGTCGCCTTCGCCCGGCGGTCGAGGGCCTCCTTGAGGACCTCCCACACCACGGCGGTGCGGAGGGAGGCGCGGGGGCGGGAAGTGTCCGACACGGCTGATGGCTCCTCGGCGCGTAAGGGTGGGCGAGCGGTGCGTGCCCCACCCTATTGCCTCGGCCGACCGGGCAGGTCATCCCGCGTGGGGACGCTCCGGCCGGGGCTGCGGGAGGGGCTGCGCCGGGGGCTGGAGCGCGAGCATCCGCTCCACCAGCCGCAGGAACATCCCGGCCTCCCGTACGAGGTCGTCCGCGTCCCGGGAGGTCGCCGCGTCCGGTATCCCCGCCTCGGCACGGGCCCGTCGGGCCGCGCCGGAGGCGAACAGGGCGCTCCACTCGGTCAGTTCCGGCGCTATCTCCGGGAGCACCTCCCACGCGCTGCGGATCCTGGGCCGCCGCCTCGGTCCGGCCGGCTCCGGGCGTCCGCGCGCGGCCAGTACGGCCGCGGCGGCGCGCAGCGCGGCCAGGTGGGCGGTGGCGTACCGCTCGTTGGGCCGGGGCAGCAGGGCCGCCTCGGCCAGGCCGCCGTGGGCCTTGGCGAGCAGGTCCAGGGCGGCCGGTGGTGCGGCGGCCCTGCGCGGGACGGGGTGGACAGGGGACGGGGACGGTGTGGCCATGACGAACCTCCTGTCGTTGCGTGGTGCTCGGCGGTGGTGCGGGCGGCCGTGCTCGCGCGCGTGGCCGTGGATCCATCGTGACGTCCCCCACTGACAATCGCGCTGACCTGCGCCTTCTCCTCCGGTCCGACCCGAGGCCCCCCTCGGGGTGCGGCCGTTGGTCGCGGACCTGATAGTTTTTGAACTGACCGGTCAGTTCAAAAGCTTCGACGGATTCGACAGAAAGGGGACGGCGTGGACAGCCCGCACGGCGCGGCCGTCAAGGCCGAGGCCTTCGGACTCAAGGGCCCGCGCGGCTGGGTCTTCCGGGGCGTGGACCTCGACGCGGCGCCCGGTTCGCTGATCGCGCTCGAAGGCCCCTCCGGCAGCGGCCGGACCTGCCTGCTCCTCGCCCTCACCGGGCGGATGAAGCCCACCGAGGGCCACGCCGAGATCGGCCGCCACCGGCTGCCGAAGAAGATGGCCGCGGTCCGCCGGATCTCCGCCCTCGGCCCGGTCCCCGGGGTCAACGACCTCGACCAGGCCCTCACCGTCGCCGAGCAACTGCGCGAGGGAGCCCTGCTCCAGCGCCGCTACGAAGGCCCCGTGCGGGCCCTGCTGCGCCCGCGCGGGGAGCGCCGCGCCTCCACCGAGGCCCGCATCGCCGCCGTCCTGGCCGCCGTCGGACTGGACCCGGCCACCCTGCCCAAGGGGCCGCGGACCTCCGTGCGCGATCTGGAGCGGCTGGAGAGCGTACGGCTCTCGCTGGCCGTCGCCCTGCTCGCCGGCCCCCGGCTGCTGGCCCTGGACGACCTCGACCTCAAGCTCTCGGACGCCGAACGGGCCGAGGCCTGGGCCCTGCTGCGCTCCATCGCGGACCGGGGGACCACCGTCCTCGCGGTGTGCAGCGAGGCCCCGGAGGGAGTCACGGTGCTCCGTACGGTCGCCCCCGGGGCGCCCGCCGAGGCCGCCGCCCCCACGGTGCCCGCCCGCCCGGCCGTCGCCCGCGACGCCGGTCCGAAGATCACCTGGGGCCTGTCCGGCGGCCCCGCGTCCCCCGCGGCCCCCGCGGCCGCGGACGCCGCCGCCGGTCCGGCCCCGGACAACGACACGGACGGCACGACGGACGGCACGACGGACGGCGAGCCCGGAACCGGCGAGGACGGCGGGACCCCGGACGCCTCGGCCACCGGGAAGACCACCGTCGGGAAGCCCGCCACCGCCGGGAAGCCCGCCACCGGCAAGCAGCCCACCACCAAGACCACCGACGACGAAGACCCGAAGGGGGCGGACGATGCGCTCGCCGAAACTGGCCGCGCTTGAGCTGAAGCGGTTCGGGCGGGGGAAGCTGCCCCGGGCCGCTCTCGTCGCGCTGCTCCTCCTGCCGCTCCTCTACGGCGCCCTGTACCTCTGGTCGTTCTGGGACCCGTACAGCCGTCTCGACAAGGTGCCCGTCGCCCTCGTCAACGCGGACCAGGGCACCACCGTGGACGGCAAGCACCTCGACGCCGGCGGTGAGATCACCAAGAAGCTGCACGACAGCAAGACCTTCGACTGGCACGAGGTCAGCCAGGCCGAGGCGGCCAAGGGCCTGGAGAACGGGAAGTACTACCTCTCCCTCACCATGCCCGCCGACTTCAGCGCGAAGATCGCCTCCAGCGGCGGCGCCGACCCCACCACCAGTGCCCTCCAGGTCCGCACGAACGACGCCAACAACTACATCGTCGGCTCGATCTCCCGCACCGTCTTCTCGGAGGTCCGCTCGGCGGCCTCCACCAACGCCTCCCGCGGCTTCCTCGACAAGATCTTCGTCTCGTTCTCCGACCTGCACGACAAGACCGCCGAGGCCGCCGACGGCGCCGACAAGCTCAAGGACGGCGCGGGCAGGGCCCAGCAGGGCGCGAAGGAACTCGCCGACGGACTCGACACGGCCAAGGAGAAGAACGGCGAGCTCACGGCCGGACTGAAGAAGCTCAACTCGGCCGCCGGCCAGCTGGAGACCGGCACGAAGGACATCGCCGACGGCACCCAGCTCCTCGCCGACAAGGTCAACGGCGCCGCCGAGAAGGCCCGCCCGTTCGTCAAGGACCCCAAGAACCTCGCGGACACCGCCAAGCTGGTCGCCGACACCGCCCAGGTGACGAACAAGCACCTCGACAAGTTCGCCGAGAAGGCCCCGGCCGCCGCCTCGATCACCAAACAGGTCGCCTCCCTCGCCGACAGCAACTACACGCAGTACTGCGCCGTCCCCAACGCCCAGCTGCCCGCGGGCTTCTGCGAGCGGCAGAAGAAGATCAAGGACGACGCCGCCCAGGCCGCCCTGCTCTCCGGGGACGTCAACACCCTCGTCGGCAACAGCAACGGCGACATCACCAAGCTCCGCAACCAGCTGAGCGACCTGGAGACCAAGGCCCGCGAGCTCGTCGCCAAGGCCCCCGGCCTCTCCTCGGACCTCGAAGGGGCCGTCGCCAAGGTCAACGCCCTCAACACCGGCGCGCACAAGGTCGCCGACGGCATGGTCCAGTTGCACACCGGCATCGGCACGGCCGCCGGCGGCTCCGGAGCCCTCGGCGAGGGCGTCGGCAAGCTCGGCGACGGCGCGCACAGCCTGAACGGCGGCATGTTCAAGCTCGTCGACGGCACCGGCGAACTCGCCGGCGGCCTGCACGACGGCGTCGGCAAGATCCCCGACTACGACCAGCATCAGCGCGACGCCCGCACCGAGGTCATGGCCGACCCGGTGAAGCTCGCCAACCAGTCCCTGCACAAGGCGCCCAACTACGGCACCGGCTTCGCCCCGTACTTCATCCCGCTCTCCCTCTGGGTCGGCGCGATGGTCGCCTACATGCTGATCGCCCCGCTCAACAAGCGGGCCCTGGCCGCCGGCGCCTCGCCCTGGCGGATCGCCCTCGCGGGCTGGCTGCCCGTGGCGGGCCTCGGCGCCGCACAGGTGGGCGCGCTGATGTCGGTGCTCCACTGGGGCCTCGGCCTGGAGATGGCCCGCCCGGCCCTCACCATCGGCTTCCTGTTCCTGGTCACCGGCTGCTTCGCGGCGATCGTGCAGTGGCTCAACGCCAAGTTCGGCGCGGCCGGCCGGATCCTGGTGCTGGCCGTCCTGATGCTCCAGCTGACCTCGGCCGGCGGCACCTACCCCGTCCAGACCAGTCCGGGCTTCTTCAACGCCATCCACCCGTACCTGCCGATGTCGTACATCGTCGAGAGCCTGCGCCGCCTCATCACCGGCGGCGACCTCGCCCCGGTGTGGCAGGGCTGCGGGGTCCTGGTGGCCTTCACCGTGGGCGCCCTGGCGCTCACCGCGCTCGCCGCCCGCGGCAAGCAGGTGTGGACGATGGACCGGCTGCACCCGGAACTGAGCCTGTAGGGGGCTGTTGACCTGTGAGAATCAGCGCCATGGAAAGCAGCAGCACCGGTACGGGCACCGGCGGCGCACGCCGCCAGGCCACCCGGCAGAAGCTCTACGAAGCCGCCGTCACGCTCATCGCCGAACAAGGTTTCTCCGCGACCACGGTCGACGAGATCGCCGAGCGGGCCGGCGTGGCCAAGGGCACCGTCTACTACAACTTCGCGAGCAAGACCGAGCTCTTCGAGGAGCTGCTGCGGCACGGGGTCGGTCTGCTGACCGCCTCGCTGCGCACCGCGGCCCAGGAGACCGAGGCGCGCGGCGGCAGCCGGATCGAGGCCCTCGACGCCATGATCCGGGCGGGACTGGTCTTCATCGACCGCTACCCGGCCTTCACCCAGCTCTACGTCGCCGAGCTATGGCGCACCAACCGGGCCTGGCAGTCCACCCTGATGGTGGTCCGCCAGGAGGCCGTGGCCGTGGTGGAGACGGTGCTGCGCGAGGGCGTCGAGCGGGGGGAGCTCAGCGCCGAGATCGACGTGCCGCTGACGGCCGCCGCGCTGGTCGGCATGGTGCTGGTGGCCGCGCTGGACTGGCAGGCCTTCCAGAGCGAGCGGTCGCTGGACGACGTCCACTCGGCGCTGTCGCTGCTGCTGCGGGGCCGGGTCAGCGGGAGCCGCTGACCCCCGGTCGGCGGTGCCCTCCGGGGACCGGGGCGGCGTAGAACTGAGTATCCGTACCTAGGGGCACAGATGAGTACGCGTACGGATGGCTCCCACCTGCGCGGACAGCAGACTGGGGGCATCGGACGGGGCGCACGGCCCGCACCGCGGACACGGGGCCGCGGAGCGGACCGGGGCTCCGGCCGGGAGTGTGGGGGGACCCGGTGACGGGAAACGCCGGTGCGGCCGGGCTCTGGAGGAACGAGCCCGGCCGCACCGGCGTTCTGCCGTTCCCGCGTCCTTCCGCGGCGGCGCGGAGACCGCGGCGGGCTTCAGCCGCGGTTGCGCAGGGGGAGGCGGAAGCGGGCCGAGAGCGCCGACGTACGGGCCGAGAACGCGGCCAGCCGGGCCGAGAGCGCCCAGGAGACGCGGGCCGCCGAGCGGGGGAGCAGGAGCGCCCGCAGCCGGCCCGGACGGGTCGCGGACGCCAGCAGCGCGGCGCGGGCCAGCAGGACGTCGGCGGCCGGCCCCGGATCGCAGACCTCGGCGCCGGGAGGGGCGTACAGCGCCCGCTCCACCGCACCCGCGACCCGGTGCACCGCCTGCGCGGCGTCCCCGTCCAGCCGGCCCAGGACCACCACGCGCGCCGCGGCCCGGCGCGGGGAGAGCGCCTCGTCGGGCGGGACGCCCACGTCCCAGGCGGCGTCACCGAGCTCCCGCCACGCGGCGAGCACGTCCCCGCCGGCCAGGCGCCGGCGGCGGACCCGGCGGCGCCACAGCAGCGGCAGCAGCGGCAGCCCCAGCAGGACCAGTACGGCCGCGCCCCAGCCGATGACCGCGCCCACCGGCAGGCCGCCGGAGCCCGCAGCGGCGGACTGCTTCGGCGCCGCGCCCCCGCACTCGCCGAGCTTCTTCAGCTCCGGCGGGCAGGCGTCGTTCTGCGAGGGGGCCGCCGAGGGCGCCGCCGCGGACTGCGAGGGCAGCGCGGACGGCGCGGACGGCTGCGGGAGCGGGGCGGCGGCGCGGCTGTAGTCCGGCACCGAGATCCCCGAACGGGGCGTCGGCTCGAACCGGGTCCACCCCACGCCCTCGAAGTACAGCTCGGGCCAGGCGTGCGCGTCCCGCATCGAGACGTTCACGCTGCCGTCGGACTGCTTCTCCCCCGGGGTGAAGCCGACCGCCACGCGCGCCGGGATGCCCAGCGTGCGCGACATCGCCGCCATCGAGAAGGCGAAGTGGACGCAGAAGCCCTCCTTGTCCTGGAGGAAGCGGGCGATGGCCTGCGAACCCGTCCCCGACGACACCTTCGTGTCGTAGCGGAAGCCGCCGTTCACCGCGAAGAAGTCCTGCAGGCGGACGGCCCGGGTGTAGTCGTCCTGCGCGCCCTGCGTCACCCGCCGGGCCGTCTCCGCCACCACCGGCGGCAGGTTGTCCGGCACCTTGGTGTACTCGGCCTGCACGAAGGGGTTCGGGCCGGGGGCGGACTGCAGCTGCGCCGCCGTCGGCCGCAGCAGCAGGCTCCGTACCGTGTACTGCGCGCCCTGCACGTTCTGGAAGCGGTCCTTGCCCAGCTGGTCGCCGACCAGGGTCCGGCCGACCGGTTCGTACCGCCACTTCCCGGCGATGTCCACCTGCGTCGCCGGGTACGGCATCGGCAGGTAGCGCTGGGCGTACGTCTCCGCCGCCGAGACGGTGGTGCGGATCTCGGCCGCGCCCTCGCGGACCCGCTCGCTCAGCCCCGCGGGGTTCGGCAGCCGCTCCGGCACGTCGGTCAGGGGGCGGCCGGAGGCCTCCCACTTGACCCCGTTGAACTCGTCCAGCGCCAGGATCCGCAGGTACTGCTCGCCCAGCTGCGGGCTGTCCGTGCGGTACTTGAGCACCACCCGGTTGTCCTGCGCGTTCAGGCTGGACTGGAGCGACACCAGGGGGTTCACCGCGGAGATCGTGCCCCCGCCGCCCGCCGCCGCGGAGTCCTCACCGGGGCGCCCGAGCACCCCGCCGCCGAGCGCGGGCAGCGCGGCCGGCACCGCCAGCGCCAGCCCCAGCGCGGCCACGCCGATCCGGCGGCCGGTGCGCACGGGCGCCAGGGCCCGCCCGCCGCCGGAGCCGCCGCCGTAGCCCGAGGCGGCGGACACCCGCGTGCTCGGGGCCGCGCCGAAGACCCGGCCCCACTGGGCGAGCCGGTCGCGCCCCTCGGACAGCAGGAGCATCAGGTAGCCCGCGCCGGCCAGCAGGAAGGCGAACCAGGAACCGCCCCGCTCCGCCGACAGCCCGGCCGCCACCGAGTACAGCGCCAGCAGCGGCAGTCCGGCCGCCGCGGCCGTGCGCAGCGTGACCGCCAGGACGTCGACCAGCAGGCCGATCAGCAGCACGCCGCAGATCAGCAGCAGCCGGATGCCGTCCGTCAGGGGGGCCGGTATCGCGAACTCGCCGACGTCCCGCACGCCCTGCTGGAACAGCCCGCCGAAGTCGGTGACCAGGAAGGCCATCGGCCCGCTCCCGGTGGATTCGGCCTTGCCCGCGAAGAGGAGGGCCAGCAGCAGCAGCGACACCAGCAGCTGCGCGCCCACCGTCAGCGGCCGGGCCAGCGGGATCCGCCGGCCCCCCGCCCCCACCGCCGCCTGCACGGCCAGCAGCGCGGCCGCCTGGAGCAGCCAGCCGGAGGTCTCCACCAGCGGGGCCAGCGACCAGGAGGTCAGCAGCGTCGCCAGCGCGGCGAAGAGCGTCACGCGTGCCCGCCCGCTCATACCAGGCCTCCGGGGGTCGTTCCCGTGCCGACGGGGGCGTTGCCCGCCTGCCGCCACAGCTCGGCGAAGGCCGCGCCGGGCGGGACGGCCAGTGCCGTCCAGCCGGCGTCGCGCAGCCTGCGCAGCCGCTCTTCCACCCGCGAGGGCGTTCCGGCCCAGGTCGCGGAGTCCAGTACGAACGCCACCGCTCCCGCGCTGCGCTGCCGCATCCGGGCCGCCATTTCCGTCTGTACGTCGTCCAGGTCGCCGAAGAACGCGACGAGCAGGCCGTCCCCGCCCGAGCCGAGCCCGGCACCCGCCCCGCGCACGGCTTCGCAGGCGCGGGCGAGTCCGGAACCCTCGGAGTGGCCGACGACCGCGAGGGTGTCCATCATCAGCCCGGCCGCCTCGGCGGACTCCTGCCCGCCCGAGGAGAAGCCGCCGGCGCCCTCGCCGGGCACCGAGTCACCGGTGTCGGTCAGCAGCCGCACCGAGAACCCCTGCTCCAGGACGTGCAGCACGGTGGAGGCGGCGGCGGAGACCGCCCATTCGAAGGCGGAGTCGGGGCCCGCGCCCTCGTAGGCGCCGCCCCGGGTGTCGAGCAGGACGGTGGCCTTGCTGCGCTGCGGGGTCTCCTCGCGGCGCACCATCAGCTCGCCGTAGCGGGCGGTGGAGCGCCAGTGGACCCGGCGCAGGTCGTCGCCGCGCCGGTAGGTACGGGGGATCACGTCGTCGTCGCCGGACAGCGCGAGCGAGCGGCGGGTGCCCTCGCCGTAGCCGTTGGCCTCGCCGGTCATCCGGACCGGGGGCAGGGGCTCGGTGCGGGGGACGACGGTGAGGGTGTCGTAGGCGCTGAAGGACCGGGTGAGCTCGACCAGCCCGAAGGGGTCGGTCAGCCGGAGCTGGAGCGGGCCCAGCGGGTAGCGGCCGCGCAGGTCGGAGCGGACCCGGTAGGAGACCTCGCGCTTGCCTCCGGCCTCGACCCGGTCCAGGACGAAGCGCGGCCGGGGTCCCAGTACGTAGGGCACCCGGTCCTGGAGCATCAGCAGCCCCGTGGGGACCCGGGAGACGTTCTCCAGCCGGAGCTGGACGCGGGCCTCGCCGCCGGCGGGCACCCGCGGCGGGGTCAGCCGCCGGTCGCCGGTGACCCGGTGGCGGGTGCGGTGCAGGGTCAGGACGCAGATCAGGGGCAGGGCGACGAGCAGCATGCCGACGCGGAGCAGCTGGCCCTGGCCGAGTACGTACGCGCACCCGGCGGCGGCGGCCCCGGCGGCCAGGAACGAGCGGCCCCGGGTGGTCAGACCGGCCAGCGAGGCGCGCAGCCCGCCCGGGTCCCTCACCTGCCCGCCGGCGCCGCGCGGGGCACCGGCGCCCATCAGAAGCCCCGGATGCCCGCGCCGGGCGGCATCTCGCCGCGGGCGTGCGCGGCGGGGACGGGGGTGCGCTGGAGGATGTCCTGGACGACCTGCTCGGCGGTGCGCCGGTTGAGCTGTGCCTGCGCGGTGGGCAGCAGCCGGTGCGCGAGGACGGGCGCGGCCAGCTGCTGGACGTCGTCGGGCAGTACGTAGTCCCGGCCGGCCAGGGCGGCGGCGGCCTTCACGGCGCGCAGCAGGTGCAGGGTGGCGCGGGGCGAGGCGCCCAGGCGCAGGTCCGGGTGGCTGCGGGTGGCGGAGACCAGGTCGACGACGTAGCGGCGGACGGGCGGGGCGACGTACACCTCGCGGACGGCCTCGATGAGCTTGACGACGTCGTGGGCGTGCGCGACGGCGGCGAGGTCGTCGAGGGGGGAGACCCCGCCGTGGACGTCGAGCATCTGGAGCTCGGCCTCGGGGCTGGGGTAGCCGACGGAGACGCGGGCCATGAACCGGTCGCGCTGGGCCTCGGGGAGGGGGTAGGTGCCCTCCATCTCGACCGGGTTCTGGGTGGCGACCACCATGAAGGGGCTGGGCAGGGCGTAGGTGGTGCCGTCGATGGTGACCTGGCGTTCCTCCATCGACTCCAGCAGCGCGGACTGGGTCTTGGGGGAGGCGCGGTTGATCTCGTCGCCGATGACGATCTGCGCGAAGATCGCGCCCGGCTTGAACTCGAACTCGCGGCGCTGCTGGTCGTAGATGCTGACGCCGGTGATGTCGGAGGGCAGCAGGTCCGGGGTGAACTGGATGCGCTGGACCGAGCAGTCGATGGACTTGGCGAGCGTCTTGGCCAGCATGGTCTTGCCCACGCCGGGAACGTCCTCGATCAGCAGGTGGCCCTCGGCGAGGAGCACGGTCAGGGCGAGCCGGACGACCTCGGGCTTCCCCTCGATCACGCCCTCGACCGACTGGCGGATCCGCTCGGCCGTGCTGGTCAGATCAGCGAGGCTCGCTCGGTCGTCGTACGTGGTCACCTGGTTCTCCTCGGCCCTTTCCCAGGGCCGACGCTCTTGGCGCATGAACCGGCCCACCCCGAAACACGGACGCCGTTCCGGAGGGATTCCGGGGGGCGTCCCCCCGCATTCTTGACGCCGTCACGGCCCGGTGTCACTCACGAGGCGGGATCGATCTCCCGCAGGAGCCCCGTGTGCACGTCGAAGACGAAGCCTCGCACATCGTCCTTGTGGGGCAGGAAGGGGTTGGTGCGCACGCGCTGCATGGACTGGCGGACGTCCTGGTCCACGTCGCGGAAGGCCTCGACGGCCCAGGCGGGGCGCTGGCCGACCTCGTCCTCCAGCTCGTGCCGGAAGTCCTCGGTCAGGCTTTCCAGGCCGCAGCCGGTGTGGTGGATGAGTATCACCGTGCGGGTGCCCAGGGCGCGCTGGCTGATGGTGAGCGAGCGGATGGTGTCGTCGGTGACGACACCGCCGGCGTTGCGGATGGTGTGGCAGTCGCCCAGCTCCAGGCCGAGGGCCTTGTGGAGGTCGAGACGGGCGTCCATGCAGGCCACGACGGCCACGTGGAGGACCGGGCGGGCGTCCATGCCGGGGTCGGCGAACTTCGCGGCGTACCGGCGGTTCGCTTCCACGAGGCGGTCGGTGACGGAATCGCCGCCGGACGTCTCGGAGGCGGGGCTGGCGGGCAGGGATGCGGAAGTCGTCATGGTTACGACGTTAGTGGTCACAGGGCGGTGTGGCATTGAGTGAGGGTGGACAAAGAAGGTCAACGAGCCTTGTTGTGAGCTAACCCACAGGGGTGAGGCGGGGGCTGCCATTCAGGTGATTCGCGGCCTTTGCGTGTTCCCCGCGGGTGGGGCGCACCGGGCGCGGGGCGGTTCGTTGACCGCGGCGACCGTTGCACTAAAGTGACGCGAACCGGCCGGAGCCCGGCCCTCACCCGGCCGCCCGGCCCCCTGGTAAAACTCCGCGTGCGCGGCGCGGCGTACGCCTGCCGCGCCGTTATCTGAGAGGGCGCTTTGACTAGCGAGTCCCGACATGTCCCGGTGATGCTCCAGCGGTGCCTGGACCTGTTGGCCCCGGCGCTGGAGAGGCCGGGGGCCGTAGTCGTCGACTGCACCCTCGGCCTCGGCGGCCACAGCGAGGCCCTGCTGACCCGGTTCCCCGAGGCCCACCTGATCGGCCTCGACCGCGACAAGGAGGCCCTGCGGCTCTCCGGCGAGCGCCTCGCGCCGTTCGGCGACCGGGCCACCCTCGTCCACGCGATCTACGCCGACCTCGCCGAGGTGCTCGACGGCCTGGGGATCCCGGCCGTCCAGGGCATCCTCTTCGACCTGGGCGTCTCCTCCATGCAGCTCGACGAGGCCGACCGCGGGTTCGCGTACGCGCAGGACGCGCCGCTGGACATGCGCATGGACCAGACGACCGGCATCAGCGCCGCCGAGGTCCTCAACACCTACGCCCCCGGCGAGCTGGTGCGCATCCTGCGCCAGTACGGCGAGGAGAAGCAGGCGAAGCGGATCGTGTCGGCGGTCGTGCGGGAGCGGGAGAAGGAGCCCTTCAGCAACAGCGCGCGGCTGGTGGAGCTGATCCGGGACGCGCTGCCGCAGGCCGCCAAGCGCACCGGCGGCAACCCCGCCAAGCGGACCTTCCAGGCCCTGCGCATCGAGGTCAACGGCGAGCTCTCCGGGCTGGAGCGCGCCATTCCGGCGGCGGTCGACCGGATCGCGGTCGGCGGGCGGATCGCGGTGCTCTCGTACCACTCGCTGGAGGACCGGCTGGTCAAGCAGGTCTTCGCGGCGGGCGCCACCTCCACGGCGCCGCCCGGACTGCCGGTCGTGCCGGAGAAGTACCAGCCGAAGCTGAAGCTCCTGACGCGCGGGGCGGAACTGCCCACCGAGGAGGAGATCGCCGAGAACCGGCGGGCGGCCCCGGCCCGGTTCCGCGGCGTCGAGCGCATCCGCGAGGCGCGGCTGTGACCCCGGCGGGCCGCTCCCCGGGCGGCAAGGCCGGCAGGGCGGCCCGCCTCGTCCGGGTGCGGCCCGCCGCCGCCACGGCGGGGCAGGCGGCCCGGATGCCGTTCGTCCTGCTGGTGGTGGCGCTCCTCGGCGGCGGGCTGATCAGCCTGTTGCTGCTGAACTCCGCGCTCAACCAGGGCTCCTTCCAGCTGACGAGGCTGAAGAAGGAGACCACCGCCCTGACGGACGAGCAGCAGGCGCTCCAGCGGGACGTCGACGGCTACTCCGCCCCGGACGCGCTCCAGCGCCGGGCGCACGAGCTGGGGCTGGTGCCGGGCGGCAGCCCCGTCTTCATCGGCTCCGACGGCAAGGTCGCCGGCACCCCCACCGCGGCGGAGGCACCGCCCGCGCCGTCGCCCCCGGCGGTTTCCCCGAGTGCGCAGCCGCCCGCGTCCGGCGCGCCGGCCCCGCCCTCGGGGGGCCCCGCGCCCGCCACGGGCCAGTCCGTACCCCCTCAAGCCCAGCCACAGCCGAGCCAGACCCCTGGAAGGTGACGTCGTGACGCGGACCCCTGCGGGGCATCTCCCCGCCCCGCCCTTCCACCGTTCCCCGGACCCCGACCGGAGCCGCGCCCCAGGCGCCGGCGGGGCCGGACTCCGGCTGAGCGGTGCGGGACGGCGCGGCCGGGGCGTCCGGAGGACGATCCCGGCCGCGCCGGCATGGTCGAGGGGGCCCCGGTGAGCCCCAAGGAGCCTCCGCGCCGCAGAGTGACCGGGCCACCGCGGCCGCGGCCCGGTGAGCGGGCGCGGGCCGCGGCCCGCCCGGCCTCCCGCCCCGCGACCCGCCGCCCCGCCGCGCAGCGCACCCCGCACACCATCCGCCTCGGCAGCCCGAAGCCCCGGCTGCGCCTGGTCGGCGTGGGGCTGACCCTGGTCATGCTGGCCTTCGTCGTCCGGCTCCTCCAGCTGCAGGCCGTCGACGCGTCCGCGTACTCCGCCAAGGCCACCGAGAACCGCTTCGCCAGCTACACCCTGGCCGCGGAGCGCGGGGAGATCACCGACCGCAAGGGCGTGGCCCTGGCCACCAGCGTCGACGCGTACGACATCACCGCCGACCCCAAGATGTTCACGCCGCAGGAGAGCAAGGCCCCCGACGCCCCCGAGCAGGCCGCGGCCCTCCTCGCGCCGATCCTCGGCAAGGACGCCAAGGAGCTCACCGCACGCCTGAAGACCAAGAACACCCGCTACGTGATCCTGGCCCGCCGCCAGACCCCCCAGGTCTGGAACCAGATCAAGGACCTCAAGAAGCTCTTCGCCGACAAGGCCGCCGCCGACAAGCGCGGCAACGGCCCCGGCGCCAACGTCATCGCGGGCGTCTTCAACGAGGTCAGCAGCAAGCGCGTGTACCCGAACGGCGACCTCGCCGCCGGGATACTGGGTTACGTCAACGCCGAGGGCAAGGGCGGCGGCGGCCTGGAGTCCTCCCTCGACAAGAAGCTGTCCGGCAAGGACGGCCGGCTCACGTACGCCCAGTCCGGCGGCCGCCGCGTCCCCACCGCGGGATCCAGCGAGAAGCCCGCCGTACCCGGCGACGACATCGAGCTGACCATCGACCGCGACATCCAGTGGGCCGCGCAGTCCGCGATCGCCGAGCAGGTCGAGAAGTCCGGCGCCGACCGCGGCTACGTCGTCGTCCAGGACACCCGCACCGGCGAGGTCCTGGCCATGGCCAACGCCCCCGGCTTCGACCCCAACGACCTGACCCGCGCCCGTTCCACCGCGATGGGCAACGCGGCCCTCCAGGACGTGTACGAACCGGGATCGACCGCCAAGGTGATCTCGATGGCCGCCGTCCTGGAGGAGAAGAAGGCCACCCCCGACACCCACGTCGAGGTCCCCAACCGGCTGCACCGCGGCGACCGGCTCTTCAAGGACGACGTCGACCACCCGACCTGGTACCTGACCCTCAACGGGGTCCTCGCCAAGTCCTCGAACATCGGCACCATCCTGGCCACCGGCCAGCTCGGCGCCACCCAGCCCGAGGCCAACAGGGTCCTCTACTCCTACCTGGAAAAATTCGGCATCGGACGCCCCACCGGCCTCAACTACCCCGGCGAGTCCCGCGGCATCCTCGCCAGGCCGGAGGCCTGGTCCACCTCGCAGCAGTACACGATCCCCTTCGGCCAGGGCCTGTCGCTCAACGCCATGCAGGCGGCCTCCGTCTACTCCACCATCGCCAACGGCGGGGTCCGGATCACCCCGACCCTGGTGCGCGGCACCAAGGGCCCCGACGGCCGGTTCACCCCGGCCCAGGCACCCGAACAGACGCGCGTGGTCAGCCAGGGGACCGCCAAGACCCTCGCGGAGATGCTCGAATCCGTGGTCGACGACCAGGAGGGCACCGGCACCAAGGCCCGCATCCCCGGCTACCGGGTCGGCGGCAAGACCGGCACCTCCAACCGGGTGGATCCGGCCACCGGCCGCTACAAGGGCTACACCGCCTCCTTCGCCGGCTTCGCCCCGGCCGACAACCCGCGGATCACCGTCTACTGCGCCATCCAGAACCCCACCAAGGGCAGTTACTTCGGCGGCCAGATCTGCGGACCGATCTACAAGACGGTGATGGAGTTCGCGCTCAAGACCCTCCAGGTCGCACCCACCGGAACCGCCCCCGCGGGACTCCCGGTGACCTTCGACGGCGGCCCGCCGCCCGCCACCCCGAACAACACCCAGCCCGGCCCTCAGCCCAGCCCGTAGACCGGCCCGCAGTCCGGGCGGTGAACCGGCCGCCCGGCCAGAAACGCGTGAGGCACCATCAGTGACAACCATCACCCCGAAACCCGGGAACCAATCGGCCGACGGCGCCCAGGGCGGCCCCTCGCTTCGCGAGCGGCCCGCCGCGCCCGGTACGCTCACCGCCGTGCCCCACGCTGATCAGCCCAGAACCGCCCAGAAAGACGCCCCGGCAGCGCCGCCGGGAGCGCCCCGGCCCGTGTCCGCCCGCCCGACCCCCCTGGGCGAGCTGGCCACCCTGCTGGGTCTGCCCGATTCAGGCGCCACACCGATCACCGGCATCACGCACGACTCCCGTGCCGTGCGCCCCGGCGATCTGTACGCCGCCCTGCCCGGCGCCCGGCTCCACGGCGCGGACTTCGCCACGCAGGCCGCCGCCCTCGGCGCGGCCGCCGTGCTGACCGATCCGGCGGGCGCCGACCGCGCCGCCGCGACCGGCCTGCCGGTGCTCACCGTCGCCGACCCGCGCGGCCGGATGGGCGAGCTCGCCGCCGAGATCTACGGCCGCCCCGGTGAAGGCCTGCTCCAGCTCGGCATCACGGGCACCTCGGGCAAGACCACCACCGCCTACCTCGTCGAGGGCGGACTGCGCGCCGCCGGACGCACGACCGGACTGGTCGGCACCGTCGAGATGCGCATCGGCGACGAGCGCATCAAGTCCGAGCGCACCACCCCCGAGGCCACCGACCTCCAGGCCCTGTTCGCCGTCATGCGCGAACGCGGCGTCGAGGCCGTGGCCATGGAGGTCTCCAGCCACGCCCTGGTGCTGGGCCGGGTCGACGGATGCGTCTTCGACGTCGCCGTCTTCAACAACCTGAGCCCGGAACACATGGAGTTCCACTCCGACATGGAGGACTACTTCCAGGCCAAGGCGCAGCTCTTCACCCAGCGCCGCGCCCGCCTCGGCGTGGTCAACGTCGACGACGAGTACGGCCGCCGCCTCGCGAAGGAGGCGCCGATCCCGGTCGTGACCTTCTCCGCCGCCGGCGACCCGGCCGCCGACTGGCGCGCCGAGGACGTGGTCAGCGGCCCCATGGACTCCACCCTGACCCTGGTCGGGCCCGAGGGCCAGCGCGTACGGGCCACCGCCCCGCTGGCCGGCCCGTTCAACGTCGCGAACACCGTCGCCGCGATCGTCACGCTCGCCGCCGCCGGGCTGGACCCGCAGACCGCCGCCGACGGCGTCGCCGCCGTCCCCGGCGTCCCGGGCCGCCTGGAGCGGGTCGACGCGGGACAGCCGTACCTGGCCGTCGTCGACTACGCCCACAAGACGGACGCCGTCGAGTCGGTGCTGCGCGCCCTGCGCGAGGTCACCACCGGCAGGCTGCACATCGTCCTCGGCTGCGGCGGCGACCGCGACACCACCAAGCGCGCCCCGATGGGCGCCGCCGCGGCCCGGTACGCCGACGTCGCCGTCCTGACCTCCGACAACCCGCGCTCCGAGGACCCGCTCGCGATCCTCGCCGCGATGTTCGAGGGCGCCGTGTCGGTGCCGCCGGCCGAGCGCGCCACCGTTCTCGTCGACGCCGACCGGGCCGCGGCCATCGCCGCCGCCGTCGCGCGCGCCGGGGCCGGGGACACGGTCCTCGTCGCCGGCAAGGGCCACGAGCAGGGCCAGGACACCGCGGGCGTCGTACGCCCCTTCGACGACCGCGCCGTGCTCCGCGCGGCCATCGAGACCCAGCAGCGCAGCGCCCGACAGGCCGAGGTGAACCAGTGATCGCCCTTTCCCTCGCCGAGATCGCCGACATCACCGGCGGGCGGCCCCACGACATACCGGATCCCTCGGTGCGGATCGGCGGCCCCGTCGTCATCGACTCCCGCCAGGTGGAGCCCGGTAGCCTCTTCGCCGCCTTCGAGGGCGAGCACGTGGACGGCCACGACTACGCCGAGCGCGCGGTCGCGGCCGGTGCCGCGGCCGTCCTCGCCGCCCGCCCCGTGGGCGTACCGGCGATCGTGGTCCCCGACGTGGAGAAGGCCCTCGGCGCCCTCGCCCGTACCGTCGTCGAACGCCTCGGCACCGACGTGGTGGCGCTGACCGGCTCGGCCGGCAAGACGTCCACCAAGGACCTCATCGCCCAGGTGCTCCAGCACCACGCGCCCACAGTGTGGACGCCCGGCTCCCTCAACAACGAGATCGGCCTGCCGCTCACGGCCCTGAAGGCCACCGCCGAAACCCGGCACCTCGTCCTGGAGATGGGCGCCCGAGGAATCGGCCACATCGCCTACCTGACCGGCCTGACCCCGCCGCGCATCGGCCTCGTCCTGAACGTCGGGACCGCCCACATCGGCGAGTTCGGCGGCCGCGAGGCCATCGCCCAGGCCAAGGGAGAGCTGGTCGAGGCCCTGCCGGCCGAAGCCGACGGCGGGGTCGCCGTCCTCAACGCGGACGACCTGCTGGTGCGGGCCATGTCCGCCCGCACCAAGGCCCGTACCGTCCTGTTCGGGGAGGCCGAGGACGCCGACGTACGGGCCACCGAGGTGCGGATGACACCCGCCGGACAACCCTCCTTCACACTCCACACCCCGACCGGGTGCAGCGATGTGACCTTGCGGCTGTACGGTGAGCACCACGTGTCGAACGCGCTCGCCGCGGCCGCCGTCGCCCATGTCCTGGGCATGTCCGTCGAAGAGATCGCCACAGCGCTCTCCTCGGCGGGCACGCTGTCACGGTGGCGGATGGAGGTCACCGAGCGCGCGGACGGCGTGACGATCGTCAACGACGCCTACAACGCGAATCCCGAGTCCATGCGGGCCGCCCTGCGCGCACTTGCCGCGATGGGCGACTCCGCCAGGGCGAAGGGGGGACGTACGTGGGCGGTGCTCGGCCCCATGGCCGAGCTCGGCGACGCCGCGCTGGCCGAGCACGACGCGGTGGGACGGCTCGCCGTCCGGCTCAACGTGAGCAAGCTCGTGGCAGTCGGGGGCAGGGAAGCGTCCTGGCTGCAACTGGGCGCATATAACGAGGGTTCGTGGGGTGAGGAGTCGGTGCTCGTGTCCGACGCGCAGGCGGCAGTGGACCTGTTGCGCAGTGAACTGCGCCCGGGGGACGTCGTGCTGGTGAAGGCTTCCAGGTCGATCGGCCTGGAGCGGGTCGCGCAGGCGCTGCTCGACAGCGAGGGCGAGGTCGCCGGCCGATGAGGCAGATCCTGTTCGCGGGTGTCATCGGTATGTTCCTCACCGTCATCGGCACCCCCCTCCTGATCAAGCTGCTGGCCCGCAAGGGCTACGGCCAGTTCATCCGCGACGACGGCCCCCGCGGCCACGCCGGGAAGAAGGGCACGCCCACCATGGGCGGTATCTCCTTCATCCTGGCGACGCTCATCGCGTACGCCGCGACGAAGGCGATCACGGGCGAATCCCCGAGCATGTCGGGCCTGCTCGTGCTCTTCCTGATGGCGGGCATGGGCGTGGTCGGCTACCTCGACGACTACATCAAGATCGTCAAGCGCCGCTCGCTCGGTCTGCGGGCCAAGGCCAAGATGGCCGGCCAGCTGATCGTCGGCATCGCCTTCGCGGTCCTCGCGCTGCAGTTCTCGGACTCGCGCGGACTCACCCCGGCCTCCACGAAGCTGTCGTTCGTCACGGACTTCGGCTGGGCGATCGGCCCCGTGCTGTTCGTGGTCTGGGCGCTGTTCATGATCCTGGCCATGTCCAACGGCGTGAACCTGACCGACGGTCTGGACGGCCTCGCCACCGGCGCCGCCGTGATGGTCTTCGGCGCCTACACCTTCATCGGCGTCTGGCAGTTCCAGGAGTCCTGCGTCAACGCGCAGACCCTGACCAACCCGAACGCCTGTTTCGAGGTGCGCGACCCGCTGGACCTCGCGGTCGTCGCCTCCGCCCTGATGGGAGCCTGCTTCGGCTTCCTGTGGTGGAACACCTCGCCCGCCAAGATCTTCATGGGTGACACCGGCTCGCTCGCCCTCGGCGGCGCGCTCGCGGGCCTCGCCATCTGCTCCCGCACGGAGCTCCTGATGGCACTGCTCGGCGGCCTCTTCGTGCTCATCACGATGTCGGTCGTCATCCAGGTCGGCTCCTTCAAGCTGACCGGAAAGCGCGTCTTCCGGATGGCGCCGCTCCAGCACCACTTCGAACTCAAGGGCTGGTCCGAAGTCCTCGTCGTGGTCCGCTTCTGGATCATCCAGGGCATGTGCGTGATCGTCGGTCTCGGTCTCTTCTACGCGGGATGGGCAGCAGACAAGTGACCTCCTGGCAGGACAGGAACATCACCGTCGCCGGCCTCGGCGTGAGCGGCATCAGTGCCGCCCGCGCCCTGGCCGGCCTCGGCGCCGTCGTGACGGTCGTCGACAACGGGGACGGGGACGCCCACCGGGCGCGGGCCGCCGAGCTCGCGGAGCTGGGCATCGAGGTACGCCTCGGCCACCTGGCGGACGGCGCCCGCGCCGGAGACGTCCTGCCCGAAGGCACCGACCTGGTCGTGACCTCGCCCGGCTGGAAGCCCGACAGCCCGCTGTTCGAGGCCGCCGCCAAGGCCGGCGTGGACGTCGTGGGCGACGTCGAGATCGCCTGGCTGCTGCGCGGCGAGAACGCCGCCCCCTGGCTCGCGATCACCGGCACCAACGGCAAGACCACCACCACCCAGATGCTCGCGTCGATCCTGCGCGCGGCCGGTCTGAAGACCGCGGCCGTCGGCAACATCGGCACCCCGATCATCGACGTGGTGACCGGCGACGAGACCTATGACGTCCTCGCCGTCGAGCTCTCCAGCTACCAGCTGCACTGGGCGCCCTCGGTACGCGCCCACTCGGCGGCCGTCCTCAACCTGGCCCCGGACCACCTGGACTGGCACGGCTCGATGGACGCCTACGCCGCCGACAAGGGCCGCATCTACGAGGGCAACACGGTCGCCTGCGTCTACAACGTCGCCGACCCCGCCACCGAGGCCCTGGTCGTCGAGGCGGACGTCGAGGAGGGCTGCCGGGCCATCGGCTTCACCCTCGGCGCCCCCGGCCCCTCCATGCTCGGCGTGGTCGACGGGATCCTCGTGGACCGCGCCTTCGTCGAGAACCGGCAGAAGAACGCCCAGGAGCTCGCCGAGGTCAAGGACGTCAACCCGCCGGCCCCGCACAACATCGCCAACGCCCTCGCGGCGGCGGCCCTCGCCCGCGCCTTCGGCGTGGAGCCCCGCGCGGTCCGCGACGGCCTGCGCGACTTCCGCCCCGACGCCCACCGCGTCTCGTACGTGGACGAGGTCGGCGGGGTCACCTACATCGACGACTCCAAGGCCACCAACACGCACGCCGCGGAGGCCTCCCTCGCGGCCTTCGAACCGGTCGTCTGGATCGCCGGCGGCCTCGCCAAGGGCGCGACCTTCGACGAGCTCGTCCGGAAGTCCGCCGACCGGCTGCGCGCGGTGGTACTGATCGGCGCCGACCGGGCGCTGATCGCCGAGGCGCTGGCGCGACACGCCCCCGAGGTCCCGGTCGTCGACCTCGAACGGACCGACACTGGGGCGATGCTCGCAGCGGTCCGGGAGGCGGCCCGGCTCGCGGAGCCCGGCGACACGGTCCTGCTGGCGCCCGCGTGTGCCTCGATGGACATGTTCGCGAACTACAACAAGCGTGGGGACGCGTTCGCCGACGCCGTGCGCGAACTGGCCGCCGAGAGCGCCTAGGTCGATCCGGGGCAGCATGCCTGCCCGACCCGGCTGCTCGCCTCGTACGAGTGGAGGGGAAGATCACAGATGCCGGCCAAGCAGATGCTGCCGGGGCGGCGGCCCGCCGCCGTGAAGGCGCAGGGCCGCAAACGCCCCGCGGTCACCGCCCGGCGGCCCGCCCACGGGCCGCTGCAGCGGCTGCGGCGCGCACAGCGGCAGTTGAGCAAGGCGTGGGACCGGCCGCTGACCGCCTATTACCTGATTTTCGGCAGCTCGCTGCTCCTCACCGGGCTCGGCCTGGTGATGGTCTACTCGGCCTCCATGATCAAGGCCCTCCAGCTGGGCCTGGGGGACGCGTACTTCTTCAAGAAGCAGTTCCTGGCCGCCCTGATCGGTTCCGTCCTGCTCTTCGCCGCCTCCCGGATGCCGGTCAAGCTGCACCGGGCCCTGTCCTATCCGGTGCTCGCCGGCACCCTGTTCCTGATGGTCCTGGTCCAGGTCCCCGGGATAGGGGTCTCGATCAACGGCAACCAGAATTGGATCTCCCTTGGCGGTCCGTTCATGCTCCAGCCCAGTGAGTTCGGCAAACTCGCCCTGATCCTGTGGGGCGCCGACCTGCTGGCCCGCAAGGGGGACAAGGAGCTGCTGAGCCAGTGGAAGCACCTGCTGGTGCCGCTGGTCCCGGTGGCCTTCCTGCTGCTCGGGCTGATCATGCTGGGCGGGGACATGGGCACCGCGATGATCCTGGGCGCCGTCCTGTTCGGGCTGCTCTGGCTCGCCGGGGCGCCGACCCGGATGTTCGCGGGGGTCCTGCTCTTCGCGGGTGTGATCGTCGCACTGCTCATCAAGACCAGCCCGCACCGCATGGACCGGCTCGCCTGCCTCGGCGCGACAGATCCGGGCAAGAACGACCTTTGCTGGCAGGCCGTACACGGGATCTACGCCCTGGCATCCGGTGGATGGTTCGGTTCCGGCCTGGGGGCGAGTGTGGAAAAATGGGGGCAACTGCCCGAAGCCCACACCGACTTCATCTTTGCCATCACCGGTGAGGAACTGGGGCTGGCGGGGACGCTGTCGGTGCTCGCCCTGTTCGCGGCCCTAGGCTATGCGGGTATCCGCGTGGCCGGACGCACGGAGGACCCCTTCGTACGGTATGCCGCGGGAGGCGTCACCACGTGGATCACGGCCCAGGCCGTGATCAACATCGGTGCGGTGCTCGGCCTGCTGCCGATCGCCGGTGTGCCCCTCCCGCTGTTCTCCTACGGAGGGTCGGCCCTGCTGCCGACCATGTTCGCGGTCGGACTGCTCATCGCCTTCGCGCGGGAGGAGCCGGCGGCGCGAGCGGCGCTCGCGATGCGCCGGCCGAGGTTCGGCCGGCAGCGGAGCGGGCCGATATGGAAGTCGATGAGACGGCGCGTCAAGAGGCGTCCGTCCGGAGAGCGGTGAATTTCGGTGCATGTCGTACTCGCCGGTGGGGGGACCGCCGGCCACATCGAGCCGGCGCTCGCCCTCGCGGACGCCCTGCGCAGGCAGGACCCGACCGTGGGCATCACCGCCCTCGGTACCGAACGCGGCCTTGAAACGCGGCTGGTCCCGGAGCGCGGCTACGAGCTGGGGCTGATCCCCGCCGTACCGCTGCCCCGCAAGCCCACGCCCGAGCTGATCACCGTCCCCGGGCGGCTGCGCGGCACCATCAAGGCCGCCGAGGAGATCCTGACCCGGACCAAGGCGGACTGCGTCGTCGGCTTCGGCGGTTACGTGGCCCTGCCCGGCTACCTGGCCGCCAAGCGGCTCGGGGTGCCGATCATCGTCCACGAGGCCAACGCCCGGCCCGGACTGGCCAACAAGATCGGCTCCCGCTACGCGCACGCCGTCGCGGTGTCCACCCCGGACAGCAAGCTGCGCGGCGCCCGCTACGTGGGCATCCCGCTGCGCCGGTCCATCTCCACCCTCGACCGGGCCGCCGTCCGCCCCGAGGCGCGCGCCGCCTTCGGGCTGGACCCCAACCTGCCGACGCTGCTGGTCTCCGGCGGCTCGCAGGGCGCCCGCCGCCTCAACGAGGTGATCCAGCAGGTCGCTCCGACCCTCCAGCGCTCCGGGATCCAGATCCTGCACGCGGTCGGCCCGAAGAACGAACTGCCGCGTGTCGACAACATGCCCGGGATGCCGCCGTACGTCCCGGTACCGTACGTGGACCGGATGGACCTCGCGTACGCCGCCGCCGACATGATGCTGTGCCGCGCGGGCGCGATGACCGTCGCCGAACTCTCCGCCGTCGGACTGCCGGCCGCCTACGTACCGCTGCCCATCGGCAACGGCGAACAGCGGCTCAACGCCCAGCCGGTGGTCAAGGCCGGCGGCGGCCTGCTCGTGGACGACGCGGAACTGACGCCCGACTGGGTGCTCGGCCAGATCCTCCCGGTGCTGTCCGATCCGCACCGCCTGTACGAGATGTCCCGCGCCGCCGCCGAGTTCGGCCGCCGGGACGCCGACGACCTGCTCGTCGGCCTGGTCTACGAGGCGGTCGCGGCCAACAGGGCCCGCTGAGGCGGGAAGCCAGATCCAGGAGGCACAGGAGTGGCCGGAGCGACGACGGCACAGCGCGGCACGTCCGACCGGTCGGGCCGGGGCGGGAAAAAGCGCCCGGGCCCGTCCGGGCCGCCCAAGCCGCCCAAGTCGTCGAAGAGGCCGGGTCCCCGGGGACCCGGTGGCGCGCGAGCGCGCCGCGTCCCCGTCCTGGCCTCCCTCGCCGCCGCCGTGGTCCTCGCCGCGGGCGGCACCTGGGCGCTCTACGGCTCCTCCTGGCTCCGCGTCGAGAAGGTCACGGCCTCCGGCACCGAGGTGCTCACCCCCGAACAGGTCCTCACGGCCGCGGCCGTACCCGTCGGCGCACCCCTCGTCGGCGTCGACACGGACGAGATCGCGAGCCGTCTGCGCCGGCGGCTGCCCCGCATCGATTCGGTCGACGTGGTGCGGGCCTGGCCGCACGGAATCGGGCTGAAAGTGACGGAACGCAAACCCGTCCTGCTCATCAAGAAGGAAGCGGAGTTCGTCGAAGTGGACGCGTCCGGTGTGCGATTCGACACGGTCGGACGCGCGCCCGCGGGTGTTCCGGTCCTGGAACTGACCGCGGAGCACTCGCCGAGCGCCCGCCGCTTCGACGAGCAGCGCCTCCTGCGGGAGGCGGTGGGCATCGCCGGAACCCTCCCCGCCGCGATCGCGAAAGAGACGTTGCAGGTCAAGGTGCGGTCGTACGATTCGGTGCTGCTCCAGCTGACCAAGGGGCGCACGGTCGTGTGGGGGAGCGGCGAACTGGGTGAGGCGAAGGGCCGTGCGCTGACCGCCCTGCTGAAAGCCGCGCCCAAGGCCGACCACTTCGACGTGAGCGTCCCCACCGCGCCTGCGGTGTCCGGGAGTTGACGTCCGGTCGAACAGCGAAGCACCCTGGTTGGCCACCGATACGGGTGATCACATAGGGTGAAAAGAAAAACGGGAGGTTCGGCGTGTTCGTTGAACCCGCGCTACTTGTCGACTTAGTGTCCTGTTCGGAAGAGTCCAGGGAACAGACACACTCCTAACCCTAAACTTCAGGGTTAGGGTTCGGGTCGGCGCGTACGAACCGTCCCAATTTCGGCATCAGTCGTCGCACCGCAGACCCGCGAAGCGGCGACACGTAATCGAGGCGAGAGGCCTTCGACGTGGCAGCACCGCAGAACTACCTCGCAGTCATCAAGGTCATCGGTGTCGGCGGCGGTGGTGTCAATGCCATCAACCGAATGATCGAGGTCGGTCTCAAGGGTGTCGAGTTCATCGCCATCAACACGGACGCCCAGGCGCTGTTGATGAGCGACGCCGATGTCAAGCTCGACGTCGGTCGTGAACTCACCCGAGGCCTCGGCGCCGGAGCCAACCCGGCCGTCGGCCGCAAGGCGGCAGAGGACCACCGTGAGGAGATCGAGGAGGTCCTCAAGGGGGCCGACATGGTCTTCGTCACCGCCGGTGAGGGCGGCGGCACCGGCACCGGCGGCGCACCCGTCGTGGCCAACATCGCGCGCTCGCTGGGCGCCCTGACGATCGGTGTGGTCACCCGGCCGTTCACCTTCGAGGGCCGGCGCCGCGCGAACCAGGCGGAGGACGGCATCGCCGAGCTCCGCGAAGAGGTCGACACCCTCATCGTCATCCCCAACGACCGCCTGCTGTCCATCTCGGACCGCCAGGTCAGCGTCCTGGACGCCTTCAAGTCGGCCGACCAGGTCCTGCTCTCCGGCGTGCAGGGCATCACCGACCTCATCACCACCCCGGGTCTGATCAACCTGGACTTCGCGGACGTCAAGTCCGTGATGTCCGAGGCCGGCTCCGCGCTGATGGGCATCGGCTCGGCCCGCGGCGACGACCGCGCCGTGGCCGCCGCCGAGATGGCGATCTCCTCGCCGCTGCTGGAGGCCTCCATCGACGGGGCGCGGGGCGTCCTGCTCTCCATCTCCGGTGGCTCGGACCTCGGTCTCTTCGAGATCAACGAGGCCGCGCAGCTGGTGAGCGAGGCCGCGCACCCCGAGGCGAACATCATCTTCGGTGCCGTCATCGACGACGCGCTCGGCGACGAGGTACGGGTCACCGTGATCGCGGCCGGGTTCGACGGCGGACAGCCCCCGGCCCGCCGGGACAACGTCATCGGCGCCGCGTCCACCAAGCGCGAGGAGCCGGCCCCCGCGCCGGTGCGCGCCCCGGAGCCGGTCCGCCCGGCCTTCGGCGGACTCGGCACGGTCACCCCGCGCGAGGAGCCCCCGGCCCCGGTGGAGATCCCCGTCGAGCCGGCGCCCGCGCCGCAGGTGCCGACGGCCCGGCCGTACCAGGACAGCCCGGCCGAAGAGCTGGATGTTCCGGACTTCTTGAAGTGACACTGGGGCAGCATCACGAGAGCGGCGCCCACTTCGCCTTCACCGACCGGTGGGGCGGGGTGAGCGCCGTTCCGTACGAGGAGCTCAATCTCGGCGGCGCGGTCGGAGACGACCCGGCCGCCGTTCGCGCGAACCGGGCCGCCGCGGCGCGGGAGCTGGGCGTCGACCCGGACCTCGTCGTCTGGATGAACCAGGTGCACGGGCGGGACGTCGCGGTGGTGGACGGCCCCTGGGCCGCCGGCGACGCGGTTCCGGCGGTGGACGCGGTGGTGACCGCCCGTCGGGGGCTCGCCCTCGCCGTGCTCACCGCCGACTGCACCCCCGTGCTGCTGGCCGACCCCGTCGCCGGGGTCGTCGGCGCCGCCCACGCCGGGCGGCCCGGCCTGGTCGCCGGGGTGGTGCCGGCCGCGGTCGAGGCGATGACGGCCCTGGGCGCGGACCCCGCGCGCATGGTCGCCCGTACCGGACCGGCCGTCTGCGGGCGGTGCTACGAAGTGCCCGCCGAGATGCGGGAGGCGGTCGCCGCCGTGGTTCCGGCCGCGTGGGCCGAGACCAGCTGGGGGACGCCGGCGGTGGACGTGGTCGCCGGGGTGCACGCGCAGCTGGCGGAGGCGGGGGTGGCGTACCGCCACCGTTCCGCGGTCTGCACACTGGAGTCGCGGGACCACTTCTCGTACCGCCGCGACCGGGTGACCGGGCGGCTCGCCGGATATGTGTGGTTGGAACGGATTGATGACAGACCGTAAGTCGGAACTCGCGGAGAACCTCGCGCGGGTGGAGGAGCGCATCGCGTCCGCCTGCGCGGCCGCGGGCCGGGGGCGGGACGAGGTGACCCTCATCGTGGTCACCAAGACGTATCCGGCGAGCGACGTACGACTGCTGGCGGAGCTGGGCGTCCGTCATGTTGCGGAAAACCGCGACCAGGACGCCGCGCCCAAGGCGGGGGCCTGCGCGGATCTGCCGTTGAACTGGCACTTCGTGGGTCAGTTGCAGACGAACAAAGTCCGTTCCGTGGCGGGATACGCGCATGTCGTGCAGTCGGTCGACCGGCCGAAGCTCGTCACGGCGCTGTCGGCGGCCGCGGAGGCGCAGGGGCGCGAACTCGGCTGCCTGGTGCAGATCGCGCTCGACGCGGAGTCGGGGGAGCGCGGCGCACGCGGAGGCGCGGCGCCGGACCTGCTCGCGCGGTTGGCGGACCTCGTGGCCGCCGCGCCGGGACTGCGCATCGACGGCCTGATGACCGTCGCCCCGCTGGCCGGCCCCTACGCGGGGCGCGAACGGGCGGCCTTCGAGCGGCTGGTGGAATTGTCATCCGGCCTGCGCGCGGACCATCCGGCTGCCACGATGGTGTCGGCCGGAATGAGCGCCGACCTGGAACAGGCCGTGCTGGCGGGTGCGACACATGTACGCGTCGGCACTGCGGTACTCGGCGCGAGACCCCGGCTCGGGTAACGTCGCGAAGAAAGTCGGACCACAGCAGAAAATATGGTCATTTCCGCAGATGAGCGGACAGACCAAGTGGATCGCGGGCAGTTGGTGACTTTGGTGACACAGCTACTTTGCTGACGGACACAGCGACACCTGCGACAGGGCGATCCACCACAGAGCGGAGGACTCGGAGAATGGCCGGCGCGATGCGCAAGATGGCGGTCTACCTCGGCCTCGTGGAGGACGACCGGTACGACAACCCGGGGTACGACCCCGATGACGAGTTCGAGCCCGAGCCGGAGCCGGAGCGCGCGCGGGACCGGGATCGCCGACAGCAGCCCGTGCACCAATCGCCCGTAACGGACGAACCGGTACGAGCCGTACAGCCTCCGGCGCAGCGGGAACCCCTCCCAATTCCGTCAGAAAACGGACGTCCCGCGCGAATTGCCCCCGTGGCATCCATCACACCTGACCGCACCAACCTGGAGAAGAACGCCCCCGTGATCATGCCCAAGGTCGTCTCCGAGCGGGAGCCGTACCGCATCACGACGCTGCACCCCCGGACCTACAACGAGGCCCGTACCATCGGGGAACACTTCCGTGAGGGCACTCCGGTGATCATGAATCTCACGGAGATGGACGACACGGACGCGAAGCGTCTCGTCGACTTCGCCGCCGGCCTCGTCTTCGGTCTGCACGGCAGTATTGAACGCGTGACACAGAAGGTGTTCCTGCTGTCGCCTGCTAACGTCGATGTCACGGCGGAGGACAAGGCCCGCATCGCGGAGGGCGGGTTCTTCAACCAAAGCTAGACCGATCCGTCAGACACGGGACCGGGAACAGAGCGAGAACGGGGAGAGGGAAGCGCGGGATGGGCGTCGCACTGCAAGTGGTCTACATCGCGCTGATGTGCTTCCTCATCGTGCTGATCTTCCGACTGGTCATGGACTACGTGTTCCAGTTCGCACGTTCATGGACACCCGGCAAGGCGATGGTGGTCGTTCTGGAGGCCACCTACACTGTCACCGATCCACCGCTCAAGCTTCTCCGGCGATTCATCCCGCCGTTGCGTCTCGGGGGCGTGGCACTCGACCTGTCCTTCTTCGTTCTGATGATCATCGTTTACATCCTCATCAGTTTCGTGAGCACCGCTGCGAGAAGCGTGTGAACGATGTGCTTCCCCGCGGGCGCGGGGACAGTCCCGATACGGTCTTGCCGACTGCCGACGACTACGTAGAGGTGAAGAAGACATGCCGCTGACCCCCGAGGACGTGCGGAACAAGCAGTTCACGACCGTCCGCCTCCGAGAAGGCTATGACGAGGACGAGGTCGATGCCTTCCTCGACGAGGTCGAGTCCGAACTGACGCGCCTGCTGCGCGAGAACGAGGACCTGCGCGCCAAGCTGGCCGCCGCGACGCGTGCCGCCGCGCAGAGCCAGCAGCAGCAGCAGAACATGCGCAAGCCGGAGCCCCAGGACCAGCGAGGCCCGGGCGCCCCCGTGCCCGCGGCCATATCCGGCCCGCCGCAGCAGCAGCAGCAGCCGCAGATGGGCCCGCCGCAGCTTCCCGGCGGCCAGCCGCAGCTGCCGGCCGGTCCCGGTGGACACGGTCCGCAGGGTCCGGGCCCGATGGGCGGCCCCATGCAGCAGCAGCAGTCCATGGGTGGCCAGCACCCGATGGCGCCGCAGCAGCAGATGGGCCAGCCCCCCATGCAGCAGCAGTCCATGGGTGGCCAGAACCCGCTCGGCCAGCCGATGGGCCAGCAGATGCAGCCGATGGGGCAGCAGATGCAGCCCATGGGCCAGCCCATGCAGCAGATGCAGCAGCCGCCGCAGCTCCCGCAGCAGGGCCCCGGTGGCGACAGCGCCGCCCGCGTCCTGTCGCTCGCGCAGCAGACCGCCGACCAGGCGATCGCGGAGGCCCGCTCCGAGGCCAACAAGATCGTCGGCGAGGCCCGTTCGCGCGCCGAGGGCCTGGAGCGGGACGCCCGTGCCAAGGCCGACGCGCTGGAGCGGGACGCGCAGGAGAAGCACCGCGTCGCGATGGGCTCCCTGGAGTCCGCCCGCGCCACGCTGGAGCGCAAGGTCGAGGACCTTCGGGGCTTCGAGCGCGAGTACCGTACGCGTCTGAAGTCCTACCTGGAGTCGCAGCTGCGCCAGCTGGAGACCCAGGCCGACGACTCCCTGGCCCCGCCGCGGAACCCGGCCGGTCCGGCGCTGCCGCCGTCGCCTTCGCCGTCGATGGCTCCGGCCGGTGCGATGGGTCACTCGATGGGCAACCCGTCCATGGGCGCTCCGTCCCCCATGGGCGGTCCCTCCCCGATGGGTGGTGGCCCGTCCTACGGCGGCCAGCAGCAGATGTCCCCGGCGATGACGCAGCCGATGGCTCCGGTGCGGCCGGCCGCGCCGCAGCCGATGCAGCAGGCGCCGTCTCCGATGCGGGGCTTCCTGATCGACGAGGACGACAACTAGGCGCCGCCGCTCGTCGTCGGCAGCCTTACGGGCCGGGCCCGGGTTCCTTCTGGAACCCGGGCCCGGCCCGTTTCCGCGTCCCGCCGCCCGTTTCCGCGTTCCGGCGGGCCGGTGCCGGTGCGGGTGCGGGTGCGGGTGGGTGCGGGTGGGTGGCCGCTGCGCGGGGCCGTCCCCTCCCCGCCCTTCCACCGTTCCCCGGGCTCCGCCCGGACGCTTCGGGGGCTCCACCCCCGGACCCCGCGCCTCAAACGCCGGCGGGGCTGGATTTGGCTGGCGTTTGAGGCGCGGGCGCGGAGCGCCGTGGCGGGAGCCGCACCCGGCACGGGTACGGGCCGGGCCCGGATCCTTCAGCCGCGCCGGCGTCTGAGGCGGGAACGGTGGAAGGGCGGGGAGGGGAAAGACAAAGCGGCCCGCACCCCCCCGGAGGGAGAGGCGCGGGCCGCCGGGCCCGGAGTTACGCCTTGCGGAGGCGGAACGTCAGGGACAGGGACTCGTCCGTGAACGGCTCGCCGTACGCCGCGTCCGCCTCGCCGGAGGCGAAGTCCGTGGCGAGGACCTCGTCCGCGATCAGGGCCGCGTGGTCCGTCAGGGCCGTGACGACCTCCGGCTCCGCGGCGGACCACCGCAGGGCGATGCGGTCCGCCACGTCGAGGCCGGAGTTCTTGCGGGCCTCCTGGATCAGGCGGATCGCGTCACGGGCGAGGCCCGCCAGCTTCAGCTCCGGCGTGATCTCCAGGTCCAGGGCGACCGTCGCGCCGGAGTCGGAGGCCACCGACCAGCCCTCGCGCGGGGTCTCCGTGATGATGACCTCCTCCGGGGTGAGCGAGACGGACTCCCCGTTCACCTCGACCTCGGCGGAACCGGACCGCAGGGCCAGCGACAGCGCCGCCGCGTCGGCCGCGGCCACCGCCTTCGCCACGTCCTGCACGCCCTTGCCGAAGCGCTTGCCCAGCGCCCGGAAGTTCGCCTTGGCCGTGGTGTCCACCAGGGAGCCGCCGACCTCGGAGAGGGAGGCCAGGGAGGAGACGTTCAGCTCCTCCGTGATCTGGCTCTGCAGCTCCGGCGAGAGCGCGTCGAAACCGGCCGCGCCGACCAGCGCGCGCGACAGCGGCTGGCGGGTCTTGACCCCGGACTCCGCGCGGGTCGCGCGGCCCAGCTCCACCAGGCGGCGGACCAGCAGCATCTGCCGCGACAGGACCGGGTCGATCGCGGTGGCGTCCGCGACCGGCCAGGTGGACAGGTGCACCGACTCCGGGGCCTCCGGGGTGACCGGGACGATCATGTCCTGCCAGACCCGCTCCGTGATGAAGGGGGTCAGCGGGGCCATCAGGCGGGTGACCGTCTCGACGACCTCGTGCAGGGTGCGCAGGGCGCCCTTGTCGCCCTGCCAGAAGCGGCGGCGCGAGCGGCGCACGTACCAGTTCGAGAGGTCGTCGACGAAGGCGGAGAGGAGCTTGCCGGCGCGCTGGGTGTCGTAGGACTCCATCGCCTCGGTGACCTCGGTGACCAGGGTGTGGAGCTCGGAGAGCAGCCAGCGGTCCAGGACCGTGCGGTCGGCCGGGGCCGGGTCGGCCGCCGAGGGGGCCCAGCCGGAGGTGCGGGCGTACAGGGCCTGGAAGGCGACCGTGTTCCAGTACGTGAGGAGGGTCTTGCGGACGACCTCCTGGATCGTGCCGTGGCCGACGCGACGCGCCGCCCACGGGGAGCCGCCGGCCGCCATGAACCAGCGCACCGCGTCGGCGCCGTGCTGGTCCATGAGCGGGATGGGCTGGAGGATGTTGCCCAGGTGCTTGGACATCTTGCGGCCGTCCTCGGCGAGGATGTGGCCCAGGCAGACCACGTTCTCGTAGGAGGACTTGTCGAAGACGAGGGTGCCGACCGCCATCAGCGTGTAGAACCAGCCGCGGGTCTGGTCGATGGCCTCCGAGATGAACTGCGCCGGGTAGCGCTTCTCGAAGATCTCCTTGTTCTTGTACGGGTAGCCCCACTGTGCGAACGGCATCGAACCCGAGTCGTACCAGGCGTCGATGACCTCGGGGACGCGGACGGCCTCCAGGGAGCAGCCCTCGGCCGTGCAGGTGAAGGTGACGTCGTCGATGTACGGGCGGTGCGGGTCCAGGTTCGAGTGGTCCTGGCCGGAGAGCTCGGACAGCTCGGCGCGGGAGCCGACGCAGGTGAGGTGGTCCTCCTCGCAGCGCCAGATCGGCAGCGGGGTGCCCCAGTAGCGGTTGCGGGACAGCGCCCAGTCGATGTTGTTGTTCAGCCAGTCGCCGAAGCGGCCCTGCTTGACCGAGTCCGGGAACCAGTTCGTCTTCTCGTTCTCCCGCAGCATCGCGTCCTTGACGGCGGTGGTGCGGACGTACCAGGACGGCTGCGCGTAGTAGAGCAGGGCGGTGTGGCAGCGCCAGCAGTGCGGGTAGCTGTGCTCGTAGGCGATGTGCTTGAAGAGCAGGCCGCGCGCGTCGAGGTCGGCGGTGAGCTTCTCGTCGGCCTTCTTGAAGAAGACGCCGCCGACCAGCGGGACCTCTTCCTCGAAGGTGCCGTCGGGGCGGACCGGGTTCACGACGGGCAGGCCGTACGCGCGGCAGACCGCGAGGTCGTCGGCGCCGAAGGCGGGGGACTGGTGGACCAGACCCGTGCCGTCCTCGGTCGTGACGTACTCGGCGTTCACGACGTAGTGGGCGGGCTCCGGGAACTCGACCAGCTCGAAGGGGCGCTGGTACGTCCAGCGCTCCATCTCCTTGCCGGTGAAGGACTCGCCGGTGGCCTCCCAGCCCTCGCCCAGGGACTTCTCCAGCAGCGGCTGGGCGACGACCAGCTTCTCCGGGTCCTCGCCGCCGGTACGGCGGGCGACGACGTAGGTGACCTCGGGGTGCGCGGCCACGGCCGTGTTGGACACCAGGGTCCAGGGGGTCGTCGTCCAGACCAGCAGCGCCGCCTCGCCCGCGAGGGGGCCGGAGGTCAGCGGGAAGCGGACGTAGACCGAGGGGTCCACGACCGTCTCGTAGCCCTGCGCCAGCTCGTGGTCGGAGAGGCCGGTGCCGCAGCGCGGGCACCAGGGGGCGACGCGGTGGTCCTGGGTGAGCAGGCCCTTGTTGAAGATCTCCTTCAGCGACCACCACACGGACTCGACGTACTCGGGGTCCATGGTCCGGTAGGCGTCGTCCAGGTCGACCCAGTAGCCCATGCGGGTCGTGAGCTCGGTGAACGCGTCGGTGTGGCGGGTCACGGACTCGCGGCACTTGGCGTTGAACTCGGCGATGCCGTAGGCCTCGATGTCCTGCTTGCCGTTGAAGCCGAGTTCCTTCTCGACGGCGAGCTCGACGGGCAGGCCGTGGCAGTCCCAGCCGGCCTTGCGGGCCACGTGGTAGCCGCGCATGGTGCGGAACCGGGGGAAGACGTCCTTGAAGACGCGGGCCTCGATGTGGTGCGCGCCGGGCATGCCGTTCGCGGTGGGCGGGCCCTCGTAGAAGACCCACTCGGGGCGTCCCTCGGACTGCTCCAGGGTCTTCGCGAAGGTCTTGCTCTCGCGCCAGAAGTCGAGGACCGCGTGCTCAAGGGCAGGCAGGTCGACCTGGGCGGGTACCGGGCGGTACTGCGGCGGTGTGGTCATGAGGCTGAACTCTTCCTCCGGCGGGGTGTCAGTTCCGTCCGGAGGGACGAGAGCGCTGCAGCTCCCGCGGTACCACCCTCCTTGGCCCCCGGACAGGTCCGGCGGCCCCCTCATTGGGGTGCGAAGCCGGTTCTACTCGCCCCACGGGGATCCGTACGGGCTTTCTTCCGGCGGCTCAGGGGTGATCCTTCACGTCGCGCTCGCCCCCGGGCTCTCACCGTCCCCGGGTCGCTCCTGGCTGCGTCCGACGCTACTCGTCCCCGTCCATGCCTCTCGCTGCGCCCAGTGTAAGGGCCGGGGCCCGGGTCGGCAGACCGGTTATCGCGGCGTCCGCGGGGTGACCCGGACGGGCTGATCGCCCGGTACGGGATCCAGCGGGGCGGGTGGGGCGGATTACCGGGCTTCCCGCTGGGCACAACGGATGCAGGTTGACCTCGATGGACGCGTGCCCCGTTGCCGTGTGGTCGGCGCCGATTTATCGTTCCGGCACGATTCACGAACAAGATCACAGTATGTGAAAAGGGGCCGCGGCCATGGTGGCGAAGAAGACGGCGACGCAGGAGGTGGCTGCTGTGCCAGGCTCCACGCCTGCCGCCAAACGGGCTGCTCCGGCCGAGAAGACGGCGGCGAAGAAGACAACGGCGCCGAAGACCACTACGAAGAAGGCCGCCGCGAAGAAGACCGCGGCGCGGAAGGCCCCGGCGAAGGCGGCCGACGCCACGGCGACGAAGGCGGCCGCGAAGAGCACCACGGGCAAGGCGGCGGCCACCCCGGCCGCGGCCGAGGGGGCGGCCCCGGCCGCGCGGAAGACGGGAGCTCGGAAAGTGGTTGCCAAGAAGACTGCGGGTACGGCCAGGAAGACGGCCGCTGCGGCCACCAGCGGGCTCCCCAAGGCGCGGGCCACGGCGGCGGCCACCACGCCCGGCGAGCTCGCCGTACGCCCCGGCGAGGACCCCTGGACCGAGCAGGAGGTCGAGGAGGCCCGTACGGAACTGGTCTCGGAGATCCTGCGGCTGCGTACCGAGCTCGACGCCTCCGAGGTCGCCATCACGGGCCTGATGCGGGACTCGGGGGACGGCGCGGGCGACGACCAGGCCGACACCGGGACCAAGAACATCACCCGGGAGTCCGAACTGGCCCTCGCCGCGAACGCCACCTCGATGCTGGAGCAGACCGAGCGGGCCCTGGAACGTCTGGAGGCGGGCACGTACGGACTCTGCGAGAACTGCGGGCAGCCCATCGGCAAGGCGCGGATGCAGGCCTTCCCGCGGGCCACCCTGTGCGTGGACTGCAAGCAGAAGCAGGAGCGGAGGCACTAGGCACGAGGTGCGTCCCCTGACGTACTCTCGTGTCTCGTCGGGATCGAGCTAGTCGAGGGACTCACGTGGCAGAGGCGGAGCGCATCATCGGTACGCCGGAGGTCGGGGACGACGCCGAGCCGCAGCCGGGGCCGGACGCACCCAAGGGGCGCCGGCGGATCGCGGCGCTGCTCGTCGTGGCGGTGCTCGCGTACCTGGTCGACCTCGGCAGCAAGATGCTGGTCGTGGCCCGGCTGGAGCACCAGCCCCCGATCCGGGTCCTCGGCGATCTGCTGCAGTTCAACGCGATCCGCAACCCCGGCGCCGCCTTCGGCTTCGGCGAGGCGTTCACGATCATCTTCACCTGCATCGCGGCGACCGTGATCGTGGTGATCGTCCGGCTGGCGCGCAAGCTGTACAGCCTGCCGTGGGCGATCGCCCTCGGTCTGCTGCTGGGCGGCGCGCTGGGCAACCTCACCGACCGGATCTTCCGTTCGCCGGGGGTGTTCCGCGGTGCGGTGGTCGACTTCATCGCCCCCGCCCACTTCGCCGTCTTCAACCTCGCGGACTCGGCGATCGTGTGCGGCGGCATCCTGATCGTCCTGCTGTCCTTCAAGGGCCTGGACCCGGACGGCACCGTCCACAAGGACTGATCGCGCGACTGATCGCGGGCCCGTCGGGGGCCCGCCGTACGCCCGCCGTACGCCCCGTCGCGGGCCGGTCCCGGGCCGATCGCGGGAATGGTCCTCTGCCGAGTCCTGCATACTCGACGGGTGAGTACGATTCCCGAGATCCGCACCCTGCCCGTTCCCGATGGCCTCGAAGGCGAGCGCGTGGACGCCGCCATCGCCCGTATGTTCGGTTTCTCCCGGACGAAGGCGGCCGAGCTGGCGTCGGAGGGGAAGGTCTCGGTCGACGGCAGCGTCGTCGGCAAGTCCGAGCGCGTGCACGGCGGCGCCTGGCTCGAAGTCGAGATGCCCGCCCCGCCGCGCCCGGTCGAGCTCGTCGCCGAGCCCGTACCCGGCATGGAGATCGTCCACGACGACGACGACATCGTCGTGATCATGAAGCCGGTCGGCGTCGCCGCGCACCCGAGCCCCGGCTGGACCGGCACCACCGTCATCGGCGGCCTCGCCGCCGCCGGCTACCGGATCTCCACCTCCGGCGCGTCCGAGCGGCAGGGCATCGTCCACCGCCTCGACGTCGGCACCTCCGGCCTGATGGCCGTCGCCAAGTCCGAGCGCGCGTACACCTCGCTGAAGAACCAGTTCCGCGAGCGGGTCGTCGACAAGCGCTACCACGCGCTGGTGCAGGGCCACCCGGACCCGATGAGCGGCA
This sequence comes from Streptomyces sp. NBC_01276, assembly GCF_041435355.1. GTDB lineage: Bacteria > Actinomycetota > Actinomycetes > Streptomycetales > Streptomycetaceae > Streptomyces. Next base: position 5,619,802 of record NZ_CP108442.1, read on the forward strand.
CCATCGACGCGCCGATCGGGCGCCACCCCAGCGCCGACTACAAGTGGGCGGTGACCCAGGACGGCAAGGCCTCCGTCACCCACTACGACCTGATCGAGGCGTTCCGCGCCGCGTCGCTGCTGGACATCAAGCTGGAGACGGGGCGCACGCACCAGATCCGCGTTCACATGTCCGCGCACCGCCACCCCTGCGTCGGCGACCTGACCTACGGTGCCGATCCGACCGTCGCCAAGCGGCTCGGGCTGACCCGGCAGTGGCTGCACGCCGTCCGGCTCGGCTTCGAGCACCCGGCCGACGGGCAGTGGGTGGAGTTCGAGAGCGGCTACCCGGCCGACCTCCAGCACGCGCTGGATGTGATCCGGGCCGAGAGCCAGTGACGTCCGTCTCGGTGCGGGTGGCCTCCTCGGAGGAGGACCTGGCCGCCTGCTACGCGGTGCGGACCGACGTGTTCGTGGTCGAGCAGTCCGTGCCGGAGTCGATCGAGTACGACGCGTACGACGCGGTCGCGGTGCACGTGCTGGCCGTGGGCCCGGACGGCGCGGCCCTGGGCACCGGACGCCTGCTGCACGGCCCCGAGGCCCTCGGCAAGACCGGCTCGCCCGAGGTCGGCTCGCTGGGGCGCCTCGCCGTACGGAAGTCCGCGCGCGGACTGGGCGTCGGGGTCGCGCTGGTCCGGGCGATCGAGGCGGAGGCGGCCGGGCTGGGACTGACGGCGGTCGACCTCGGCGCGCAGACGCACGCGATGGGCTTCTACGAGCGGCTCGGCTACGGGGCCTACGGGCCGGAGTTCCAGGACGCGGGCATCCCGCACCGCTCGATGCGGCGCACCCTGCCGTAGCCCTGCCGGGCCCGACCGGGGGACCCCCGCGCTTCGAACGCCGGCGGGGCTGGATTGCGCGGAGCGCAATTCCAGCCCCGCCGGCGTTTGAGGCGCGGGCGCGGAGCGCCGTGCCGTGACCCGCGCCCGCGGGACCCGGCACGCGACCGGGCCCAGGGGCCCGCGCCCGTGCGGGGCCGGGGGCGGGCCGGGGCCGACACGCCGGTGGGGTGGCCCCCGACCCTCGTGGCCCAGCGGCGGCGGCCTGGCAGGGTGGGGGAGTGGATCAGCTTGCTCTGCTGTTCGTGCTGCTGCTCGGGGCCGTCGTCACCGTTCCGCTCGGGGACCGGCTGGGGCTGCCCGCGCCCGTGCTGATGACCATCGCCGGGGTGGTGCTGGCACTGGTGCCCGCCGTGCCGAACGTCGACATCCCGCCCGAGTACATCCTGCCGCTCCTTCTGCCCCCGCTGCTGTACGCCTCCGCGCAGCGCACCTCCTGGCGCCAGTTCGCGGCCAACGTACGGCCGATCCTGCTGCTGGCCGTGGCCCTGGTCTTCGTGACCACCGCCGCCGTCGCGGCCGTCGCGCACGCCGTCGTGCCGGGGCTGCCCGTCGCCGCCGCCGTCGCGCTCGGCGCGCTCATCGCCCCTCCCGACCCCGTCGCGGCCACCGCCGTCGCCGGATCGCTCGGACTGCCCCGCAGGATGGTGTCGATCCTGGAGGGGGAGGGGCTGTTCAACGACGTCACCGCCATCGTGCTCTACCACGTCGCCGTCGCCGCCGTCGTCAGCGGCAGCTTCTCGTGGCCCGACGCGCTCGGGGAGTTCGTGCTGTCCGCGGTCGTCGCGGTGGCCGTGGGGCTCGGGCTCGGCTGGGTGACGCAGTGGATGATGGGCCGGCTCGGGGACGCCACGCTCCAGATCGGGCTGACGCTGCTCGTGCCGTTCGTCGCGTACGTGGTGGCGGAGGAACTCCAGGGCTCGGGGGTGCTGGCCGTGCTGACGACCGCCCTGTTCCTCGCCGAGTTCGCCTCGGACGCCGACGACGTGCTGGGGCGGCTGGCCGGGCACACCTTCTGGGAGATCGTCGACACGCTGGTCACCGGCGTGGCGTTCGGACTGATCGGGCTGGAGCTGCACAACGTCTTCGGCGTCGCGAAGGGCCGGGCCTGGGAGATGGTCGGCTGGGCGGCGGTCGTGATCGTGGTGGTCGTCGCCGTACGGCTGGTCTGGCTGCTGCCGGCGGGCTGGCTGGCGAAGAAGCTGCACCGCCGGCGCGACTACGACGAGGAGATCCCGCTGAGCTGGCGGGAGAGCGTGGTGATGTGGTGGGCCGGGATGCGCGGGGTGGCCTCGGTGGCGCTGGCCCTGGCCATCCCCCTGCGCACGGGCGCCGGGGAGCCCTTCCCAGGCCGGGACGAGATCGTGTTCATCGCCTTCGCGGTGATCATGGTGACCCTGGTGTGCCAGGGGCTGACGCTGCCCTGGCTGGTGCGGCGGCTGGGGGTGGAGGCGGACGCCGACGCCGAGCGCGAGGGCCGGCGGCGGCTGGCGCTGCGCGCGGCGAAGGCGGCGAAGCGGCGGCTGAAGGAGATCGAGGAGGTCGAGGACCTGCCCGAGGACCTGGTGGAGACGCTGTACCGGCGCGCGTACGACGTCGGGGCCAGGATCAGCCCCGACCTGGTCGACGAGGAGCGGCGGGAGGCGTACGGGAAGCGGGTGGAGCGGATCAGGGACGTGCAGCGGATCCAGCGGGAGATGATGTCCGCCGCCCGGCACGAGGTGCTGGCCGCGCGGAGCGAGCCGGGGGCGGACCCGGAGATCGTGGACCGGGTGCTGCGCCACCTCGACGTGCGCAGCCTGCGGAGTCCGTAGGCGGGGCGGGAGCCGGGTGGTGCCGCCGGCGAACCGGGCCCGCCCCGGCCCCGGTGACGGCCGGGACCGGGGCGGGCGGGACCGGGGCGGGCGGGACCGGGGCGGGCGGGATCCGCAGGAGACGGCCTAGACCTGGTAGCGGTCCGGGGCGAAGAGGTGCAGGTTCGCCGCGATCCAGTCGGAGGTGCGGCGCAGGCCCTCCGTCAGGGAGACCTCCGGCTTCCAGCCGGCCCACGCGCGGGCGCGGGAGTTGTCCGAGAGGAGGCGCTGGACCTCGCTGCCCGAGGGGCGCAGCCGGGACGGGTCCACGACCACCTCGGCGTCCCGGCCCGAGGCCGCGATCAGCGCCTGCGCCAGGTCGCCGACGGATATCTCCTGGCCGGAGCCGAGGTTGACCACCTGGCCCAGCGCCCGGTCGCACTCCGCCACCGCGAGGAAGCCCTCGGCCGTGTCCGTCACGTACGTGAAGTCCCGGGTGGGGGACAGGGAGCCGAGGCGCACCTCACGGGCGCCCGAGTGCAGCTGGGCCAGGATCGTCGGGATCACCGCGCGCGCCGACTGGCGCGGGCCGTAGGTGTTGAAGGGGCGCACCACCGTCACCGGCAGTTCGAAGGCGTGGTGGAAGGAGAGCGCCATCATGTCCGCGCCGATCTTCGAAGCGGAGTACGGGGACTGCGGCTGGAGCGGGTGCTCCTCCGTGATGGGCGCCGTGAGGGCCGTGCCGTAGACCTCGCTCGTGGAGGTGTGGACCAGGCGGCGCACCCCGTGGCGGCGGCAGGCCTCCGCCATGTTCTCCGTACCGGTGACGTTCGTCTGCACGTACGCGCCCGGCGAGGCGTAGCTGTACGGGATCCCGATCAGTGCCGCGAGGTGGAAGACGGTGTCGCACCCGGCCACCGCGTCGCTGACCCGGCCCGCGTCGCGGACGTCGCCCGCCCACATCTCCACCGGGCCGTCGGGGTCGGCGAGGTAGCGGGCCAGGTGGCCCTTCTCGGCGTACGGCTTGTAGTGCACGAAGGCGCGGACCCGGGCGCCCCGCGCCACCAGCAGGTCCACCAGCGTCGAGCCGATGAACCCCTCGGCCCCGGTGACGAGGACGGTGCGGCCGGTCCAGTTCGTGATCATGCGTGCTCCAGGGTGGGAAGGGAGAGGCCGGCCACGCGGAGGACCTCCGTGGCCAGCAGTTCGGCGGCCCGCGCGTGCGGGCCGGGGTCGGCGGCGCCCGCCATCGACGCCAGCCGGGCCGGGTCGGCCAGCAGCGGGCCGATGAGCTCGGCGAGGCGTTCGGCGGTGGCCTCCGCGTCGGACAGCAGCAGCCCCGCGCCCGCGTCGGACAGGACCCGGGCGTTGTGCGTCTGGTGGTCGCCCGGGGCGTGCGGGTAGGGCACGAGCACGGCCGGGACCCCGGTCGCCGCGAGCTCGGCCACCGTCGCGGAGCCCGCCCGGCACACCACCAGGTCGGCGGCCGCGTAGACGAGGTCCATGCGGTCCAGGTACGGCACGGCCCGGGCGATCCGACGGCCGCCGGTCGCGGTGAGGTCCGCCTCCGTGTCGGGCAGCGCCGCCGGGCCCGTCTTGATCAGCAGCTGTACGTCGTCCCGCCCCTGCCAGAGCCCGGCCAGGGCGACGGCCGCCCCGGTGAGGCGTACGGCGCCCAGGCTGCCCCCGTTGAAGACCACCAGCCGTCGCCCAGGGGGGACGCCCAGCGCGAGCCGGGCCTCGGCGCGCAGCTCCGCCCGCCGCGGGCCGGGGAGGTCCGCGAGCCCCGCCAGCGCCGCGGAGATCGGCATGCCGGTGGTCAGCGCCCTCGCCCCGCCCGCCAGGCGGGAGCGGCTGCGGTCGAAGGCCACCGCGACGTGCGGGGTGAGCCGGGCCGCGAACCGGTTGGCCCGGCCGGGCACCGCGTTCGACTCGTGGATCACGGCCGGCAGCCCGGCCAGCCGGGCGCCGAGCACCGCCGGCGCGCTCGGATAGCCGCCCATGCCGACGACCGCGTGCGCGCCCTGCGCCTGGATCACCGCACGGGCCTGGTGGGCCGAGCGCAGCAGCGCGGCGGGCAGCAGGTAGCGCTTCGCGCCCAGCGCAGGGTCGAAGGGGATCATGTCAACGGTGTGCAGGCGGTAGCCGGCGCCCGGTATCAGCTCGGTCTCCAGGCCCCGTTCGGTCCCGACGAACGAGATCACGGCCCGCGGGACGGCCGCGCGCAGCGCCTCGGCGAGGGCGAGCCCCGGGTAGATGTGGCCGCCGGTGCCGCCCGCGCCGATCACGACGGAGAGTGCCGCCGGTGTGTGTCGAGTGGTCATGGACGCACACTCGCGGTGCGTCCTAAGAACGTTCTAAGAGGTTCTCGTCGACGCCTTTGGCAGTCTTTGTCCTATGAGGCAGCGGATTCTGGTGGTCGACGACGAGCCCGAGGTGCGGGCCGCCGTGGAGGACGGCCTGGCCATCGAGGGGTTCGAGGTGCGGGGAGCGGCGGACGGGCTGGCCGCTCTGTCCGAGGTGGCGCGCTGGGAGCCGGACGCGGTCGTCCTGGACGTGCTGATGCCGGTGCTCGACGGGCTGGGGGTGTGCCGGCAGCTGCGGGCGATGGGTGACCGCACGCCCGTGCTCATCCTGACCGCGCTGGACTCCGTCAGCGAACGCGTCGACGGGCTGGAGGCCGGGGCCGACGACTACCTCGTCAAACCGTTCGCGCTGGACGAGCTGGTCGCGCGGGTGCGGGCCCTGCTGCGGCGGGCCGCCCCCGAGCCCCCGGGCGCCGCCCCGCTGGGCTTCGACGACCTCGTTCTGGACCCCGGGACCCGGACCGGCCGGCGGGGCGGGCGGCCGCTGGAGTTCAGCCGGACCGAGGCCGCGCTGCTGGAACTGCTCCTGCGCCACCCCGGGCAGGTGCTTCCGCGCGAGCTGATCCTCGAACTGGTGTGGGGGCAGGACTTCGGGCCGGACTCCAACTCGCTCGCCGTGTACGTCGGCTACCTGCGCCGGAAACTGGAGGCCGGCGGCGAGCCCCGGCTGGTCCACACCGTGCACGGGGTCGGCTACCGGCTGGACACGGCGTGAAACGCGGTGACCGGCGGCGGAGCGCCGCGTCCTGGCGCAGGCGGGGGCCGCTGCGGACCCGGCTGGCGCTGTCCGTCACCGCGGCCGTGGCCCTGGTGGCCGTCGTGATGTGCGTGACCGCGTTCTTCGTCGTACGGGACGCGCTGTACTGGCAGCTCGATCTCAACCTGACCCAGTCCGCCCGGCTCGCCGCGCAGCGCAATCCCGACGAGGTCCCCGGCACGCTGGCGGGGGAGTGCCGCTTCCTGGCCGCCCCCGCGTGCGCGGAGGTGGTGCCCGCCGACCCGGACCGGGACCCGTCGGCGCCGGGGCTGCTGCCCGTGGCCCCGGCCGCGCGGCAGGTCGCCGCCGGCACGCGGGCCCCGTACTTCTCGAACATCACGGTGGACGGGCACCCCGCGCGGATGCTCACCACCGATTACGCCGAGGGGCGGGCCCTCCAGGTGGCGCTGCGGGCCGACAGCGTCGAGGGCGGTTCGCAGGAGGCCGTCTGGTGGCTCGTCCTGACGGCGGTGGCGGGGGTGCTGCTGGCCGCCGTACTCGGCCGCTGGGTCTCCCGGACCGGCCTCGCCCCGGTGACCCGGCTGACCGCCATGGCCGAGCGGATCGCCGCGACCCGGGATCCGCGGTACCGCATCGAGCTGCCGCCGCCGGGGCGGGAGGACGAGATCACGCGGCTGGCCGGGAGCTTCAACACGATGCTCGGGGAACTGGAGCAGTCCGTCACCGCGCAGCGGCGGCTGGTCGCGGACGCCTCGCACGAGCTGCGGACCCCGCTGACGGCGCTGCGGACCAACGCGGAACTGCTGGCCCGCGCCGACCGGCTGACCACCGCCCAGCGCGAACGGGCGGCGGCTGCGCTGGGGCGCCAGCTGCGGGAGGTGACGGGGCTGGTGAACGACCTGATCGAGCTCGCGCGGGACGAGGAGCCGACGCCGTTGGTGGAACAGGTGCGGCTGGACCTCCTCGTGCGGCACTGCGCGGAGGTGGCGGGGGCGCACTGGCCCGCGGTGGAGTTCCGTGTCGAGACGGCCGAGGCGGTGGTGCCGGGGGTGCCGGCGCGGCTGAGCCGGCTGGTGGGGAACCTGCTGGACAACGCGGCGAAGTTCAGCCCGCCGGGGCTGCCGGTGGAGGTGGAGCTGACGGTGCACGACGGCGGTGCCCCCGAGCTGACGGTCCGCGACCACGGTCCTGGCATCGCCCCGGAGGACCTGCCGTACGTCTTCGACCGCTTCTACCGGGCCGGGACCGCCCGCGCCCTGCCGGGCTCGGGGCTGGGGCTGGCGATGGCCCGGCAGATCGCGCGGGCGCACGCGGCGGAGCTGACGGCGCAGCCCGCACCCGGCGGCGGCGCGCTGCTGCGCCTGACGTTCTGACCGCTCCGCCCCGCACCGGCCCGGGTCGTCCCGGAAGAGACACCCCCTAAGGGCGGGGGTCGCTCTCCGAGGTCGTGACGCGGGGGAAGGCGTACGGGTGCTGGGCGGACAGCCAGGCGACCAGCTGCTCGCGCACCGCGCAGCGCAAGGTCCACACCTCGTCGGCGTTCTTCGCCGTGACGACGGCGCGCACCACGATGGTGTTCGGGGTGGTGTCGGTGACGGCCAGGGAACCGGTGCGGCCGTCCCATTCGGGGATGTCCTTGAGGAGCTCCGCGAGCTTGTCCCGCATCAGGGCTACCGGCGCCGCGTGGTCGAGGTGGAAGAGGACGGTGCCGGTGATCTCGGCGCCGCCGCGCGACCAGTTCTCGTAGGGCTTGCTCGTGAAGTACGAGACCGGCATCGTGATGCGGCGTTCGTCCCAGGTGCGGACGACGAGGAAGGTCAGGGTGATCTCCTCGACCGTGCCCCACTCCTTGTCCACGACCACGGTGTCCCCGATGCGCACGGTGTCGCCGAAGGCGATCTGGAGTCCGGCGAAGAGGTTGCCGAGGGTGGACTGGGCGGCGATGCCGGCCACGATGCCGAGGACGCCGGCCGAGGCCAGCATCGAGGCGCCGGCCACCCTCATGGCGGGGAAGGTCAGCAGCATCGCGGCGACCGAGACCACCACCGCCACGGCGACGAGCACCCGCTGGATCAGGGTGACCTGGGTGCGGACGCGGCGGACCCGGGCGGAGTCCGGGGCGGAGGCGGCGTAGCGGGAGTAGACGGAGTCCACGACCGCCGTGGCGATCCGGACGAGGAGCCAGGCGGTCGAGGCGATCATCAGCAGGGCCAGGACGTGCCCGACGGCGGCCCGGTGGGCGGGGAAGACGCCCGCCCGCCGGTACGAGGCCTGCAGCAGGCCCGTGGCCAGGACCAGCCGGAAGGGCGGGACGCAGCGGCGCAGCAGCCCCCACAACGGGGTCTCGGTGTGCCGGGCGTCCGCCTTGCGCAGCATCAGGTCCAGCAGCCACCCGGCGAGCAGGGTGAGGACCAGCACGGCGGCCAGGGCCACGACGGGACGCAGGACGTTCTCCATCTCCATACCCAGAACCTAACCGCGACGGGTCCCGCGACTCCCCCCTTCGCCGCGAATGGCACGATGGGAGGCATGAACATCGTGCTCTTCCACTCGACGTACGGGCTGCGGCCCGCGGTGCACGCGGCGGCCGACCGGCTGCGCGCGGCCGGACACCAGGTCCAGGTGCCCGACCTCTTCGAGGGGCGTACGTTCGCGACGGTCGAGGAGGGGATGGCCCACCAGGACGAGGTCGGCCGCGACGAGCTGCTCAAGCGGGCGGTCCTGGCCGTGGCGCCGTACTCCGACCAGGGTCTGGTCTACGCCGGCTTCTCCTACGGCGGCTCCGTCGCCCAGCACCTGGCGCTGGCCGACGACAAGGCGCGCGGACTGCTGCTCCTGCACGGCACGGCGGACCTGGACGAGGACGCGTCGGCCGACGAGCTGCCGGTGCAGCTGCACGTCGCCGACCCGGACCCCTTCGAGCCGCACGACTGGCTGACCGCCTGGTACCTGCGGATGCGGCGGGCCGGAGCGGACGTGGAGGTGCACACCTATCCCGGGGCCGGTCACCTGTTCACGGACCCGGACCTGGACGACTACGACGCGGAGGCGGCGGAGGAGACCTGGAAGGTCGCGCTCGGCTTCCTCGACAGCCTGTAGGGAGCGGGCCCGCGGGACGGACGGAGGCAGGGCCCCCGGCGGTGACGCCGGGGGCCCTGCCGGTTGCGCGGGAGGCGCGGTGGAGCGGATGGAGCGGACGGAGCGGGGAAGACCGGCCGCGGGTCAGGCGCGGTAGGCCGTCCACATGCTCTTCATGCGCGACACCTGGCCGGCCGTGAACTGGTACATGCAGGAGTCGTACGTGTAGTCCATGAAGTTGTGGATCGGGTCGGCGCCCGGCGCGGTGCAGGTGTCGCGCCCGGTCGGGCACTCGAAGGCGGCGCTGGACTCGGCCGGGGTGTCGGAGACCGAGTCGCCGCTGCCCGTGCAGCCGCCCTGGAAGGTGTGGTACAGACCCATCCAGTGGCCGACCTCGTGGGTGGCGGTGTCGCCCTCGTTGTAGTTGGTGGCGGAGCCGCCGGGCACCGAGGAGTTGAGGATGACGACGCCGTCCATCTTGGGCGCCGAGTTGTAGGAGCTGGGGAAGGTCGCCCAGCCGAGGAGCCCGCCGCCGAGGTTGGCGGTGTAGAGGTTGAGCGCGTTCTTGCCGCCCTTGCGCAGGGCGTTCTTCATGTCCTTCTCGGCCTTGGTGCCGTCCGAGACGTTGTACCAGGTCGAGTTGTCGGTGTAGTCGGTCCCGGCCAGGCTGAACTGGAAGCCGGAGTTGACGTTGCCGGTGCCCTGGCCCGCGTAGGCCGCGTTGAGGACCGAGATCTGGTTGTTGATCTGGGTGGCCGTCAGCTTGCCGGTGCTGCCGGAGGTGATGACGTGCACGTAGACCGGGATGGTCGTGACGGCGGCCGCGGCGCCGGCGCGCATGCCCTCGCTCTGCTGCGGGGAGAGCTGGAGCTGGGCGAGCTTCTTCTTCAGGTCGGCGTCCATGGACTTGACCTGGGCGTCGCTGATCTCGTTGGGATCGGCCGCGTGGTGGTCCTTGGGCCGCGCCACACGGGCGTTGGCAGGGGCGGAGCCCTGCTCGGCACAGACCTCGGCGGGGGTCTTCGCAGCGGCGGCGGCGACCGTGGTCGGGGCCGTCAGCGGGGCGAAGGCCAGGGTGGAGGCCAGGACGGCCGTGCCCATGAGGCGGCGGCGGAGCAGGGGGGATATGCGGGCAACAGCGCGCACGTTGACTCCTCGCGAAGCGTGGTGGGGGGTGAGGTATTTCCTCACGCTGGCCGGAAGCTTACGTGTGCATGTCATTCAATTGGCAAGTACCCGGAGGTTAAAGATTTGTTGCCGATGGTGCGGTAGGGGCCCCTGGTCTGCACCAGAAACCCCTACCGACAGCAGATTTGACGGTCTGTCAGGAAACCGGGCGGTCGGCCCGCTCCACCTTCTGCGTGCCGTTCAGCGTGCGGTACGAGCGCTCCCAGGAGGAGGTCGCGTCCTGCCGCCGCTTGTCCGAAACCACGTAGTAGTCCATCTGCGAGCGCTCGGCCGTCACGTCCAGGACGCCGTATCCGTGGGCGTCCATGTCCAGCCACTTGACGTGCCAGTTCGCGGCCTTGATGGCCGATTCCGCGACCAGCGAGAGCGTGTCCGGCAGGACGTGCAGCATGTCGTCGAGGTTGTCGGAGGTCACCGAGGTCACCACGAACTCGGTCGCCGCCGTGCCCGAGCCCGGGTACGTCGCCTTCTCCACCGGGAGTTCGTTCGCCCATGCCATGTGGATGTCGCCGGTCAGGAACACCGTGTTCTTGATGTTCCGGTCCTTCAAGTGGCCCAGGAGTTCCTTGCGGTCGTCCGTGTAGCCGTCCCACTGATCCACATTGATCGCTATTCCGCCCTCGGGCAGGCCGAGCAGCTTGGTGAGCGGCTTCAGCAGGTGCGCGGGCAGCGCGCCGAAGGCCACCGGCGAGATCATCACCGAGGTGCCCACCAGCTGCCAGGTCGCGTTCGAGGAGGCCAGGCCCGCCTTGAGCCAGTCCAGCTGCGCCCGTCCGGTGATGGTGCGCTCGGGGTCGTCCACCGAGCCGCTGCCGGCCTTCGTCTGCTGCGAACGGAAGCTGCGCAGGTCCAGCAGGTGCAGGTCGGCGAGGGTGCCGAACCGCAGCCGCCGGTAGACGGTGCCCGCGATGGAGGGGCGTACGGGCATCCACTCGAAGTAGGCCTGCTTGGCGGCGGCCGCGCGGGCCGCCCAGTCGCCCTCGGTGGCGGGGGTGTGGTTCTCCGCGCCGCCGGACCAGGCGTCGTTGGCGAACTCGTGGTCGTCCCAGATGGCGACGATCGGGTGCGCCGCGTGCAGGGCCTGGAGGTCGGCGTCCGTCTTGTACTTGCCGTGCCGGGTGCGGTAGTCGGCCAGCGAGAGGATCTCGTTCCGGGGCTCGTGCGGGCGCACGACGTACTTGGGCTCCGGGTACGCCCCCGTGGCGTACTCGTAGATGTAGTCCCCGAGGTGCAGGATCGCGTGCAGGTCGGTGCGGGCGGCCAGGTGCCGGTACGCCGAGAAGTACCCGGACTCCCAGTTGGCGCAGGACACCACGCCGAAGCGCACGCCGGGGGTGCGGGTGTCGGCGGCCGGGGCGGTCAGGGTCCGTCCGGCCGGGGAGACCGTGGCGCCGGCGGTGAACCGGTACCAGTACGGGGTCTGCGGGCGCAGTCCGCGCACGTCGGCCTTGACGGTGTGGTCGGTGGCGGCACTGGCGGTGACGGAACCGCTCGCGACGATCCGGGAGAAGGCCTTGTCCTCGGCCACCTCCCAGCCCACGGCGGTGTCCGGGCCGAGGCCGGAGGCGGGGACGGCCTCCGCGGTCGGGGTGACGCGGGTCCACAGCAGGATCCCGTCGGGCAGCGGGTCGCCCGAGGCGACGCCGTGCAGGAAGGCGGGGGTGGATCCGGCCGCGTGGGCGGCCGGGGCGCCGAGCGCGGTGATCGGCGCGAGCGCGGCCGTGGCGGCGGCGGCCAGGACGACCGAACGGCGGCGCGGATGTGCCGGGCGGGCGGCCGTGGCGGCGCCGTCGGCGGAGGGGGTGAGATGACTGGTCACGGGCGATCATATTACTGATCGGTATTCAGCCAGGAACAGTCTCGGAAAGGGAACGGGTGGGCGAACTCTGGGAGTTCACCCACCCGTTGTCCGCACAATTGCGGCCGGATGCGGACGGATCAGCCGGCCAGGGCCTTGTCGATCGCGGCCGTGAACGCCTCCGGCGTCGCCGGGGTGTCGATCTTCTTGCCGTCCATCTTCAGCGTCGGGGTGCCCGTCACCCCGGACTTGTTGAAGGCCTTCGACATGTCCATCGCCCACCGGTCGTACGTACCGTCCTCGACGGCCTTCTTGAACTCGGCGTTGCCCTTGAGTGCCGGAACCGTGTCCGCGACCTTGATCAGGTAGTCGTCCTTGGCGAAGCTGTCGACGCTCTCGTCGGGGTGCAGGTCCTTGGAGTACAGCGCGGCCTTGTAGTCGAGGAAGGCCTGCGGGCTGACGTTCAGCGCCGCGCCCAGCGCGCTCAGCGCGTTCTTCGAGCCCTCGCCCTTGGACGCGTTGTCGATGAAGGTGGCACCGAAGTACCGGAGCTTGTACTTGCCCGCGTCGACGTCCTTCTTGACCTGCTCGCCGGACGACTGCTCGAAGGCGGCGCACGCCGGGCAGCGGGAGTCCTCGTAGATCTCCAGGGTCTTCTTGGCCTCGGGCTTGCCGACGACGACGGTCAGACCGTCCGCGCCCTCGGTGTTCTTCGGCTTGACCAGGGTGGCGTCGGCGGCCTTCTCCCAGTAGCCGGGCTCGTTGCCCTTGACGACCAGGTAGCCGACGCCCGCGGCCAGGGCCAGGACGCCGACGATCCCGGCGGCCACGAACGCCTGGCGGCGCGCCTTGTCCTTCTTGGCCTGCTTCTCGCGCTCGATGCGCAGCTTCTCGCGGGCGGCGGCCTTGTTCTGCTGGCTGTTGCGTGCACTCATGATGATCTCCGTGGGACGTGGAAGGACGAGGGGGGACTGCCGTACGTACGTCAGGCGCTCGCGAGCGCCGCGCGTACGGGAGGTCCCCTCCGTCCCACGGAATGCGCCGGGAAGCGGGTACGGGCACCCGCGCCCGGGAACGGCCGGCGCGGCGCCCGCCCGGCGGGCCCGGCACCCGCCGCCAACGGGGCGACCGCCAGCAGCAGCGGCCGGAACGCCAGGGCGGCCACCGCCCGCAGCAGCCGGGCCAGGGCCCGCTCGCCGTGCCGCAGCCACGCGGCGGCCAGCAGCCCGATGCCGACGTGCCCGCCCAGCAGCAGCCAGGGCGTCCACGGACCGGGGGCGGCCAGCAGGGCGGCGGGATCGCCGACGGGGCCGGCCACGGTGGTCAGCGAGCCGCCCACCGGGGTCCCGCCGCACAGCCCGTCCAGGCCCAGCGCGTGCAGCGGCCCGGAGACCGGTCCGCCCGCGGGGCCGTAGCAGACGCGCTGTCCGGCGGTGAAGACCGTGTCGGCGGCCAGTTCCAGCGGGACCAGCAGCCCGGCGATCGGTCCGAAGCCGCGCTCGCGGCCCGCCAGCGCGAACGCGATCGCGAAGACCCCCGCGAAGGCCCCGGCGGCCAGCAGGGGCGGCAGCGGGACCCGGGACAGGAGCACGTGGGAGCCGGCCGAGAGCAGCACGACGAGCGCGCTGAACAGCGCGGCCCGCAGTGCCCTCGGTCCTGCCCCTGATATGTCCATCGTCGCGAGTCTGCCATGCCTCCCTGTGAATCCAGGGCTCCGGGGCCGCCGCGGCACCGGACCTACGGCATGATCCGGCCGTTGCGGAACAGGTCCACGAAGATCTGGTGGTCGGCCCGCGCCCGAGCCCCGTAGGCGTGCGCGAAGTCCACCAGGAGCGTCGCGAAGCCCTCCTCGTCGGCGGCGATCGCCGCGTCGATGGCCCGCTCGGTGGAGAAGGGGACCAGGGAGTGGCCGCTCTCCGCGGCGTCGGCCGCCGCGTGCATGGTGGCCGTGGCCCGGCCCAGGTCCGCGACGACCGCCGCGATCTCCTCCGGGTCGTCCAGGTCGGACCAGTCCAGGTCCACCGCGTACGGGGAGACCTCCGCGACCAGCTGCCCGGCCCCGTCCAGCTCCGTCCAGCCCAGCCACGGGTCGGCGTGCGCCTGGAGGGCGCGCTGCGAGATCACCGTGCGGTGGCCCTCGTGCTCGAAGTACTCGCGCACCGCCCGGTCGGTGATGTGCCGGGACACGGCCGGGGTCTGCGCCTGCTTGAGGTAGATCACGACGTCGTTCTCCAGGGCGTCGCTGTGGCCCTCCAGCAGGATGTTGTACGAGGGCAGGCCGGCCGAGCCGATGCCCACGCCCCGGCGGCCCACGACGTCCTTGACCCGGTAGGAGTCCGGGCGGACCAGGGACTCCTCGGGCAGGGTCTCCAGGTACCCGTCGAAGGCGGCCAGCACCTTGTACCGGGTGGCCGCGTCCAGCTCGATCGCGCCCCCGCCGTCGGTGAAGCGGCGCTCGTGGTCGCGGATCTCCGTCATCGAGTCCAGCAGGGAGAAACGGGTGCGGGAGCGCGCCGAGCGCAGGGCGGAGAGCAGCGCGCCCTCGGCGGTGTCCAATGTGAAGGAGGGGACCTCCTCGTGCTTGGCCCCGGTCGCCAGGTGGTGGATGCGCTCGCGGTAGGCGCCCGCGTAGATCCGCACCAGCTCGCTGATCTGCGCGTCGCCGAGGGCCTTGGTGTAGCCGATCAGGGCGACGGAGGCGGCGAAGCGCTTCAGGTCCCAGGTGAAGGGGCCGACGTAGGCCTCGTCGAAGTCGTTGACGTTGAAGACGAGCCGGCCGTTGGAGTCCATGTACGTGCCGAAGTTCTCGGCGTGCAGGTCGCCGTGGATCCACACCCGGCCCGTCTGCTCGTCCAGGTACGGGCCGCCGTGCCGGTCGCGCTCCAGGTCGGAGTAGAAGAGGCAGGCGGTGCCCCGGTAGAAGGCGAAGGCCGAGGCCGCCATCTTCCGGAACTTGACCTGGAAGGCGGCGGGGTCGGCCGCGAGCAGCTCTCCGAACGCGGTGTCGAACACGTCGAGTATCTGCTCGGCGCGCTGCTCGTCGGTCGTCTCGGGTACCGCCATGGCGGATCCTCCTGATGGCGCTGGTCGATCACGTACGGGATCGCATTTCGGACAGGTGTCCTTGGGTCTGCAACGGATGAAGGTACCGGTCGGTGCCCCGTTTGTGTCAGCCGGGAGACGTAGGATTCAAAGCTGCCGCCCCTCTCTCCCCCCGGAGGCTCCCACCGTGACCAAGACGCCGTTCACGCACCTGCACGTCCACACCCAGTACTCGCTGCTGGACGGTGCCGCGCGGCTGAAGGACATGTTCAACGCGTGCAACGAGATGGGCATGACGCACATCGCGATGTCCGACCACGGCAACCTCCACGGGGCGTACGACTTCTTCCACACCGCCCAGAAGGCCGGGATCACCCCGATCATCGGCATCGAGGCATATGTCGCACCCGAGTCCCGGCGCAACAAGCGGCGCATCCAGTGGGGCCAGCCCCACCAGAAGCGCGACGACGTCTCCGGTTCCGGTGGCTACACCCACAAGACCATCTGGGCATCGAACGCCACCGGCCTGCACAACATCTTCCGGCTGTCCTCCGACGCGTACGCCGAGGGCTGGCTCACGAAGTGGCCGCGGATGGACAAGGAGACCATCTCCAAGTGGTCCGAGGGCCTGATCGCCTCCACCGGCTGCCCGTCCGGCGAGGTGCAGACCCGGCTGCGCCTCGGCCAGTTCGACGAGGCCGTGCAGGCCGCCTCCGACTACAAGGACATCTTCGGCGAGGGCCGCTACTTCCTGGAGCTGATGGACCACGGCATCGAGATCGAGCGCCGGGTCCGCGACGGTCTGCTGGAGATCGGCAAGAAGCTCGGCATCCCGCCGCTGGTCACGAACGACTCGCACTACACGTACGCGAGCGAGGCCACCGCGCACGACGCCCTGCTGTGCATCCAGACCGGCAAGAACCTCTCGGACCCGGACCGCTTCCGCTTCGACGGCACCGGCTACTACCTCAAGTCGACCGACGAGATGTACGCCATCGACTCCTCGGACGCCTGGCAGGAGGGCTGCGCCAACACGCGGCTGGTCGCCGACCAGATCGACACCGAGGGCATGTTCAAGTTCCGGAACCTGATGCCGAAGTTCGACATCCCGGAGGGCCACACCGAGGTCAGCTGGTTCCGCGAGGAGACCATGCGCGGCATGCACCGCCGCTACCCCGGGGGCATCCCGGACGACCGGATGCAGCAGGCCGAGTACGAGATGGACACGATCATCTCGATGGGCTTCCCCGGCTACTTCCTCGTGGTCGCCGACTTCATCATGTGGGCCAAGAACCAGGGCATCGCGGTCGGCCCCGGCCGAGGCTCCGCGGCCGGCTCGATCGTCGCGTACGCCATGGGCATCACCGACCTCGACCCGATCACCCACGGCCTGATCTTCGAGCGGTTCCTGAACCCCGAGCGCGTCTCCATGCCCGACGTCGACATCGACTTCGACGAGCGCCGGCGCGTCGAGGTGATCAGGTACGTGACCGAGAAGTACGGCGCCGACAAGGTCGCCATGATCGGCACCTACGGCACCATCAAGGCCAAGAACGCGATCAAGGACTCCGCGCGCGTCCTGGGCTACCCGTACGCCATGGGCGACCGGCTCACCAAGGCCATGCCCGCCGACGTCCTCGGCAAGGGCATCCCCCTCTCCGGCATCCTCGACCCGACGCACCCCCGCTACGGCGAGGCCGGCGAGATCCGCGGGATGTACGAGAACGAGCCGGACGTGAAGAAGGTCATCGACACCGCCCGCGGCGTCGAGGGCCTGGTCCGCCAGATGGGCGTGCACGCCGCCGGCGTGATCATGTCCAGCGAGACGATCACCGACCACGTGCCCGTCTGGGTGCGGCACACCGACGGCGTCACCATCACCCAGTGGGACTACCCGAGCTGCGAGTCGCTCGGCCTGCTGAAGATGGACTTCCTCGGCCTGCGCAACCTCACGATCATGGACGACGCCGTCAAGATGGTGAAGGCCAACAAGGGGATCGACATCGACCTCCTGGCCCTCCCGCTCGACGACCCCAAGACCTTCGAGCTCCTCGGCCGCGGCGACACCCTCGGCGTGTTCCAGTTCGACGGCGGGCCCATGCGCTCCCTGCTGCGCCTGATGAAGCCCGACAACTTCGAGGACATCTCCGCCGTCTCGGCCCTGTACCGGCCGGGCCCGATGGGCATGAACTCGCACACGAACTACGCCCTGCGCAAGAACAAGCAGCAGGAGATCACCCCGATCCACCCGGAGCTGGAGGGGCCGCTCGAAGAGGTGCTCGCGGTCACCTACGGCCTGATCGTCTACCAGGAGCAGGTCCAGAAGGCCGCCCAGATCATCGCCGGGTACTCGCTCGGCGAGGCCGACATCCTGCGCCGCGTGATGGGCAAGAAGAAGCCCGAGGAACTGGCGAAGAACTTCGTCATCTTCGAGGAGGGCGCCAGGGGCAAGGGCTTCAGCGACGCGGCGATCAAGGCCCTCTGGGACGTCCTGGTCCCCTTCGCCGGCTACGCCTTCAACAAGGCCCACTCGGCCGCGTACGGGCTCGTCTCCTACTGGACCGCCTACCTCAAGGCGAACTTCCCGGCCGAGTACATGGCCGGCCTCCTCACCTCGGTCAAGGACGACAAGGACAAGTCCGCGATCTACCTGAACGAGTGCCGGCGCATGGGCATCAAGGTGCTCCCGCCGAACGTCAACGAGTCCGAGCCGAACTTCGCCGCCCAGGGCGACGACGTGATCCTCTTCGGCCTCACCGCCGTGCGCAACGTCGGCCAGAACGTCGTCGAGTCGATCATCAAGACCAGGAAGAGCAAGGGGAAGTACTCCACCTTCCCCGACTTCCTGGACAAGGTCGAGGCCGTCGTCTGCAACAAGCGCACCGTCGAGTCGCTGATCAAGGCCGGAGCCTTCGACGAGATGGGCCACACCCGCAAGGGTCTGGTCGCCCACCACGAGCCGATGATCGACAACGTGGTCGCCGTCAAGCGCAAGGAGGCCGAGGGACAGTTCGACCTCTTCGGCGGAATGGGTGACGAGGGCGCGAGCGACGAGCCCGGCTTCGGCCTCGACGTGGAGTTCTCCGACGTGGAGTGGGAGAAGTCCTACCTGCTCGCGCAGGAGCGCGAGATGCTCGGCCTGTACGTCTCCGACCACCCGCTCTTCGGCCTGGAGCACGTGCTCTCCGACAAGACCGACGCCGGCATCTCCCAGCTGACCGGCGGCGAGCACTCCGACGGCGCCGTCGTCACCATCGGCGGCATCATCTCCGGCCTCCAGCGCAAGATGACCAAGCAGGGCAACGCCTGGGCCATCGCCACCGTCGAGGACCTCGCCGGGTCCATCGAGTGCATGTTCTTCCCCGCGACCTACCAGCTCGTCTCCACCCAGCTGGTCGAGGACACCGTCGTCTTCGTCAAGGGCCGCCTCGACAAGCGCGAGGACGTCCCCCGGCTCGTCGCCATGGAGATGATGGTCCCCGACCTCTCCTCCGCCGGGACCAACGCCCCCGTCGTCCTCACCATCCCGACCGTCAAGGTCACCCCGCCGATGGTGACCCGTCTGGGCGAGATCCTGCGCCACCACAAGGGCAACACCGAGGTGCGGATCAAGCTCCAGGGGCCGCGGACCACCACCGTGCTGCGCCTGGACCGGCACCGGGTCCAGCCCGACCCGGCGCTCTTCGGCGACCTCAAGGTGCTGCTCGGCCCCTCCTGCCTGGCCGGCTAGGCCGAGCCGGCCCGGACCCGAGGGGCCCGCGGCCGTACGCGCGGACCCGCGGCCACGCGCGAGCGAGGGCGCGCCCGGAAATCCGGGCGCGCCCTCGCTCGTACCTGGGCGGCGGCGTCAGTTGTGGCCGAAGCGCTTCTGCTTGCCCTTGTGGGCCATGTCCAGCGGGCTCGGCGACTGGGAGGAGCGCTCGTCCGGGGAGGACTCCATCGACGCCTTCGACGGATCCTGCGCCGATCGGGGCTGCTGCTTGGCCGGCTGCTTCTGGTTCTTGTTCTTGGCCATGGGATGCCTCCGTGGGGGGTGTAGGGGCCAGGGCCGCCTTCACACTCACACACCAGCACAACCCACGCATTTTGGATCATTACTGCGCGTAGTGGAGCCCCTCGTCCGGCCCGCCGGGAGATCCGCCACGCCGATGATCGAGTTCCGGCCGTCAACACCCTTGCGGTCGGGCAGACTCGGGGAAAACCTAACGAGTACCCCCTGGGAACCCCACGGAAGAGGGTGGAACGCGTGGACCGCTGCGTCGTCCTGGTGGACGCCGGATACCTGCTCGGCGCCGCCGCGAGCCTCCTCGCCGGAGAGCCCTCCCGCTCCCGCATCACCGTCGACCACACCGCCCTCATCCAGGGCCTGCGCGAGCGGGCCGAGGCCGACACCGAGCAGCCCCTCCTGCGGATCTACTGGTTCGACGGGGCTCCCGACCGGGTGCCGCAGCCCGAACACCGCCGGCTGCGCGTCATGCCCCGGGTCACCGTCCGCCTCGGTGCCCTGACCCGCAGCGACGGCCGCTGGGCGCAGAAGGGCGTGGACGCCGCCATGCACGCCGAACTCACCGAACTCGCCCGCAACCGGGCCTGCTCCGACGTGGTCCTGGTGACCGGCGACGGCGACCTGCTCCCCGGGCTGATGTCCGCCAAGGAGCACGGGGTCGCCGTCCACCTGTGGGCCGTCCAGGCCGCCGACGGGGACTATAACCAGTCCGAGGACCTCGTCGCCGAAGCCGACGAACGCCGCGTCCTGGACCGGGCCTGGATCACCCGGGCCGTCCGCGCCCGCGACCTGGCCGGGCTCTGCCCCCCGCCGCCCGCCCCGCGCCCCGAGATCGCCGCGATCCTCTCCGCGCCCCTGCCCGAGGCGGCCCTCGCCGAAGCCGCCCGCAACGGCAACGGCAACGGCGCCGCGGCCACCACCGACCGGGAAGCCCCCGGGAACCCCCCGAACGGAGCACCCGTACCGGCGCCCGCGACCGAGGGCGCCAAGCCCGTCCCCACCCCCAAGGACCTCGCCTCGCTGCGCGCCCCCGGCCCGGCCCCGGCCGACCGGCAGGTCCAGAGCGCCCCGGCCCCGGCCGGCAGCGCCCTGCGCTGGTCCTCCGACAGGGGCTGGATCGACCGGGCCGGGCCGCTCGGCGAACCGGCGGAGACCGCCTCGCTGCCCACCCTCGCCCAGCTCACCAGCGCCGAACAGCGCTGGGCGGACCGCGAGGAGGACATCACCACCGTCGGCGGCGACCCGTTCGAGGTCGGCCAGGTGTTCGCCCGGCGCTGGATGGAACGCCTCCCGGAGACCGTCCACCTGCAGAAACTCGCCACCATGTACCCGCGCGTCCCGCACCGGATCGACGGGGAGCTGCTCCGCTACGCCGCCCGGTTCGGACTCCTCGCGCACAAGGACGACCAGATCGACGAACACGACCGCTACGCCATCCGCGCCGGGTTCTGGCGCGAGATCGACGTCCGCGCGGCGGCCGAGCACGTCGGCGCCGCACCGGGCACGGCGGGTGCCCCGGTGCCCTCCGGCCCGCCGACCCCGGCGGCCGAGTAGGGGCGGAAGCCGCGTAGGCTGCTCCCTCGTGAGTACGGGCACAGCACAGGCAGGGCACCCCACGGCAGCGGCCGCCGGAACGGCTTCCGACGTGGTCTGCGCGGTGCGTGACCTGGTCAAGACGTACCCGGCGGTGCGCGGCCGGCGCGGGGCCCCCGCCCTGCCCGAGACCCGGGCCAACGACGGGATCTCCCTGGAGGTCCGGCGCGGCGAGATCTTCGGCCTGCTCGGCCCCAACGGCGCCGGCAAGTCCACCCTGGTCCGCCAGCTGACCGGGCTGATGCGGCCCGACGAGGGCGCCGTCACCCTGCTCGGCCACGACCTCGTGCGCCACCCCGAGCGGGCCGCCCGCCTCCTGGCCTACCTCGGCCAGGAGTCCACCGCCCTCGACGAGCTCACCGTCTCCCTGGCCGCCGAGACCACCGGCCGGCTCCGCGGACTCGCCGCGCGCGACGCGCGGACCGCGCGGGACGAGGTGCTGGAGGAACTGGGGCTGACCGCGATCGCCGGACGCCCCCTGAAGAAGCTCTCCGGCGGCCAGCGCCGCCTCGCCTGCTTCGCAACGGCCCTGGTCGGCGAGCGGCCCGTGCTCGTCCTCGACGAGCCCACCACCGGCATGGACCCCGTCGCCCGGCGCGCCGTGTGGGCCGCCGTGGACCGGCGCCGCGAGCGCCACGGCGCCACCGTCCTGCTGGTCACCCACAACGTCATCGAGGCCGAGACGGTCCTCGACCGGGTCGCCGTCATCGACCAGGGCAAGGTCATCGCCTGCGACACCCCCGCCGGACTCAAGGCCCGCGTCTCCGACGAGGTCCGCCTGGAGCTGGTGTGGCGCACCGCCCCGCCGCTGGAGGTCCCCGAGGTCGCGGAGCTCGCCCCGCGGGCGGCCGAGTCCGGGCGGCGCTGGGTGCTGCGGCTGGGCCAGGACGAGGCCCGCGCCGCCGTCGCCGCCGTGACCGGCGGCCCGGCCTTCGCCGCCCTCGACGATTTCACGTTGGCCACGCCGAGCCTGGAGGACGTCTACCTCGCGCTGGGTGGACGGATGAAGGGTCTGGTCAAGTCGTGACCGACGTCGCTGCCGCGGTACCCGGGGTGCTCGCGCCCCGCGCCCGCTTCTTCCCCGCGCTCGCCGCCGTCTACCGGGCCCAGCTGTCCCGGGCACGCGTGGCGCGCATCCCGCTGCTGTTCGTGGCCACCTTCCAGTCCGTCGGGATCATGATCCTGATGCGGGGCGTGGTCGACGGGGGCGGCGGCTCCGAGGCGCGTGCCGTCGTCGCCGGCTCGTCCGTGCTGGTGGTCGCCTTCGTCGCGCTGAACCTGCTCGCGCAGTACTTCGGGCAGCTCCGGGCGAGCGGCGGGCTGGACCACTACGCCACCCTGCCGGTGCCGCCCGCCTCGGTGGTGCTGGGTGCGGCCGCCGCGTACGCCTCCTTCACCCTGCCGGGGACCCTGGTCACGGCCGTCTTCGGCTGCGTGCTGTTCGGGCTGCCGATGGGCGGGCTGTGGATCCTGGCCGCCGTGGTGCCGCTCGCCGGGGCCGCCCTCGCCGGGCTCGGCGCCGCGCTGGGGCTGCTCGCCCCGCGCCAGGAGCTGGCCACGCTGGCCGGGCAGCTGGGCATGTCGGCGGCGCTGCTGCTGGGGGTGCTGCCGCCGGAGCGGATGCCCGGCCCGGTCGTCTGGGCGCGGGACCTGCTGCCGTCCACCTACGGGGTGCAGGCCTTCGCGGAGACCTTCGCCCCGCACCCGCACTGGTCGGCGGTCGCCCTCGACCTCGGGGTGTGCGGGGCCGTCGGGCTGCTGTCCCTGACCGTCGCCACCTGGGCCTACCGGCGGGCGGCGGTCCGCTGACGCCGTCGCCGGGCGTACCTGGCACGATGTGGGGGTGACCGAAGCCGTGACGCCGCCGTCGTCTCCCTCCGACCTCCCCGACCTCCCGAAGCCGGAGGACGCCGTCACCCCGGCGGACATCCGTGACGGGGCCGCCGTCGCCCTCGTGGTGGGCGTGGCCGGGGTACTCCTCGGGCTGCTGTGGGTGTGGCTCGCGCCGCGCGTCCAGTACGTCTCCAACGGCGAGGCCGTCTTCCTGCGGGACACCGAGAGCGAGGCGCGGATCGGGGCCGACGGGACGTTCTTCCTGCTGGCGCTGGGGTTCGGGGTGCTGAGCGCGCTCGGCGTGTTCCTGTGGCGGCGGCGCGGGGGCGTACCCCTGGTGGTCGGGCTGGCCCTCGGGGCGGGCTTCGCCGCGCTGGTGGGGTGGCGGCTGGGGCTGTGGCTCGGACCGGGCTCCGACGTGCCGGCGGCCGCCGCGAAGGCCGGCAAGGGGGTGCCGTTCGACGCGCCGCTGCAGGTGCTGGCGTACGGGGTGCTGCTGGTGTGGCCGATGACGGCCGTCGCCGTCCACCTCGGGCTGACCGCCCTCTGGGGGCCGCGGGACCCGTCGCCGTCCACCGAGTCGTACGGCGCGTACCCGCCGGAACACCTCCACGCGGAGCCGTCCCCTCCGCACCTGTCCCCGTCGGAGCCTCCGCGCGCCGGTTCCTGACCCCCCGGCCTCCTCGCTTCCTGCGGGGAGACCGGTCCCACGAGGGGCTAAGGGCGGGCGATGGCGGCCAGTGTGGCCGTGGTCAGGGTGGTGAGGGCGGCGGGGGAGAGTTCGACCTCCAGGCCCCGGCGGCCCGCCGAGACGCAGATCGTGGGGTGCGCGGAGGCGGAAGCGTCCACCACCGTGCGCAGCCGCTTGCGCTGCCCCAGCGGGGAGATGCCGCCCCTGACGTAGCCCGTGGTGCGCTCCGCCAGCGCGGGGTCGGCCATCGCCGCCCGCTTCCCGCCCACCGCGCCCGCCAGGGCCTTCAGGTCCAGTGAGCCCGAGACCGGGACCACCGCCACCGTGAGGACCCCGTCGACGTCCGCGACGAGCGTCTTGAAGACCCGGTCCGGGGAGACGCCCATGGCCTCGGCGGCCTCCTCCCCGTAGGAGGGGTGGGCCGGGTCGTGCTCGTAGGCGTGCGTGGTGAAGTCGACCCCGGCCGCGGTCAGGGCGACGATCGCCGGAGTGCCCGCCGTCTGCTGCTTCTGCTTCTTCGCCATGCCTTCAGTTCGGGCTCGTCGGGGTGCGGGTCAGGTCCACCGCGGGCAGGGACGGGAGGTGCCGGATCACCGCGGTCTCGGCGCGCAGCAGCTTCAGCTCCTCCGCCAGGCGCGTCGCGGTGTCCGGGGCCTGAAGGAGGCGCTGCTTGGCCGGGATGTCCAGCACGGCGGCGGCCGCCACCAGGTAGGAGACCACCGAGGGCTCGTCCGGCAGGTCCGGCGTCGAGGCCAGGGTGCGCTCGCGGGCCCCGGCCAGGCGCTTCTGGTAGCTGCGGAAGGCCTGCAGGACCCCCTCCGAGAGGGCGCCCGCGCCCTCGCCCGCGTCCTCCGCGAGCTCCTCCAGCTCGGCGGCCAGGAACGGCCCCGACGCGTCGACCGACAGCAGCCGCACCCGGGTCGTGCCGGTGGCCAGCACCTCGAACGTGCCGTCCTCCCGCTCCCGGATCGTCGCCGCGTCCGCGATGCAGCCGACCCGGTGGAACGCCTGGATCGGGTCCGCGCCGAAGCCCGCCGCGGGACCCCGCGCGGGCAGCGCCGTCGGGTCGGGCAGACCGGGCGCGGTGGGGGCCACCTCCCGGCCGTCGCGGATCGCGACGACGGCGAACCGGCGCGGCTCGTCCTCCCCGGTCTTCAGCAGCTCGCGCATCATGGCGCGATACCGCTCCTCGAAGACGTTGAGCGGCAGCACGAGGCCCGGGAACAGAACCTGGTTCAGCGGGAAGAGGGGCAGGCGAACGGTGGTCACGAGGCACAGGGTAGTGGCCGGACGGCCCGGGCCGTCACCCCCGCCGCAGCAGCCGGGACGCGCCCGCGGCGACCGTCGTGGCCAGGATCCAGCCGAGCAGGACGAGGGCCGCCGCGGCCCACTGCCAGCCGCCCTGCACCTTCCACTGGCCCTCCTGACCGAGATCGATCACCGGCAGCAGCAGATCGAGCGCGTACAGGGCGGCGTTCCACTGCGGGTGCTCGTCCGCCTTGAGCGGTTCCGGACGGTGGCCGGAGAACAGCAGGGCGCCGGCCGCCCAGAGCACCGCCATCCACAGGGCCGCCCGCCCCGGCCGGTAGCCGTACACCACCGTCCAGTCCTGGAGGTACCCCCAGGCCCTGGCCGCGGGCGGCAGGGTGCTCCGGCGCCTCCGGTGCTTGGCGACCAGCACCTCGCGGGCGTCGGCGTCCTCCCCGCCGTCCCGCAGCACGGCCGCGAGCCGCTCGTAGGGCTCCGGGGAGTACTCGGGGGTGGCCGCCGCCACCCAGTCGAGGCGGCGGGCGAGCGGGAAGTGGCCCCGCGGGGCGAGGTTCTCGTAGACGAACCCCTCCATGGACAGGCGGCCGGGACCGGGCCAGCTCGTGGAGCGGTCGACCAGCTTGACCACCTTCGCCCCCGACACCACCACCCGGCCCCGCTGCGGCGCCTCGCCGACGAAGCGGAGCTCGGGGGTCTGGATCCGCCGGAGCGAGACCTCCTGGTCGGGCCGCAGGTCGAACCGGGCCCCGTAGAAGTCCACGGAGTCCCCGAAACGGCCGTCGTCCAGCCGCATCCCGCCCCCGCACTCGAAGCGCCGCTCCGGCCCGCCGCGCGTGGGGGTCTGGGCCCAGTCGTACGGGCGGGCCGGATCGGGAGCCTCGCGGGGCAGGCCCACGGAGGTCAGGTACAGGGTCCGCTCGACGGTCAGGGTCGGGGCGTTCAGCGCGCGCCGGCCGTACGGGTTGCGCAGCCGGGCCCCGCGCAGGCTCATCGAGGCGCCCACCTTCGCCCCGCGCAGGCTCACCTCCCCGTACGTCTCCACCATGTCGGCCTGGACGTCCTGCGCGACCGCCATCCCGTCGGCGGCGATCGCCCGCCCCCGGTTGTCCCGCTGGAAGACGGCCTGGCTGATCAGCAGGTCGGTGCCGATCTGGGCGTCGGTCAGCCGGATCCCCCGCGCCACCCGGCAGCGCGCCAGGTGCAGGTCCCCCTCGGTGTGCAGCCGGGCCGCCTCGATGCGGGGGACGGCGCAGTTGTCCAGCCGCAGGGTGCCGAAGCGGGTCTCGGAGAGCTGGATCTCGCCGTCGAAGCGGCACGCCCGGATCTCGACGTACGGGGGCACCGTGCCGCCCGACAGGTCGAGGCGCCCGGTGATCTGCGCGCCGCGCAGCTTCAGGCATCCGACGCGCCCCGGGACGGGCTCGGGTCCGGCCAGCAGGAGCAGGGCGACGACCTCCGCCCGGACCCGGCGCTCGGGACCCCACTCCGCGTCGCCGTGCGGGTCGTCCAGCTCGGCCACCCGGGCACTGAGGTCGCAGACGGTGCCCGCCCGGAACGTCTGCCACATGAGGTGTTCGGCGTCGGTCAGGTCACCCGGTCGCCCGTCCACCTGCGTTTCGGTCATGGCAGCCCCCCCGCTGTCACGTGCGTGTACGGGAAACGCTAAGGGGGGCCCGTGACATCCGGGACGTGTATCAGCCAGTGATACGGGCGAACGGTGGCGGGAGCCGGTCTGAGAGAATTGGGAGGTGATCTCTCGTATCGACCTGCGCGGTGACGCCCTCCCCGAGGGTGGCGCCCTGCGCGATCTGCTGCCCCGTGCCGAGTTCGACGTGGAAGCCGCACTGGAGAAAGTGCGGCCCATCTGCGAGGACGTCCATCATCGTGGCACGGCGGCGCTGATCGAGTACGCGCGGAAGTTCGACGGGGTGGAGCTGGAGCGGGTCAGGGTGCCCGCCGAGGCGCTGAAGGCCGCCCTCGACGAGCTGGACCCGGCCGTCCGCGCCGCCCTGGAGGAGTCCATCCGGCGCGCCCGGATCGTGCACCGCAACCAGCGCCGCACCGAGCACACCACCCAGGTGGTCCCCGGCGGCACCGTGACCGAGAAGTGGGTGCCGGTCGAGCGCGTGGGCCTGTACGCCCCGGGCGGCCGCTCCGTGTACCCGTCCTCCGTCGTGATGAACGTCGTACCGGCCCAGGAGGCGGGCGTCGAGTCGATCGCGCTCGCGTCCCCGCCGCAGAGGGAGTTCGGCGGCCTGCCGCACCCGACGATCCTCGCCGCGTGCGCGCTGCTCGGCGTGGACGAGGTGTACGCGGCCGGCGGCGCCGTCGCCGTCGCGATGTTCGCGTACGGCACGGAGGACTGCCTCCCGGTCAACATGGTCACCGGCCCCGGCAACATCTGGGTCGCCGCCGCCAAGCGCTACTTCACCGGGAAGATCGGCATCGACACCGAGGCCGGCCCCACCGAGATCGCGGTCCTCGCGGACTCCACGGCCGACCCGGTCCACGTCGCCGCCGACCTGATCAGCCAGGCCGAGCACGACCCGCTGGCCGCCGCCGTGCTCGTCACGGACTCCGAGGAGCTCGCGGCCGCCGTCGAGAAGGAGCTGGAGCCGCAGGTCGCGGCCACCAAGCACGTCGAGGACCGGATCAAGCCCGCCCTCGCGGGCAAGCAGTCCGCGATCGTCCTGGTCGACAGCCTGGAGGACGGCCTCAAGGTCGTCGACGCGTACGGCGCCGAGCACCTGGAGATCCAGACCGCCGACGCCGCCGCGTGGGCCGCCCGCGTCCGCAACGCCGGGGCTGTCTTCGTCGGCCCCTGGGCACCGGTCTCCCTCGGCGACTACTGCGCCGGCTCGAACCACGTGCTGCCCACCGGCGGCTGCGCCTGCCACTCCTCCGGCCTGTCCGTGCAGTCCTTCCTGCGCGGCATCCACATCGTCGACTACACGCGGGACGCCCTCGCCGAGGTCACCCACCACGTGGTGACCCTCGCCGAGGCCGAGGACCTGCCCGCGCACGGCGCGGCCCTCAAGGCCCGCTTCGGATGGAAGGTGCCCACCCAGTGAGTTTCGGGATCGACGACCTCCCCATCCGGGACGAACTGCGCGGAAAGACCCCGTACGGCGCCCCCCAGCTCGACGTGCCCGTCCAGCTGAACACCAACGAGAACCCGTACGAGCTCCCCGAGGAGCTGGTCCGGCGCATCGCCGAGCGGGTGGCCGACGCCGCCCGCACCCTCAACCGCTACCCCGACCGCGACGCGGTCGAGCTGCGCACGGAACTGGCCGCCTACCTCACCCGTACCGGCAAGCACCCCGTCGCCCGGGAGAACGTCTGGGCCGCCAACGGCTCCAACGAGGTCATCCAGCAGCTGCTCCAGACCTTCGGCGGCCCCGGGCGCACCGCGATCGGCTTCGAGCCCTCGTACTCGATGCACGCGCTGATCGCCCGCGGCACGGGCACGGGCTGGATCTCCGGTCCGCGCCGGGACGACTTCACCATCGACCTGGCCGCCGCCGAGCAGGCCATCGCTTCGAGCGCCCCCGACGTCGTCTTCATCACCTCGCCCAACAACCCCACCGGCACCGCGGTCGAGGCCGAGACGGTCCTCGCCCTCTACGAGGCCGCGCAGGCAGCCAAGCCGTCCCTGGTCGTCGTGGACGAGGCGTACGTGGAGTTCAGCCACCGCGACTCGCTCCTGCCGCTGATCGAGGGCCGCCCCAACCTGGTGGTCTCCCGGACCATGTCCAAGGCCTTCGGCGCCGCCGGCCTGCGCCTGGGCTACCTGGCCGCGCACCCCGCGGTGGTCGACGCCGTCCAGCTGGTGCGCCTGCCGTACCACCTGTCGGCCGTCACCCAGGCGACCGCGCTGGCCGCCCTGGAGCACACCGACACCCTGCTCGGCTACGTCGAGCAGCTCAAGGCCGAACGGGACCGCCTCGTCACCGAGCTGCGGGCCATCGGCTACGAGGTCACCGAGTCCGACGCGAACTTCATCCAGTTCGGGAAGTTCGACGACTCGCACACCGCCTGGCAGAAGATCCTCGACCAGGGCGTCCTGGTCCGGGACAACGGCGTACCGGGCTGGCTGCGGGTCTCCGCCGGCACCCCGGCCGAGAACGACGCGTTCCTGGAAGCGGTTCGCGCACTGAAGAAGGAGCAGCAGGCATGAGCCGCATCGGACGGGTCGAACGGACCACGAAGGAGACCTCGGTCCTCGTCGAGATAAACCTCGACGGCACCGGCAAGGTCGACGTCTCGACCGGCGTGGGCTTCTACGACCACATGCTCGACCAGCTGGGCCGCCACGGACTCTTCGACCTCACCGTCAAGACCGACGGCGACCTGCACATCGACAGCCACCACACCATCGAGGACACCGCCCTCGCGCTCGGCGCCGCCTTCAGGCAGGCCCTCGGCGACAAGGTCGGCATCTACCGCTTCGGCAACTGCACCGTGCCGCTTGACGAGTCCCTGGCCCAGGTGACCGTCGACCTGTCCGGCCGCCCGTACCTCGTGCACACCGAGCCCGAGAACATGGCGCCGATGATCGGCGAGTACGACACGACGATGACCCGGCACATCTTCGAGTCCTTCGTGGCGCAGGCCCAGATCGCCCTGCACATCCACGTCCCGTACGGCCGCAACGCCCACCACATCGTGGAGTGCCAGTTCAAGGCCCTGGCCCGGGCCCTGCGCTACGCCGCGGAGTTCGACCCGCGCGCCGCCGGGATCCTGCCCTCCACGAAGGGCGCCCTCTAGCCGTGAACGGCCTCAACACCATCCTGATCGTCCTCGGCCTGTTCCTGGCCGGGGGCGTCTACTCCTTCCAGAAGCAGAAGATGCCCAAGTCGGTGATCATTCTGCTCGCCCTCGGCTCCGTGATGTGCCTCGCGGCCGGAGTCCTGCGAATCCAAGGAATCTGGGAATGAGCGCAGCAAAGAACATCGTCGTCTTCGACTACGGCTTCGGCAACGTCCGCTCCGCCGAGCGGGCCCTCGCCCGCGTCGGCGCCGACGTCGAGATCACCCGCGACTACGACAAGGCGATGGACGCCGACGGCCTCCTGGTCCCCGGCGTGGGCGCCTTCTCGGCCTGCATGCAGGGCCTCAAGGACGCCCGCGGCGACTGGATCATCGGCCGCCGCCTCTCCGGCGGCCGCCCGGTCATGGGCATCTGCGTCGGCATGCAGATCCTCTTCGAGCGCGGCATCGAGCACGGGGTGGAGACCGAGGGCCTCGACGAGTGGCCCGGCACGGTCGGCCCGCTCAAGGCCCCCGTCGTCCCCCACATGGGCTGGAACACCGTGGACGCGCCCGCCGACAGCCAGGCCTTCGCCGGGCTCGACGCCGACGCCCGCTTCTACTTCGTCCACTCCTACGCGGCGCACGACTGGAGCCTGGAGGTCACCAACCCGGCCATCCGCGCGCCCAAGGTCACCTGGGCCACCCACGGCCGTCCCTTCGTCGCGGCCGTGGAGAACGGAGCCCTGTGGGCCACCCAGTTCCACCCCGAGAAGTCCGGTGACACCGGTGCCCAGCTGCTCACCAACTGGATCGAGACCCTCTGATGAAGACGCTTGAGCTCCTCCCCGCGGTCGACGTCCGCGACGGCCAGGCCGTGCGCCTCGTCCACGGCGTCTCCGGCAGCGAGACCTCCTACGGCTCCCCGCTGGAGGCGGCCCTCGCCTGGCAGCGCTCCGGCGCCGAATGGCTGCACCTCGTCGACCTGGACGCCGCCTTCGGCACCGGTGACAACCGCGCCCTGGTCGCCGGGATCACCCGCGCCATGGACATCAAGGTCGAGCTGTCCGGCGGCATCCGCGACGACGCCACGCTCGCCGCGGCCCTCGCCACCGGCTGCACCCGCGTGAACCTCGGCACCGCCGCCCTGGAGACCCCGGAGTGGGCCGCCAGGGCCATCGCCGAGCACGGCGACAAGATCGCCATCGGACTGGACGTGCGCGGCACCACCCTCAAGGGCCGCGGCTGGACCAGCGAGGGCGGCGACCTCTACGAGACCCTCGCCCGCCTGGACTCCGAGGGCTGTGCCCGCTACGTCGTCACCGACATCGGCAAGGACGGCACCCTCACCGGCCCCAACCTGGAGCTGCTGAAGAACGTCTGCGCCGCCACCGACCGCCCCGTCGTCGCCTCCGGCGGCATCTCCTCCCTGGACGACCTGCGCGCGCTCTCCGCGCTGGTCCCCGAGGGCGTCGAGGGCGCGATCGTCGGCAAGGCCCTGTACGCCAAGGCCTTCACCCTGGAAGAAGCCCTGAAGGTGGTCTCCGCATGAGCTCCGCAGACGTACGCCGCATCTCCTCCGGCGGCCCCTACGAGGACGTCATCGGCTACTCGCGCGCCGTCGCCCTCCCCAACGGCCTCGTCCTCGTCTCCGGCTGCACCGCGGCCGACGGGGGCGGCCCGTACGACCAGGCCGTCAAGGCCTTCGAGGTCGCCTTCAAGGCGCTCGCCGAGGCCGGGCTCGGCCCCGACGACGTCGTCCGCACCCGGATGTACCTCACGCACGCCCGGGACGTGGACGAGGTGGGCCGCGCCCACAAGGCCCTCTTCGACACCGTCCGCCCCGCCGCCTCGATGATCATCGTCTCCGGCTTCGTCGACCCGTCGATGGTCGTCGAGGTGGAGGTCGAGGCGTACAAGGCGGTGGCCGGATGAGCCTCGCCGTACGCGTGATCCCCTGCCTGGACGTGGACAACGGCCGGGTCGTCAAGGGCGTCAACTTCCAGAACCTGCGCGATGCCGGCGACCCGGTGGAGATGGCCAAGCTGTACGACGCCGAAGGCGCCGACGAGCTGACCTTCCTGGACATCACCGCCTCCTCCGGCAACCGCGAGACCACCTACGACGTGGTCCGCCGCACCGCCGAGCAGGTCTTCATCCCCCTGACGGTGGGAGGCGGCGTCCGCACGGCGGACGACGTCGACAAGCTGCTGCGGGCCGGCGCGGACAAGGTGGGCGTGAACACGGCCGCCATCGCGCGCCCGGAGCTGATCCAGGAGATCGCGGAACGCTTCGGCCGGCAGGTCCTGGTGCTGTCCGTCGACGCCCGCCGCACGGCCTCCGGCTCCTTCGAGGTCACCACCCACGGCGGCCGCCGGGGCACCGGCATCGACGCCGTCGAGTGGGCCCACCGGGCCGCCGAACTCGGCGCCGGGGAGATCCTGCTCAACTCGATGGACGCCGACGGCACGAAGGACGGCTACGACACCGAGATGATCGCGGCGGTCCGCAGGCACGTCACGGTCCCGGTGATCGCCTCCGGCGGCGCCGGCAGACTGGAGCACTTCCCGCCGGCCATCGAGGCGGGCGCCGACGCGGTGCTCGCGGCCTCGGTGTTCCACTTCGGCGACCTGCGGATCGCCGAGGTCAAGTCCGCCCTCCGCGAAGCGGGCCACCCGGTCCGCTGATCCCCCCCCCCGTGCCCCGCCGCCCGATCGCCGGCGGGGCCGGGTCCGGCGGAGTCAGATGCCCAGTTGCGCCCGCGTCAGGCGGGACACCGCTTCCTTCTCGCCCTCCAGTTCCACCGCCGCCGCGTCCTGCCGCCCGAAGCAGAACAGCGTCAGTTCGCCCGGTTCCCCGGTGACCGTCACCACCGGCACCCCCTTGTGCGCCACCGCCGTCCGCCCGTCCGGGCGCCGCAGGACCAGCCCGACCGGGGAGCGCCGCCCGGTGAGGCGGGCCAGTTTCTCCAGGCGGGACCAGAGCGCGTCCGAGAACACCGGGTCCAGCGCCCGCGGCGACCAGTCCGGCTGCGCCCGCCGCACGTCCTCCGCGTGGACGTAGAACTCCACCGCGTTGGCGGCCTCGTCGATCTGCTTCAGCGCGTACACCGACATCCGGGGCGGCCCCGTCCGGATCAGCTGGATGAGCTCCTCGTACGGCTTGGCCGCGTACTCCGCCATCGCCCGGTCCAGGCGGGCCTTGAGCGCGTTCAGCAGCAGGCCGCCCGCCGCGTCCGGGCGCCGCTCCCGGACCACCACGTGCGCCGCGAGCTCCCGCGCCCGCCAGCCTTCGCACAGCGTCGGCGCCTCCGGCCCGGCCGCCTCCAACAGGTCCGCCAGCAGCAGGCGTTCACGCTTCGCATGGGTAGACATGCGCGACAGCCTACGGCCGGATACCGCCCCGCGCGTGCTCATCAGGCGGACAGTGATCCGTTCCGGCCCCGATCACGCGGCACAATGGCCCGCATGAGTACGTCCTCACTCGATCCCGCCATCGCCGCCCGCCTCAAGCGCTCCGCGGACGGTCTGGTACCGGCCATCGCCCAGCAGTACGACACCGGCGAGGTGCTCATGCTCGGCTGGATGGACGACGAGGCCCTGCACCGGACCCTGACCACCGGCCGCTGCACCTACTGGTCCCGCAGCCGCCGGGAGTACTGGGTCAAGGGGGACACTTCCGGCCACGTCCAGCACGTGAAGTCGGTGGCCCTCGACTGCGACGCGGACACCCTGCTCGTCAAGGTCGACCAGGTCGGCGCCGCCTGCCACACCGGCGCCCGCACGTGTTTCGACGCCGATGTCCTTCCGCTGGCCGCCGAATAGCTAGGTAGGTTCCCCCGCCATGGATCTTGAGACGTTTCGCAAGCTCGCGGCCGACCGCCGCGTCATCCCCGTGAGCCGCCGACTCCTGGCCGACGGGGACACCCCCGTCGGGCTCTACCGGAAGCTGGCAGCCGAACGCCCGGGCACCTTCCTCCTCGAATCCGCCGAGAACGGCCGCTCCTGGTCCCGCTACTCCTTCGTCGGCGTCCGCAGCGCCTCCACCCTGACCGTCAAGGACGGCCAGGCGCACTGGATCGGCACCCCGCCCGTCGGCGTCCCCACGGACGGCGACCCGCTGCAGGCGCTGCGCGCCACCGTCGAGGCCCTGCACACCCCCCGCGACCTCGCGGGCGGGATGCCCCCCTTCACCGGCGGCATGGTCGGCTACCTGGGCTACGACATCGTCCGCCGGCTGGAGCGCATCGGCGAGCACACCTCCGACGACCTGCGGCTCCCCGAGCTCACCATGCTGCTCACCTCCGACCTGGCGGTCCTCGACCACTGGGACGGCACGGTCCTGCTGATCGCCAACGCGATCAACCACAACGCGCTCGACACCGGCGCCGACGAGGCCTACGCGGACGCCGTCGCCCGCCTCGACGCCATGGAGGCGGACCTCGCCCGGCCCGCGCCCTACGTACCGGCCCCGCTCCCGGAGTCCGAGCTGCCCGCCTTCGAGGCGCTCTGGGGCGGAGAGCAGTTCCAGGCCGCCGTCGAGGACGTCAAGGAGCGCATCCGGGCCGGCGAGGCCTTCCAGGTGGTGCCCTCGCAGCGGTTCGAGACCCCCTGCAGCGCCTCCGCACTGGACGTGTACCGCGTCCTGCGGGCCACGAACCCGTCCCCGTACATGTACCTCTTCCGCTTCGAGAACGGCTTCGACGTGGTCGGGTCCAGCCCCGAGGCGCTGGTCAAGGTCGAGGACGGGCGGGCCATGGTCCACCCCATCGCCGGCACCCGGCACCGCGGCGCGACCCCGCAGCGGGACAACGAGCTCGCCGAGGAGCTGCTGGCCGACCCCAAGGAGCGCGCCGAGCACCTGATGCTCGTCGACCTCGGGCGCAACGACCTGGGCCGGGTCTGCGAGCCGGGCTCGGTCGAGGTCGTGGACTTCATGAGCATCGAGCGCTACTCGCACGTCATGCACATCGTCTCCACCGTCACCGGGCGGGTCGCGGAGGGCAAGACCGCCTTCGACGTGCTCACCGCCTGCTTCCCGGCCGGCACCCTCTCGGGCGCCCCCAAGCCGCGCGCCATGCAGATCATCGAGGAGCTGGAGCCCTCCCGCCGGGGCCTCTACGGCGGGTGCGTCGGCTACCTCGACTTCGCGGGCGACTCCGACACGGCGATCGCCATCCGCACCGCGCTGCTGCGCGACGGGACGGCGTACGTGCAGGCCGGAGCGGGTGTGGTCGCGGATTCGGTACCGGAGCTGGAGGACCTGGAGTGCCGCAACAAGGCGGCCGCCGTGCTCCGCGCCGTGGGAGCGGCGAACCGCCTCCACCACGGCTGAGGGCGTAGGGGATAGTGGGGTACGTGAGTGCCGTACCCCCACCCCCCGCCGCCCCCGCCGACGCCGAGGCCCCCGAGGCCGGGAGCGCCCGCCGCAGCGTGGCCGTCGCCCTGCTGCTCGGCGCGCTCGGCGCCACCGTCGTCCTGCTCGCCTCCGGCCGCGTCTGGGCCCGGGGCAGCGCCGCCGTGGGAGGCGGCTCGCTCCCGCTGACGGCGGACGGGCGGGCCGTCACGGGCCTGCCCGCGGCCCTGGCCATCGTCGGCCTCGCGGCCCTGGTGGCGGTGTTCGCCGTACGGGGCCGCGGGCGGCTGCTGGTGTCCGTCCTGCTCGCGCTGAGCGGCCTCGGCGGGGCGCTGTCCGCGGTGGCCGCCGCCGACGACCACCGGGCGCTCGACGAACGGGCCGTCACCGCCACGGCCGACACCGCCGCCCGGGCGGCCGAACTGACCCATACGGCCTGGCCGTACATCACGGCCGCGGGCGCGGTCCTGATCCTGCTCGCCGGGCTCCTCGCGGTCCGCTTCGGCCGTGGCTGGCCCGCCATGGGCGGCCGCTACGAGCGCGACGGCAGCCCGCGCCACAGGACTCCCGCGGCGGTGGACCCGGACCGGCCGGAGGACCTGTGGAAGGCTCTGGACCGGGGCGAGGACCCCACCCACTAAGCCCCACCCAGTGGAGAATCCGCACGCCCCGTGCGGGACAATGACAGTGAGCGTGCGTACCGCACGTGCGACAGAGCAACGAGGAGCAACTCATGGCGGGCACGAGCCACGGACACACCCCGGCCGCCTGGACCGGTGTCATCATCGCCTTCATCGGTTTCTGCGTCTCCGGCGCCTTCATGGTGCTGGCGAACCCGCTCGGGTTCTGGGCGGGTCTCGTCGTCGTCGCGCTCGGCGGAGTCGTCGGTCTCGCGATGCGGGCCGCGGGCATGGGCGCGCCGAAGGCCGCCCACCGCGACCTCGCCGAGGTCATCGCCGCCAACCGCGTTCCCGCCAAGGTCTGAGCGCGGTTCCCGCGGATCCCGCGGTTCGAAAGGCGCGGCCCGGTCGGGCTGCGCCTTTTGTCATGACCGGAGAGAATCAGCGGGTGGACGCCTCTCGCACCCCCGCCGCCCCCGCTCCCGCCGCCCCGCCCGGCGGGTCCGGGCCCCGGTGGCCCGTACCGCCCGAGCCGTCGCCCGCGGCGGTGCCGCGGGTCCGGCGGGCCGTCGCGCCGGTGCTCACCCTGGCCGGGGCCGTGGCCGCCTTCGCGTACGTGGGCACCGTGGACCCGAACGAGCCCGGTCACTACCCGGTGTGCCCGCTGCTGCGGCTGACCGGGATCCTGTGTCCGGGCTGCGGCGGGCTGCGCAGCGCGCACGCCTTCGCCCAGGGGGACCTCGCCGCGGCGCTCGGCGCCAATGCCGTGGCCGTCGCGGGCTACTTCGTCTTCGCCGGTTTCCTGGCCTTGTGGCTGGTGCGGGCCTTCGGCGGCCGTCCGGCGCCGCGGATCGCGCTGCGGCCGGCGTACTGGTGGGGGATCGGCGCGCTGGTGCTGCTCTTCTCGATCGTCCGAAATCTCCCGTTTGGTTCCGCTCTCGCCCCGTGAAGCGCGGCGCCCCTTGCGGGGAGCCATGGGAATGCCATATTCCGACTGTCCAGTCAATGGGAAACCGCGAAGTCAGTGCAGAGCGCGTAGAGAGCTGCGGATACCATTTGAGTGCTGACCTTGCAGTGGAACGTGTCTGCAAGGCGGCCGACCGTCATCAACCCGGAAGGGGGCCGCTCGCGTGAGTGTGCTCGACGAGATCATCGAAGGGGTCCGCGAAGACCTTGCCGAACGGCAGGCCCGCGTGAGCCTCGACGAGCTCAAGGAGCGTGCCGCCAAGGCGCCCCAGGCCAAGGACGGTGTCGCCGCCCTGCGTGGCGACAGCGTCAAGGTGATCTGCGAGGTCAAGCGCTCCAGCCCCTCCAAGGGCGCGCTGGCCGCGATCGCCGATCCGGCCGGGCTCGCCGCCGACTACGAGGCCGGCGGTGCGGCGGTCATCTCCGTCCTCACCGAACAGCGCCGCTTCGGCGGCTCGCTGGCCGACCTGGAGGCCGTCCGCGCCCGCGTGGACATCCCGATCCTGCGCAAGGACTTCATCGTCACGGCGTACCAGCTGTGGGAGGCCCGCGCCTACGGCGCCGACCTCGTGCTGCTGATCGTCGCTGCCCTGGACCAGGAGGCCCTCGTCTCCCTCATCGAGCGGGCCGAGTCCATCGGCCTCACCCCGCTCGTGGAGGTCCACGACGAGGAGGAGATCGAGCGGGCCGTCGCCGCGGGCGCCAAGATCATCGGCGTCAACGCGCGCAACCTCAAGGACCTCAAGGTCGACCGCTCCACCTTCGAGCGGATCGTCGGAGAGATCCCGCCCCACATCGTGAAGGTCGCCGAGTCCGGCATCCGCGGACCGCACGACCTGATCGCGTACGCCAACGAGGGCGCCGACGCCGTCCTCGTCGGAGAGTCCCTGGTCACCGGACGCGACCCGAAGGCGGCCGTCGCCGACCTCGTCGCCGCCGGAGCCCACCCCGCCCTGCGCCACGGCCGGAGCTGACCCTTCCCATGCCTCCTTCCCGCCCCTCCGTCCGCACCCGACCGGGCCACGGCCCGGCCGGCGTGCCGACGGCGCACGCGCCCCTGGCGCGCGGCTGCCGCCCCCGCGGCTGCCGCGCCCCGGCCCGGCGCGTGCACGGCCGGCGGGTGCGGTACGTGATCGGCTCCGAGCCCGGTCAGGTCAACGGAATGCGATGGCGCGGCGGAGCCGCGCTGTAGACGACGGCCGCCCCGGCCCGGTACGCGAAGACGTGCCGGACGGGAGGTCGCGCACGGCCCCGTGCCCGAGCCCCAGGCTCCGGCGCGGGCCGGGCGTCCGCACGGCGGCGCACCCCCAGCGGGGTGCGCGGGCCGCGGACCGACGGCGCAATACGGTGCAACCAGCCCCCCGTCGCGCATTCCGTACACGTAGGAGTAGTGGCCATGTCCACCAGCTCGTTCTTCATCCCGGACCCGGAGGGTCACGTCCCGAACACCGAGGGCTACTTCGGTGACTTCGGCGGCAAGTTCATCCCGGAGGCGCTGGTCGCCGCCGTGGACGAGGTCGCCGTCGAGTACGAGAAGGCCAAGGGCGACCCGGCCTTCGCCGCCGAGCTCAACGAGCTCATGGTCAACTACACGGGCCGGCCCAGCGCCCTCACCGAGGTGCCCCGCTTCGCCGAGCACGCGGGCGGCGCCCGGATCTTCCTCAAGCGCGAGGACCTCAACCACACCGGCTCGCACAAGATCAACAACGTGCTGGGCCAGGCGCTGCTCACCAAGCGCATGGGCAAGACCCGCGTCATCGCCGAGACCGGCGCCGGCCAGCACGGCGTGGCCACCGCCACCGCCTGCGCCCTCTTCGGCCTCGACTGCACCATCTACATGGGCGAGATCGACACCCAGCGCCAGGCCCTGAACGTGGCCCGCATGCGCATGCTCGGCGCCGAGGTCATCGCCGTGAAGTCGGGCTCGCGCACCCTCAAGGACGCCATCAACGAGGCGTTCCGCGACTGGGTCGCCAACGTCGAGGAGACCCACTACCTCTTCGGCACCGTCGCCGGACCGCACCCCTTCCCGGCCATGGTCCGCGACTTCCACCGCGTCATCGGCGTCGAGGCCCGCCGCCAGATCCTGGAGCGCGCGGGCCGCCTGCCCGACGCCGTCGCGGCCTGCGTCGGCGGCGGCTCCAACGCCATCGGCCTCTTCCACGCCTTCATCCCGGACGCCGACGTCCGCCTGGTCGGCTTCGAGCCCGCCGGACACGGCGTGGAGACCGGCGAGCACGCGGCGACCCTGACCGCGGGCGAGCCCGGCATCCTGCACGGCTCCCGTTCCTACGTCCTCCAGGACGAGGAGGGCCAGATCACCGAGCCCTACTCGATCTCCGCGGGTCTGGACTACCCGGGCATCGGCCCCGAGCACTCCTACCTCAAGGACACCGGCCGCGGCGAGTACCGCGCGGTCACCGACGACGCCGCCATGCAGGCCCTGCGCCTGCTGTCCCGCACCGAGGGCATCATCCCGGCCATCGAGTCGGCGCACGCCCTCGCCGGAGCCCTCGACCTGGGCAAGGAGCTGGGCAAGGACGGCCTGATCGTGGTCAACCTGTCCGGCCGCGGCGACAAGGACATGGACACGGCCGCACGCTACTTCGGCCTGTACGACGGCACGTCCGAGAACGGGACCGAGGGGGAGAACAAGTGAGCAACCAGGGCAACATCGAACTGCTGAGCGCCACCCTCGCGAAGGCGAAGTCCGAGGACCGCGCGGCCCTCGTCGCCTACCTCCCGGCCGGGTTCCCGACCGTCGACGGCGCCATCGAGGCCGCCAAGGCGATCATCGCGGGCGGCGCGGACGTCGTGGAGATCGGTCTGCCGCACAGCGACCCCGTCCTGGACGGCGCGGTCATCCAGACGGCCGACGACATCGCCCTGCGCGGCGGCGTCAAGATCGCCGACGTGCTGCGGACCGTGCGCGAGACCTTCGAGGCCACCGGGGTCCCGATCCTCGTCATGACCTACTGGAACCCCATCGACCGCTACGGCGTCGAGCGGTTCACCGCCGAGCTGGCGGCGGCGGGCGGCGCGGGCTGCATCCTGCCCGACCTTCCGGTCCAGGAGTCCGCGCTGTGGCGCGAGCACGCGGCGGAGCACGGTCTGGCGACCGTGTTCGTCGTGGCCCCCAGCAGCCGTGACGAGCGCCTGGCGACCATCACGGCCGCCGGTTCCGGCTTCGTCTACGCCGCCTCGCTCATGGGCGTCACCGGCACCCGCGAGTCCGTCGGCAACGAGGCCCAGGAGCTGGTGCGCCGCACCCGCACCACCACCGAGCTGCCGGTCTGCGTGGGTCTGGGC
This sequence comes from Streptomyces sp. NBC_01276, assembly GCF_041435355.1. Lineage (GTDB taxonomy): Bacteria > Actinomycetota > Actinomycetes > Streptomycetales > Streptomycetaceae > Streptomyces. The sequence goes on from NZ_CP108442.1 coordinate 5,659,052, forward strand.
GTCTCCAACCCCGTCCAGGCCAAGCAGGTGGCGAGCTTCGCCGACGGCGTGATCGTCGGTTCGGCCTTCGTGAAGCTGCTGCTGGACGCGCCGGACGAGCAGGCCGGGCTGGCCGCCGTACGGGCCCTGGCGGGCGAGCTCGCGGAAGGCGTACGCAGGTCCTGACGCCGGGCGGGCCCCGACGGGGGTTCTGTAGCCCGATCGAGTGGAAACGGGAGCGGGGAGGCACGCGAGTGCCTCCCCGCTTCGTTTGGCCGAACGTGAGCGAGAAGAACGACGGTGCGAACCGCGATGCGACGACGAAACGATCGGCCCGGGAGCGACTCCAGCAGGAGCGCGAGCGGCAGAAGACCCGGGACAAGCGCCGGCGGACCCTCATCGTCTCGGCGGCGGTGGTCGGCGTCCTCGGCCTGGCGGCCGTGGTCGGCCTGATCGCCGCCAACACCGGGTCCGGGGACAAGTCCGCCAAGGCCGGTCCGGTGGCCGCGCCGTCGGGAGCCACCGGCAAGGACGCGCTCGCCATCCAGACCGGTCCGGCCGGGGCCAAGTCCCAGCTGACCGTCTGGGAGGACTTCCGCTGCCCCGCCTGCAAGGCCTTCGAGACCAACTACCGGGACACCATCCACGACCTGGAGTCCAGGGGGCTGCTCAAGGTCGAGTACCACCTCGTCACCCTGATCGACGGGAACATGGGCGGCAGCGGCTCGCTCAAGGGCGCCAACGCCGCCGCCTGCGCCCAGGACGCCGGAAAGTTCGCCGCCTACCACGACCTCCTCTTCCAGAACCAGCCGGAGGAGACCGACGACGCCTACGGCAAGAACGCCAGGCTGCTGGAGCTGGCCGGGAAGGTGGACGGCCTGGACACCGCCGCGTTCCGCTCCTGCGTGGAGGACGGCACGCACAACAGCTGGGTCGGCAAGTCGCACGGGGCCTTCGCGGCCGGCAAGTTCCGCGGCACCCCGACCGTCCTGCTCGACGGCAAGGACATCTTCGCCGACCAGGCCGATCCGCTCACCCCCCAGAAGCTGAAGGCGAAGGTCGAGGCCGCCGCCGGGGTCCCGAAGGGCAAGCCCTCCGGCTCGGCGTCTCCGTCGGCCGCCGCGTCCCCGTCGGCGTCGGCCTCGGGCAGGGCGTCCGGGTCGGGCGGCTCGAAGTCCCTGTCCAAGGGGGCAGCGGGGGCAGCCCAGGAGTGACCGGCCGGCCTTCGCCGTGTGTGGTTTTGGTTTCAGCTTGCCGGGCGGGTTGCGGTCGGTACCGCCCGGCAGGGTAGCGTCATGTCTGCCATGACCCTTGCCTATATCCCCAGTCCGTCGACCGGCGTGATCCATCTCGGACCGATCCCGCTCCGCGGCTACGCGTTCTGCATCATCATCGGCGTCTTCGTCGCCGTCTGGCTCGGCAACAAGCGGTGGATCGCGCGCGGCGGAAAGCCGGGCACGGTCGCGGACATCGCCGTGTGGGCGGTGCCGTTCGGCCTCGTCGGCGGCCGCCTCTACCACGTGATCACCGACTACCAGCTCTACTTCGGCGAAGGCCGCGACTGGGTCGACGCCTTCAAGATCTGGGAAGGCGGCCTGGGCATCTGGGGCGCGATCGCGCTCGGCGCGGTCGGAGCCTGGATCGGCTGCAGGCTGCGCGGCATCCCGCTGCCCGCCTGGGCCGACGCCCTGGCCCCCGGCATCGCCATCGCCCAGGCCTTCGGCCGCTGGGGCAACTGGTTCAACCAGGAGCTCTACGGGCGCGCCACCGACCTGCCGTGGGCGCTGAAGATCAGCGAAGGGCCCAACCGGGTCGCCGGCACCTACCACCCGACCTTCCTCTACGAATCGCTGTGGTGCCTCGGCGTCGCGGCGCTGGTGATCTGGGCCGACCGCCGCTTCAAGCTCGGGCACGGCCGGGCCTTCGCCCTGTACGTGGCCGCGTACTGCCTGGGCCGCGGCTGGATCGAGTACATGCGGGTCGACGAGGCGCACCACATCCTCGGGGTGCGGCTGAACGTCTGGACCGCGATCGTGGTCTTCATCCTCGCGGTGGTCTACTTCGTCCTCTCGGCGAAGCTGCGGCCGGGCCGCGAGGAGGTCGTGGAACCGGAGACCGGTGCGGGTGCCTCCGGCGGTCCCGCCGAGGCGGCGGCGCTCGACGCCGGGGCCGGTGGTGCCAAGACCGGCGACGCCAAGACCGGCGACGCCAAGGAGCCCGAGGGGGCCGTCAAGGCCGATCTGCGCAAGCCCGGCACCGGCACCGGGGCCGAGGCCGGGGCCGAGGCCGGGGCCGAGGCCGACAAGAGCTGAACGGGTCCCACCGGAGGGGGCGTCGCGCGGGCCGCGGCGCCCCCTCCGGCGTACCCGGGGTCAGCGCGCGTCCGCCCGGCGGGAGAGGGTCAGGGTGCGGTGGGCCGCGGCCACCACGGCCGGGTCCACGAAGCGGCCGTCGGGCAGGGCCAGGGCCCCCGGGGTGGCCCGGGCGGCGGTGACGATCTCCTCGGCGGCGGTGACCTCCTCGGGCCGGGGGAGGTAGGCCCCCTCGATCACCGGGAGCTGGCGGGGGTGGATCGCCGCCCGGCCGAGGAACCCGAGCGCCCGGCCGCGCGCGCAGGAGGCGGCCAGTGCCTCCAGGTCCCGGATGTCCGGGAACACCGACTGGGCCGGCGGCGCCAGCCCGGCCGCGCGGGCGGCGACCACCACCCGGGAGCGCGGCCAGTCCAGCCCGGCCTCCGCGGTGACGCCCAGGTCGGCCCGGAGATCGGCCTCGCCGAGGGTCAGCCCGTGCAGGGACGGGTGTGCGCGGGCGATCTCGTAGGCCCGCTCCACGGCCAGTGCGGACTCCAGCAGCGCGTACAGGGCCACCCCGCCCGCCCGGTCGGCGACCCGGCCGATCTGCTCGGGGGCGTCGATCTTCGGCAGCCGCAGTCCCGCGAGCCCGCGCAGCCGGACCAGCGCGGTGAGGTCGGCGCCGGCCCAGGGGGAGCCGAGCGCGTTGACGCGGACGTGGACGGGGACCGGGGGCCGCTCGCTGAGCAGCTCGGCGGTGGCCGCGCGGGCGTACTCCTTGCGGGAGGCCGATACCGAGTCCTCCAGGTCGACGATGACGGCGTCCGCCCCGCACCGCAGGGCCTTGGCCACCACCTCGGGGCGGTCCCCGGGGGCGTAGAGCCAGGTCAGGATCACAGTGCACGCTCCGTTCGGAGGGCGGCGATCTCGGCCCCGGTCAGGCCGAGCTCGGTCAGGACGGCATCGGTGTCGGCGCCGTGCGGGCGGCCCGCCCAGCGGATCCCGCCGGGGGTCGCGGACAGCCGGAAGAGGACGTTCTGCATGCGGACCGGGCCCAGCTCGGGGTCCTCGACCTCGGTGACCGTGTCCAGTGCGGCGAACTGCGGGTCGGCCATCACGTCCCGGACGTCGTAGACCGGGGCCACCGCAGCCTCGGCCTCCTCGAAGGCGGCGACCACGTCGTCGGCCTTGTGGCGGCCGATCCAGCCGCCCACCGCCTCGTCGAGGACGTGCGCGTGGGCGGCCCGCCCGGAGCCGGTCGCGAACCAGGGCTCCGCGATCAGCTCCGGCCGGCCGACCAGCCGCAGCACCCGCTCGGCGACGGACTGCGCCGAGGTGGAGACGGCCAGCCAGCGGCCGTCCGCGCTGCAGTAGGTGTTGCGGGGCGCGTTGTTGGTGGAGCGGTTTCCGGTGCGCGGCTGGACGTAGCCGAGCTGGTCGTACCAGAGCGGGTGGGGGCCCAGCACGGTGAGGATCGGCTCGATGATCGCCAGGTCCACGACCTGCCCGCGGCCGGTGCGGTCCCGTCCCGCGAGCGCCGTCATCACGGCGTACGCGGTGGTGAGCGCGGCGATCGAGTCGGCGAGGCCGAAGGGCGGCAGGGTGGGCGGGCCGTCCGGCTCGCCGGTGATCGCGGCGAAGCCGCTCATGGCCTCGGCGAGGGTGCCGAAGCCGGGCCGGTGGGCGTACGGGCCCCGCTGGCCGAACGCCGTGACGCGGGCCAGCACCAGGCGCGGGTTGGCGGCCGACAGCTCCGGCCAGCCCAGACCCCACTTCTCCAGGGTGCCGGGGCGGAAGTTCTCGACGACCACGTCGGCGGTGGCGGCCAGCCGCAGCAGGGTGTCCCGGCCGCCGGGGGTGGACAGGTCGAGGGTGATCGTCCGCTTGTTCCGCCCGAGCAGCTTCCACCACAGCCCGACGCCGTCCTTGGCGGGGCCGTGGCCGCGGGAGGGGTCGGGGCGGTCGGGGTGCTCGACCTTGACCACCTCGGCACCGAAGTCCCCGAGCAGGGTGGCGGCGAGCGGCCCGGCGAAGAGGGTGGCGAGGTCGAGCACCCGGAGCCCTTCCAGCGGCCCCGGGGAGCGGGGCCCGAACCCGGGGGCCCTCACAGGTCACCCCCGCACCCGGGCCGGGCCCCGGCGGCGGTCCCGGCGGCGCCGGCGGCGGCGGCCGGGTCGGCAGGGTCGGCCCCCGGCCCGGATCCGGCTTCCACCCGAGCGGCGGTGCCGGTGCCGGTGTCGGTCCCGGTGCCGGTGTCGGTCCGGGAGTCGGCGCGGGAGCCGGTCCCGGCGCCGGGGGCCGGGGCCGGGTTCCGGGCCGGGGGCGGGGCCGTCGGGTGGTCGACCTCGGCGCGGGTCGGCATCGAGTCCTGGGCGCCGTGGCGCTGCACCGACAGGGCGGCCGCCCGGGAGGCCCAGTCCAGTGCCCCGGGCATCGGACGGCCCTCCCCGAGGGCCACGGCGAGGGCCCCCACGAAGGTGTCCCCGGCGGCGGTGGTGTCCACCGCCCGCACCCGGGGCGCCGCTACGGTCACCGGCTCCCGCCCGCGTGCCGCGTACAGGGCGCCGGCCGCGCCCAGGGTCACCACCACCTCCGGCACGTCGCGCAGCAGGGCCTCCGCCGCTGCGAGGGGATCGGTGCGGCCGGTGAGGGCCGCCGCCTCGTGCTCGTTCGGCACCAGGAGGTCGATCAGCTCCAGCAGTTCCCGCGGCAGCGGACGCGCGGGGGCCGGGGTGAGGACCGTACGGACCCCCTGCTCGCGGGCGGCCGCGGCGCCCGCGAGGACGGCCTCCAGGGGGAGTTCGAGCTGGAGCAGCAGGCAGTCGGCGGCCCCGATGCGGGAGGCGTCGCCCGCCTCCAGACCGGTGACGGTGCCGTTCGCGCCGGGGATCACGACGATGCTGTTGGCGCCCTCGTCGTCGACCGTGATGTGCGCCGTGCCGCTGGCCGTCTCGACGGTGCGCAGCGCGGCCGTCTCGACCCCGGCCGCGGTGAGCGCGGAGCGCAGCCGTACGCCGAACTCGTCCGCCCCGACGGCGCCGATCATCACCACCTCCCCGCCGAGGCGGGCGGCGGCCACCGCCTGGTTGGCGCCCTTGCCGCCGGGGACGGTGCGGAACTCCCGTCCGGTGACGGTCTCCCCGAGACGGGGTGCCTGGGGCACGTAGGCGACGAGGTCCATGTTCGTACTGCCGAGCACGGCGATGGCCGTCATGATCGGGCTGCCTCCTGGGCGGTGAGGTGGGCGAGGGTGTCGAAGCCGATGCCGTCGAATCCGGCGACGGTGGTGGCGAGGCGGTTCTTGAGGGGCGCCGTCCAGCGCTCCGGGATGCGGTCGGGGGACCCCGTCAGGATCCCCGCGACCGAGCCGGCCGTGGCGCCGTTGGAGTCGGTGTCCCAGCCGCCGGAGACGGCCCGGCACACGGAGTGGGTGAAGTCCCCGTCGGCGTGGGTGAGGGCGGCGGCGATCAGGGCGGTGTTGGGGAGGGCGTGCACCCAGTGGTAGTGGCCGTAGCAGGCGTGCAGCCGGTCCACGACCCGGTCGAAGTCCGCCTCGTCGCGGGCGGTACGGATCCCGAAGCGGACGGCGTCGGCGAGGCGCGAGCGGGGCGGTACGACGGCCAGCCCGGCCCGGAGCGCGGTGTGCACGTCGGCCCGGCCGCCGGCGGCCTCGGCGATCGTCGCGGCGGTGAAGAGGGCGGCGTACACGCCGTTGGCGGTATGGGTGAGGGTGGCGTCCCGGTAGGCCTGTTCGGCGGCGGCGGACGGGTCGCCGGGGTTGGTCCAGCCGTGCACGTCGGCGCGGATCAGGGCCCCGATCCACTCGCGGAAGGGGTTGTGGTGGGTGGCGGTCTCCGGGGGCTCCAGGCCGAGGAGGAGGTTGCGGTAGGCGACGCGTTCGGCGGTGAAGGCGCGGCCGGCCGGGAGCTCGTCCAGCCAGAGGCGGGCGAGGTCGGCGGTGGCGAAGGCCTTGCCGTGCCGCTGGAGCAGGAGGAGGCCGAGGAGGGGGTGGTCGAGGTCGTCGTCCTCGGGGACGCCGTCGATGTTCTCGGCGAGGGAGGTGGCGGCGGAGCGGCGGTTCCACGGGTGGGCGGCGAGGAGCTCCGCGGGGACGCCGCGGGCGGTGAACCAGTCGGCCAGCGGCCAGTTGCCGGTGGCGCGGGCGAGGGCGCGGATGCCGTCGAGGGGGAGCTTCTCGACGGGCTTGCCGAGCACGCAGCCGACGGCCCGGCCGAGCCAGGCGGCCTCCAGCCTGCGGCGCAGCACGGGATCGGGCCCGAGGCCCGACCGGCCCCCGGCCCCGCACCCGCGCCCCGGCCCCGATTCCGGCTCCGGCCCGGCGCCGCACCCGCGCCCCGGCCCCGATTCCGGCTCCGGCCCGGCGCCCAGCCCGGGCGCCGGTCCTGGTGCGGCGGGCCGCTCGGCCGTCCGGTTCCGCTGGTGCGGTCCGCCTGCCGCCGCCGGCCCCGCCTCGCCCGGACCCCGGTCCGGGGGCGGTGCGGTGACCCCGGCGGCCCGCGCACCGGGGCTCCGGGGGTGGTGGCCCGGGAGGCGGGCGTGGCGCGCCTCCGCAGTGGGGTCGCGGTCCAGGGGCCCGGTTCCGTGGGCCGGCCGGCCGGGGTCCGTTCCCGTGCCTCGCGGACCGGGGTACGGGGATCCGGTCGCGGGCGCGGGACGGTCCGGACCGTGCGGCCGGGAGTCCTGGGTGGCGGGGCTCCGCCCGGGGCGGGACGCGGCCCGTGGGTCCTCCGGGGCGGGTGCCGGGGGGACCGGGGGCCAGGTGGCCCGGATCGCCGGCCAGGCGGTGGGTTCCGTCGCGGCCGACGGGGCCGGGAGGGCGGCGAGTTCGTCCAGCAGTCGGGAGGCCAGGGCACGGAGTTCCGGCGGGGCCGGGGCGGGGGAGGCGCCGGTCCGCACGGGGGCCGGCCGGCCGCCCGCGGCCGTCCAGGCGCGCAGCACGGGCCCGGCGTCCCGGCCGTCCTCCGCGGCCTGCCGCAGCTCGTGCCCGATCAGGTCCTCGGGCTGCGCCCAGGTCAGCCGTACGGGGGCCACCCGGGCGCCGGCCCCGTGACCGGGCGTGGCCGGTTCCCCGGCCGGATCCCCCGTCACCGCGGGGAGGCGATGGCTGTGAAGGCCGTCTCGTGGGCGCGGCGGCGCTCCCGGTCGCGGGCGAAGACCTCCCGGGCGACCGCCGCCAGCTCCGCGGCCGGCCCGTGCAGGTCGAGGCGGCTGGCCTCGGCGACCCGCTTGGCCCACCCCTCGGGCACGGCCCCCGCACCGCCCAGCGCGCCCGCGATCGCGCCCGCCATGGTGGCGGTGGAGTCGCAGTCGCGGCCGTAGTTGACGGCGCCGAGCACGGCGGCCTCGTAGGCGCCGTCCGCTACGAGCAGCATGCCGAGGGCGACGGGGAGCTCTTCGATGGAGTGCAGCCGGGACGGCCGCCGGGCGCCGAGGGAGGGCGCGCGGTAGTCCGGGCCGACCGAGTCGTACGGGGCCACTGCCTCCCGGAGCGGAGCCAGCGCCGACTCGAAGTCCCGGTGCCGGGCGGCGACTTCGCGCACGGCGGCGATGGCGGCACGGGTGCCGTCCTTCGCCAGGGCCAGGGCGGTCTCCACCACCGAGGCGGCGCTCGCGCCCGGTGCGCAGGCCGCCGCCACCGCCGCCGCGAAGACGCCCGCCGCCTCCCGCCCGTACGAGGACTGGTGCGCGCCGGCGACGTCGAGGGCCTCGGCGTACGCGGCGGCCGGGTTGCCCGCGTTGACCAGTCCGACCGGTGCCATGTACATCGCCGCACCGCAGTTGACGATGTTGCCGGTGCCGGCCTCGCGGGGGTCGGCGTGCGCGTAGTGCAGCCGGGTCACGATCCACTTCTCGGCGAGGAACACCCGCTGGAGGGGCAGGGCCTCCGCCTCCAGTTCCGGGATCCAGCGGGGGACCGTCATCAGGTCCGGGACCAGGTGGTCGGCGACCGCGTACGCGTCCAGGTGGTCCCGGACGGTCGCGTACACCCGGACCAGCGCGTGCGTCATCAGGGTGTCGTCGGTGACGTGGCCGTCGCCCTTGTGGTACGGCGCGATGGGGCGGGCGGTGCGCCAGTCCTCGTACCAGGGGCCGACGATGCCGTGCACGCGGCCGCCGTGCCGTTCCACGATCCGGTCGGGGGACCAGCCCTCCACGGGGCCGCCGAGCGCGTCGCCGACGGCGGCTCCGACGAGGGCCCCGGTGAACCGGTCCTCCAGTGTGAGCGTCATGTCCGAATCATCCCTTGGGTGAGGTGAGTTCCGTACGGGTGAGCAGGGCGGCCAGTTCCACGAGGTCGGTGCCGGCGAGGCGGGGCAGGGCGCAGCCGGAGAGGGTGCGGCAGGCCTCGCGCCAGGCCGCGGGGAGGGAGTCGCCGCCGCCGAGGGCTCCGGTGAGGGCGCCCGCGAGGGCCGGGGCGGAGTCCGCGACGCGGGAGAGGCAGGCGGCGGCCGGGACGGCTTCGGCGACGCGGCCGCGGGCGGCGGTGGCGAGGGCGAGGGCGACGGGGACGGTCTCGGCGGCGGCGATGCCGTAGCTGTAGACGTGGTCCACGATCTGGTGTTCCAGGAGGGGGACGAGGGCGAACGCGCCGGCCCCGCCGTCGGCGCGGGCGAGTTCGACGGCGTGCCGGGCGTTGCGGCCGATCTCGGTGGCGGCGGGCAGCTGTTCGAGGGCGGCGTCGACGGCGGTGTCGGTGTCCGCGCCCGCGAGGGCCGTGGCGAGGGCGGCGGCCATGGCGCGTGCCCCGTGGACGCCGTCGCCGTCCTGGGTGTAGCGGGCGTCGAACTCGGCGAGGTCCGCGGCGGCCCGGGGGTCGCCGGGGTGGACCACGGCGAGCACGCAGGCGCGGACGCAGGCGGCGTCGTCGAAGTAGTGCGGGTTGTCGTGGCCGGTGGCGGGCGGGCGCAGGCCGGCGGCGAGGTTGCCGAGGCCGGCGCGGACGGAGATGCGGGCGCGCAGGGGGAGCACGGCGGACTCGACCTCGGGGGCGCGTTCCGCTGCCGCGGCGATTTCGGAGGCCAGGGCGTTCCAGGCGAGGTCGATGGCGGCGCGCATGCGGCGGGACCGGGAGAGGTCGCTGAGCAGCACCCCGGCGGCGGTGAGGACGGACTCGGCCGCGAAGGCGGCCCATTCGGCGTCGTCGGAGGGGCCGAGGCGGAGCGGCTCGGGGGGCTGGTTGAGGGCGATGGGGACGGGGAGGGTGGTGGTGGCGTTCTGCTCGGCGAAGGTGTCGAGCTCGCGGGTGAGGCGGCGGGTCCACTCGGGCATGCGGCTGGCGCGGTGGCGGGCGGCGGGCCAGCCGGCGGCGTCTCCGGCGGCGAGACCGAGGAGGAGCCCCTCGATCCGTCGCGGCGCGCGTGCCGGTGGAGGTCCGTCCGGGGTACGGGTCTCCGGGCGCGGGGCGCCGCCGGGCGCGGAGGCTCCCCGCGCCCCGCCCGGCCCCGCGACCGGGGGCGGCCCCCCGGGCCCGGTCGCGGGGGCCTCCCGGAGCCGGACCCGCACGAACGCCGGGGGCGGACCCCCGACGCCGTGCCGGGACCCTGGCCCGGCCGGGCCCGCCGGGGCGACGGACACCCCGCCGGCTTCCACCACTCCGCGGCTTCCGGGGGCCGGGGCCGCGGCCAGGCCTGCCGCCGGAGCCGTGGCCTGGGCGGGAGTCGGAGTCGGGGGCGCCGCCTGGGCCGGGCCCTCGGTCGGGCCTGGGGCCGGAGCCGGGCTCGCGGCCGGACCCGGAGTCGGGGCCGTGGTCGGAGCTGCCGTCGGAGTCGGCGGCGGCGGCGGGGGCAGGGTGGGGTTCGGGGTCATCGGGGCGGCTCGGTTTCCGGGGTGAGGAGGTCCGCGATGTCCAGGACGTGGTAGCCCCGCATCGAGGGGAGGCAGCTGCCCCGGACCGGGCCGATGGCCGATGCCCAGGCGGCGGGGATCGCGGCGGCGCCGGACAGGGCCCCGGCCAGGGAACCCGCCACGGCGGCGGTGGTGTCGGCGTCCCGGCCCATGTTGACGGCGGTCAGGACGGAGGCGGAGAAGTCGCCCGCGCAGGCGGCGAAGGCCCCGAACGCCAGGCCCACCGCCTCCGGGGCGAGGTCCGTCCACGGGTAGCCCCCGATGACCACCGCCGACCGCACCGCCCGCTCCCCGCGCGGGGCGGCGGTGACGGCGCGCCGCAGGGAGCGGGCCGTCCAGGAGTCGGACGGGATGACCGACAGGGCCGCCGAGACCACGGAGGCGGGGGAGCCGCCCGCCATCGCCGCCGCGACCCCGGCGGCCACGGCCTGGCCCCCGTAGATGCCCTCGCCGTCGTGGCTGACCGAGCCGTCGATGGCGACGAGCCGGGCGGCCTCCGCCGGGCGGCCCGCCGCGAACACCCCGAACGGGGCCGCCCGCATGGCGAGGCCGTCGCTCCAGGCGTGGCGGTGCTGCGCCGAGATGGGCGCCGCCAGGCCCCGCCGGAGGTTCTCCAGGGTGCCGCGCTCCGAGAAGCCGGCCCCGCGGAAGGGGCCCTCGTCCAGGTCCGCGATCCAGTGGTGCCAGGCCCGTTCGACGTGGGCGACGGTGAGCGCCGAGCCGTGCCGGGCCAGCAGCAGGCCCGAGAAGATGGCGTACTCCGTGTCGTCCGTGCCCGCCGGGTCGTCCGAGACGAAGCCCTCGATGCGGCCCCACTTCGCCCGGATCTCCGACGGCTTCATGTTCTCCGCGGGGGCGCCCAGCGCATCGCCCACCGCGAGGCCGAGAAGAGCGCCCCTGGCCCGTTCGAGGACGACCTGCGGATGGGCCTGCGGAAGGGATGCGATCAGCTCCATGGCGCGCCTCTCCACTTGATGGGACTCATGATGAGCCCTTGGGGGATTTGTGCCACGGCATGAGGTTTGTCGCTCGCCGCGAAACGCCCCGCGAACGTCGCCGTCACCCGGTCGCCGACCCGCGAAACCCCAGGTAAGTACGGCCTTCCTTGCTGGCGGGCGGCAGAAATCGTGCGTAGTTTCGAGGTGTTCAGGGGGTGCCCGGATGGTGGGCACGGCTGCGCGGTGCCTTCGCGTACCCACTCGTACGAAAAGGGGAGATTCGACGCATGTCCATCATCGACATCGAAGCGCCGCTGCACACCGCCCACCGCGACAACCACACCCACCGCGACGTCAACGGCGGATGGCTGCGGCCCGCCGTGTTCGGCGCCATGGACGGCCTCGTCTCCAACCTCGCGCTGATGACCGGTGTGGCCGGCGGTGCCGTCGCCCCGCAGACGATCGTCATCACCGGCCTGGCGGGCCTCGCGGCCGGCGCCTTCTCGATGGCGGCCGGGGAGTACACCTCCGTCGCCTCGCAGCGCGAACTGGTCCTCGCCGAGCTGGACGTGGAGCGCCAGCAGCTGCGCAAGCACCCCGTCGACGAGATGGAGGAGCTCGCCGAGCTCTACGTCTCGCGGGGCGTCGAGCCCGCCCTCGCCCGCGAGGTCGCCATGCAGCTCTCCCGCGACCCGGAGCAGGCGCTGGAGATCCACGCCCGCGAGGAACTCGGGATAGACCCGGACGACCTGCCCTCGCCGCTCGTCGCCGCCGTCTCGTCCTTCGGGTCCTTCGCGCTGGGCGCGCTGCTGCCCCTGCTGCCCTACCTGCTCGGGGCGACCGCCCTGTGGCCGGCCGTGCTGCTCGCGCTCATCGGGCTCTTCGCCTGCGGCGCGGTCGTCGCACGGGTCACCGCCCGGTCCTGGTGGTACAGCGGCGCCCGTCAGCTGCTCCTGGGTGGTGCGGCCGCCGGTGTGACGTACATCCTGGGAACCTGGATCGGTGGCGTCGTAGGCTAACCGCCGCGAGAGTGAGACACTATGCAGTACGCAACATAAGTAGTCCGTTACCCGGCGGTTTCGATTCCGTGACCGCGGGGCATCAGACCAGGGCGCCCGGGCAACGATGCCCGCCTCGCGCCGGGACCTTCGCCCCGTGCTGTGTCCACAGAAGTCCATGTAGGAGCCCCCGCAGCCCAGCGAAGGTCCTTCTTTCCTGCCTCGTGCGAAGTCCGCATGTTGGAACGCCATATCCGCTTCTCGGGATTGCCGTCATCATGTAACCTGCACGAAATTTCGCAGAGGGCCAACGTCGTCCCTCGGCTATGCACATATGCCACGACGACGACGGGAGAGCCGATGCGTTCCGCATCCACGCACTCCGCGACCGGCCCCAGCACCACCGCCTGGTCGCCCATGGACGGTCGCCCCGCCCAGCAGGGCATGTACGACCCGCGCAACGAGAAGGACGCCTGTGGCGTCGGATTCGTGGCGAACCTCACCGGCGAGGCGACCCACACCCTCGTCGAGCAGGCGCTGACCGTACTGCGGAACCTCGAGCACCGGGGCGCCACCGGATCCGAGCCGGATTCGGGCGACGGCGCCGGAATCCTCTCCCAGGTGCCGGACGCCTTCCTGCGCGAGGTCGCCGGCTTCCAGCTCCCCGAGGCCGGCGCCTACGCCGTCGGCATCGCCTTCCTCCCCGCCGACGGCACCGCACAGGCCGTCGCCGTGGAGCGGATCGAGGCCATCGCCGCCGAGGAGAACCTCACGGTCCTCGGCTGGCGCGAGGTCCCGGTCACCCCCGACCTGCTCGGCAACGGCGCCCGCGCGACCATGCCGGCTTTCTCGCAACTGTTCGTGAGCAACGGCAGCACCGGCATCGAGCTGGACCGCAAGGCCTTCGTGCTGCGCAAGCGCGCCGAGCGCGAGGCCGGGGTCTACTTCCCGTCGCTCTCCGCCCGGACCATCGTCTACAAGGGCATGCTGACCACCGGCCAGCTGGAGCCCTTCTTCCCGGACCTCTCCGACCGCCGCTTCGCGTCGACGCTCGCCCTGGTCCACTCCCGGTTCTCGACGAACACCTTCCCGTCCTGGCCGCTCGCCCACCCGTACCGCTTCGTCGCGCACAACGGCGAGATCAACACGGTCAAGGGCAACCGGAACTGGATGAAGGCCCGCGAGTCCCAGCTGGCCTCCGGCGCCTTCGGTGACGGCGCCCTGGACCGCATCTTCCCGATCTGCACCCCGGACGCCTCCGACTCGGCCTCCTTCGACGAGGTCCTGGAGCTGCTCCACCTCGGCGGCCGGTCGCTGCCGCACAGCGTGCTGATGATGATCCCGGAGGCGTGGGAGAACCACACCTCCATGGACCCGGCCCGCCGCGCGTTCTACCAGTACCACTCCACGATGATGGAGCCCTGGGACGGCCCGGCCTGCGTCACCTTCACCGACGGCACCCAGGTCGGCGCGGTCCTCGACCGCAACGGTCTGCGCCCCGGCCGCTACTGGGTCACCGACGACGGCCTCGTCGTCCTCGGCTCCGAGGTCGGCGTCCTCGACATCGACCCGGCCAAGGTCGTCCGCAAGGGCCGCCTGCAGCCCGGCAGGATGTTCCTCGTCGACACCGCCCAGAAGCGGATCATCGAGGACGACGAGATCAAGAACGAGCTGGCCGCCGCCGCCCCCTACGCCGAATGGCTGGAGACCGGCGAGATCGAGCTGACGGACCTGCCCGAGCGCGAGCACATCGTCCACACCCACGCCTCGGTCACCCGCCGCCAGCAGACCTTCGGCTACACCGAGGAAGAGCTGCGCGTCATCCTCGCGCCCATGGCCCGCACGGGCGGCGAGCCGCTCGGCTCCATGGGCACGGACTCCCCGATCGCGGCCCTGTCCGAGCGCCCCCGGCTGCTCTTCGACTACTTCACCCAGCTCTTCGCGCAGGTCACCAACCCGCCGCTGGACGCCATCCGCGAGGAGCTCGTCACCTCGCTGCTGTCCTCGCTGGGTCCCCAGGGCAACCTGCTGGAGCCGACCGCCGCGTCCTGCCGCAGCGTCACCCTGCCCTTCCCGGTGATCGACAACGACGAGCTGGCCAAGCTCATACACGTCAACGCCGACGGCGACATGCCGGGCATGAAGGCGGCCACCCTCTCGGGCCTGTACCGGGTCTCGGGCGGCGGCCAGGCGCTCGCCGCGCGGATCGAGGAGATCCGCGCCGAGGCCGACGCGGCCATCGAGGCCGGCGCCCGCCTGATCGTCCTGTCGGACCGCCACTCGGACGCCGAGCACGCGCCGATCCCGTCGCTGCTGCTCACCTCCGCGGTGCACCACCACCTCATCGCCACCAAGCAGCGCACCCAGGTGGGTCTGCTGGTCGAGGCCGGTGACGTCCGCGAGGTCCACCACGTCGCGCTGCTCATCGGCTACGGCGCGGCCGCGGTCAACCCGTACCTGGCGATGGAGTCCGTCGAGGACCTGCTGCGCGCGGGCACCTTCCTGTCCGGCCTGGAGCCGGAGCGGGCCATCAAGAACCTGATCTACGCCCTCGGCAAGGGCGTCCTGAAGGTCATGTCCAAGATGGGCATCTCCACGGTCGCCTCCTACCGCGGCGCCCAGGTGTTCGAGGCCGTCGGCCTCGACGAGGAGTTCGTCGGCACCTACTTCAGCGGCACCGCCACCAAGATCGGCGGCGCCGGCCTGGACGTCGTCGCCAAGGAGGTGGCCGCCCGCCACGCCAAGGCGTACCCGGCCTCCGGCATCGCGGCCACGCACCGCGCGCTGGAGATCGGCGGCGAGTACCAGTGGCGCCGCGAGGGCGAGCCGCACCTCTTCGACCCGGAGACGGTCTTCCGCCTCCAGCACGCCACCCGCAACCGCCGGTACGACATCTTCCGGCAGTACACCGACCGGGTGAACGAGCAGTCCGAGCGCCTGATGACGCTCCGCGGCCTGTTCGGCTTCGCCTCGGACCGCCCCTCGATCTCCATCGACGAGGTCGAGCCGGTCTCCGAGATCGTCAAGCGCTTCTCCACCGGCGCCATGTCGTACGGCTCCATCTCCAAGGAGGCGCACGAGACCCTCGCCATCGCCATGAACCAGCTGGGCGCCAAGTCCAACACCGGTGAGGGCGGCGAGGACCCGGACCGCCTGTACGACCCGGCGCGGCGTTCGTCGATCAAGCAGGTCGCCTCCGGCCGCTTCGGCGTCACCTCCGAGTACCTGGTCAACGCGGACGACATCCAGATCAAGATGGCGCAGGGCGCCAAGCCCGGCGAGGGCGGCCAGCTGCCCGGCCACAAGGTCTACCCGTGGGTCGCCAAGACGCGTCACTCGACGCCGGGCGTGGGGCTCATCTCCCCGCCGCCGCACCACGACATCTACTCCATCGAGGACCTGGCCCAGCTGATCCACGACCTCAAGAACGCCAACCCGGCCGCGCGCATCCACGTGAAGCTCGTGTCCGAGGTCGGCGTCGGGACCGTGGCCGCCGGTGTCTCCAAGGCCCACGCGGACGTCGTCCTCATCTCCGGCCACGACGGCGGAACGGGCGCCTCCCCGCTCACCTCGCTCAAGCACGCGGGCGGCCCCTGGGAGCTCGGCCTCGCCGAGACCCAGCAGACCCTGCTGCTCAACGGGCTGCGCGACCGCATCGTGGTCCAGACGGACGGCCAGCTCAAGACCGGCCGCGACGTGGTCATCGCCGCGCTGCTCGGCGCCGAGGAGTTCGGTTTCGCGACCGCGCCGCTCGTCGTCTCCGGCTGCGTCATGATGCGCGTCTGCCACCTGGACACCTGCCCGGTCGGCATCGCCACCCAGAACCCGGTCCTGCGCGACCGCTTCTCCGGCAAGCCCGAGTTCGTCGTCAACTTCTTCGAGTTCATCGCGGAGGAGGTGCGCGAGATCCTCGCCGAGCTGGGCTTCCGCACGATCGAGGAGGCCGTCGGTCACGCCGAGCTCCTCGACACCAGCAAGGCCGTCACGCACTGGAAGGCGCAGGGGCTCGACCTCGCACCCCTCTTCTACGTGCCGGAGCTGCCCGAGGGCGCGGTCCGCCACGCCCTGATCGAGCAGGACCACGGTCTGGAGAAGGCCCTGGACAACGAGCTGATCAAGCTCGCGGCCGACGCGCTGAACGCCGGGACGGCGGAGGCGGCCCAGCCGGTCCGCGCCCAGGTCGCGATCCGCAACATCAACCGGACCGTCGGCACCATGCTCGGCCACGAGGTCACGAAGAAGTTCGGTGGTGCGGGCCTGCCCGACAACACCATCGACCTCACCTTCACCGGCAGTGCCGGCCAGTCCTTCGGCGCCTTCCTGCCGAAGGGCGTCACCCTCCGCCTGGAGGGCGACGCCAACGACTACGTCGGCAAGGGCCTCTCCGGCGGCCGGATCGTGGTCCGCCCGGACCGCGGCGCCGACCACCTCGCCGAGTACTCCACCATCGCCGGCAACACCATCGGCTACGGAGCCACCGGCGGCGAGATGTTCCTGCGCGGCCGCACCGGCGAGCGCTTCTGCGTCCGCAACTCCGGCGCCCTGGTCGTCTCGGAGGGCGTGGGCGACCACGGCTGCGAGTACATGACCGGTGGCCGGGCGGTCGTCCTGGGCGAGACCGGCCGCAACTTCGCGGCGGGCATGTCGGGCGGCGTCGCGTACGTCATCGATCTCGACCGGAACAACGTCAACGTCGGCAACACGGAGGCGGTCGAGACCGACCTCTCCGACGCCGACAAGCAGTGGCTGCACGATGTGGTGCGCCGCCACGAGGAGGAGACCGGCTCGACCGTGGCCGCGAAGCTCCTGGCTGACTGGGACGCCGCGGTGGACCGCTTCAGCAAGATCATCCCCACCACGTACAAGGCAGTGCTCGCCGCCAAGGACGCCGCCGAGCTGGCCGGACTCTCGGAGTCCGAGACCACGGAGAAGATGATGGAGGCGGCGACCCATGGCTGACCCGAAGGGCTTCCTCACCACCCCCCGCGAGACCGCCTGTTCCCGTCCCGTCGCCGACCGGCTGAAGGACTGGAACGAGGTCTACGTCCCGGGCTCGCTGCTCCCGATCATCAGCAAGCAGGCCGGGCGCTGCATGGACTGCGGCATCCCGTTCTGCCACAACGGCTGCCCGCTCGGGAACCTGATCCCCGAGTGGAACGACTACGCGTACCGCGAGGACTGGGCGGCGGCGTCGGAGCGGCTGCACGCGACGAACAACTTCCCGGAGTTCACGGGCCGCCTGTGCCCGGCCCCCTGTGAGTCGGCGTGCGTGCTCGGCATCAACCAGCCGGCCGTCACCATCAAGAACGTCGAAGTCTCGATCATCGACAAGGCCTGGGACAACGGCGACGTCACCCCGCAGGCGCCCGAGCGCCTGTCCGGCAAGACCGCCGCCGTCATCGGCTCCGGTCCCGCCGGTCTGGCCGCCGCCCAGCAGCTGACCCGGGCCGGCCACACCGTGGTGGTGTACGAGCGCGCCGACCGCATCGGCGGGCTGCTGCGCTACGGCATCCCCGAGTTCAAGATGGAGAAGGTGCACATCAACCGCCGCATCGAGCAGATGCGCGCGGAGGGCACCAAGTTCCGCACGGGCATCGAGGTCGGCCGTGACATCACCGCCACCGACCTGCGCAAGCGGTTCGACGCGGTGGTCATCGCGGCGGGCGCCACCGTCTCCCGCGACCTGCCGGTCCCCGGCCGGGAGCTGAACGGCATCCACCTCGCGATGGAGTACCTCCCCCTCGCGAACAAGGTCCAGGAGGGCGACTTCCTGGCCCCGCCGATCACCGCCGAGGGCAAGCACGTGGTCGTCATCGGCGGCGGCGACACCGGCGCGGACTGCGTCGGCACCGCCCACCGCCAGGGCGCGGCCTCGGTCACCCAGCTGGAGATCATGCCGAAGCCGGGCGAGGACCGGAACTCCAACCAGCCCTGGCCGACGTTCCCCATGCTCTACAAGGTCACCTCGGCGCACGAGGAGGGCGGCGAGCGGGTCTACTCCGTCTCCACCACCCACTTCGAGGGCGACGAGGACGGCAACGTCCAGTCGCTCCACCTGGTCGAGGTCGCCTTCGAGGACGGCAAGCTCGTCCAGAAGCCGGGCACCGAGCGCGTCCTCCCCGCGCAGCTGGTCACCCTGGCCATGGGCTTCACGGGCACCGACCAGGCGAACGGCCTGGTCCAGCAGTTCGGGCTGGACCTGGACGCGCGCGGCAACATCGACCGCGACGCCGCCTACGCGACCAACGTCGACGGCGTCTTCGTCGCCGGTGACGCGGGCCGCGGCCAGTCGCTGATCGTCTGGGCCATCGCGGAGGGCCGCTCGGCCGCCCGCGGCGTGGACCGCTTCCTGACCGGCAGCAGCGCCCTCCCGTACCCGGTCAAGCCGACGGACCGCTCCCTGACGGTGTAACCACCGTCGCCCCCGCCCCGTCCGGGGCGGGACCCCTCATACGGTCCGTACAACGACGTGCGGAATTCTGACACCGCGCCCGCCATGTCCCCGACCAGGGATGGCGGGCGCGGTGGCGTTCGGGGGCGAGCTACTCGGGGGTGAACTCGTACCGGAGCTCGTAGAGGTGTCCGGCCTTCACCATGACGGTGACCTCCACGGGGCGGCCTCCGTCCCCGTACACCGTGCGGAGGGTGCGCAGGACCGGAAGATCACCCGGCAGCCGCAGCGACGTGTACTGCTTCTGCGTCGCGACCCTGGCGGAGACCCGGTCGACGCTTCGGCGGGGAGGGAATCCCAGTCCGGCGAGGAGCGTCGGGGTGCCCCCTCTGATCCTGCGCGGTTCGGCCAGCGGTGTGCCGTCGGCGATGTCCGGCGGGTAGTAGGAGCTCACCAGCTCCGCAGGTTCATCGTTGATGCTGATCAGCTGTCGGCGGCATACCGCCGGACTGCCCTCCGGGCACCCCAGCGCTTCCGCGACATCGCCGGCGACCACCACGGTTTCGACCGCGAGCAGCGTGCTGCGTGCGGCCGCCCCTTGCTCTGCGACTTCGGCGAGCCAGGGGTACGCCCCTCCGTCCTCCGTCCCTGCGAGGGATCTCGCGGGCCGGACGGTTCGCTGCCGGTTCTCCCGTACGGTGACCGCGGCTCCGGCACGGCCGACTGCCAGACCTTCGTCCTTCAGGAGTTGAACGGCCTTCTGGATCGTGGCGTTGGACGCGTCGAAGCGGGCCTTCAGTTGCGTGGTCGAGGGCAGCTTCGCCCCCGGTGCGAGACTGCCGCTCATGATCTCGTCGCGGAGGTCGGCGGCGATGCGGGCGTGGAGCGGTCGCGGATCGAGCCCCTCGGTCTCGGAGTTGGGCACGGTCATCCGATCCTGATCTCGTAGCGCAGCTGCTGGCGGTTGGCGGGCATGACCATCACGTCTGCCTGGATCGGCCGGTCCTCCGGGTCGTAGGTGGTGCGGGAGAGCTGGAGTACCGGTTCGCCAGGTCCGACGCGCAGGTGATCACGTTCCTCGTCGCCCGGCATCCTGGCCGTCACGTTCTCGACGACCCGTACGCCGGTGTGCCCGAGGGCAGCGAGCAGGGTCACGGCGCCGCCGCGGATCTTTCCCGTGGCGGACAGGGGGGTGCCCGACGCGATGGCCGCGGGGTAGTAGGTGTCCGTCAGTTCGGTCGGGTCGCCGTCGAGTTCGATGATTCGGCGGCGTACGACGACGGTGTCCCCGTACCCGATGCCGAGGAGGGCCGCGACGGCAGGTGGCGCCGGGACCTCCCCGGCGTGGACGATGCGCTGGCTTCCCCGCCGGCCTGCGGCCCGGGCCTCTTCGGTCCATGCGTCGGTGGCGCCGGACGCGCGTGGGGTCAGGTACGGCATTGACACGCTGGTCCACTCACTGCCGCTCACGCTGCCTCCCGGACGTTCTGCGTGCTCCGTTGACCCCCACGGTATGCGACGCCAAGGAGTGAACCCATCCTGCCAAACCTGGCCGCTATTCGCGAATAGCGATACGTTCGGTGCGGTCCAGGAGCCCGTGGGGAGGGGCGGGCGCCGGCCAGGGGGTGGTTATTCGGGCTGGACCACCACGGCGCCCCAGCGGGTGGTCGGGGTGGAGGCCGTCACCGTGGCGCCGAAGCCGCCGGACAGGCCGGTGCCCAGGGGGACGGTGATGGTCGCCGGGGTGCCCGTCGGGCAGGCCAGGGTGAAGGGGGCCGGGTTGCGGTCCGGGTGGTTGTCGAGGCGGAACGACACCTCGATGCTGCCGCCGCCCTCGCAGGCGAAGATGGTGAAGGTGTCCAGGTAGGAGGCGAGGCCGCCCGAGACGAAGCCGCTGGAACCGGTGATCTCCGGCACCCAGATCAGGCCGTCGGGGCCCGGGTAGGAGATCACTTCCCCCTCCGCCGCGGATGCCTGGACCACCCCTGTGGTCAGTACCAGTGCCGCGGCCGCCGCTGTGAGCGTCATGGCCGTGCGGGTGATGCGTGTGTGGTTCATGGCTTTTCCCCCCGGAGACAGTGATCACCGATGCCTGTGTCCACGGTAGGCGGCACCACTGACAACGCCCCCGGGAGTGGCTGGTGATACTGGTGGGATGGATCTACGGGTGCGGGCCGTGAGGGACGGGGACGTCGAGTGGGTCGCCGAGTTGAAGGCGGCCGTGATGCGGGACGACCTGGAGCGGCTCGGGCGCTACGACCACCATCGGGCCCGGCAGTTGATCCGGGATTCGTTCGGCGGTGAGCACTCCCGGGTCATCGAGGCCGGCGGGGAGCCGGTGGGGAGTCTCACCGTGCGGCCGGCGCGGGGCGGACTGGTGCTGGAGCACTTCTACCTGGACGCGGCGCACCAGGGGCGGGGGATCGGGACCCGGATACTGGAGGGTGTGCTGGCGCGGGCCGACGCCGAGGGGGCCGAAGTGCGGCTGACCGTGCTGCTGGGGAGCGCCGCGAGGGGGCTGTACGAGCGGTACGGATTCACCGTCGAGGCCCAGGACCCGGTGGACGTGCACATGGTGCGGGCCGCCGCCGCGCGGTAGGCCGTGCGGGCCGCGAGGGCCCGGCCCGTACCGGCGCCGGGTGGTTCCCGGTGCTTCCGGTGACGGGGGCCGGGCGCCGGGCACGAACTCAACGGGGCGGGGACGCGCGGGCCGTGAGGGCCGCCAGGGCGGCGCGGGTCGTGACGCCGGTCTTGCGGTAGATGTGGGAGAGGTGGGTGTCCACCGTACGGGGGCTCAGGTGGAGGCGGGCCGCGATGGCCGCCGTCGTGAGGCCCTCGGCGACCAGGGCGGCGATCTCCCGTTCCCGGGGGGTGAGACCGGGCAGCGGGGGCGTGGGCGCGGGCGGGGGAGCGGCGGGCGCTGACGGGCGGATCAGGTCCGCCAGGCCCGTCAGGAGGTGGGCGCCGCCCGACTCCGCCAGGCCGCGGCCCCGGTGCCACATCGCCTCCGCCGGGCCGTCCGCCGCCACGGAGGCGCCGAGCAGCAGGGACTGGGCCTCCCACAGGGTGGCCCCGGAGCGGGCCGCCTCCCGCGCCGCGCCCGCGTACGCCTCGGCCGCTTCGGCGGTCCTGCCCCGGGCCGCCAGGACCTGCGCGGTGCTGCGCAGCGCCGAGGCCCGCTGCGTGGGCAGCCCGAGCCGCTGTGCGTCCGCGGTGGCCAGGGCGGCCCAGCCGTCGGCCGAGTCGAGGTCGCCGCCCGCGACGGTGGCCGTCACCAGGGCCTCCAGGAACAGCGGGCGCATCGACGGCTGGAGCCCCGACAGGTCGGGGCGGGCCGCCCGGAGCACGGCCGTGCGGGCCCGCTCGGGCTTCCCGGCGAACAGGGCCGCGTACCCGAGCACGCACCAGGCCAGAGAGGCCCACCAGCTGGTGCGCGGGCCCGCGACGGCCGCCGCCTCCTCGGCGACGGCGAGCGACTCCGGGTCCCCCGGCGGCAGGGAGGCGAGCAGCACCTGGGCCTTGTTGGTGAGTGCGAGGGCCAGCAGGTCCGGGTTGCCGATCCCGCGCGCGATGGTCTCGGCCTCCTCGACGAGCTCCAGCGCCGGGTGCAGCCGGCAGGTGCTCATCAGCACGTTGGCCTTGCACTGCAGCAGGTGCGACAGGATGTGCGGGGGGCCGGCCCGGCGGGCGAGCGCCAGTCCCCGGTCGGCGTGCCGCTGGGCCTCCCCGTAGCGCTCCAGGTAGAACGAGGCGGCGCTGAGCCGGGCCCGGGACTCCCCCCGCAGGGCCAGGTCCCGGTCGGCGAGGGTCTCCAGCAGGGCGTCGGCCCGGTCGGCGTACCGCGCGGCGGCGTCGAGCCCGCCCTCGTAGGCCTCGCCCAGCGCCATCAGGGCCAGGGTGTCCGCTTCGGCGGCCGCGTCGCCCAGCCGGCGGGCCAGCCCGCGGGTGCGCAGGACGTCGGCGCGGACCGTGGGGTACGGGGTGGAGTGCGGGGCGGAGGAACCGAGTTCGATGCCGAGGGCCAGCAGGTCGGAAGGCGGCGGGGCGGGGCTGCGCGACAGCTCCCGGCGCAGCAGCGCCTCGGCCCGCGCGTACCGGCCGAGGTGGCGCTCCAGCGAGGCGCACAGGGTGACCGCGGCCGGGCGCAGCCCGCTCTCGTCGTCCGGCGGTACCGCCTCGATCATTTCGGCCAGCAGGTCGCGCCCCGCGCGCAGTTCGCCGCAGACGCTCAGGGCCCGGGCCCGGTCCAGCATCAGGGCGAGGCGCTGCCCGGCGTACCGGGGCCCGTCCGGCAGCACCCGCAGGACGGCCGCGAGCCAGTGCGCGGAGCTCGCGGGGGCGGTGGCGGCGGCGAGCGCGGCCGCCTCCAGCAGTACGGCGGCACCGGCCGGGTCCCAGTCGGTGAGCGCGTGCTCGACGTGGTGGGCCCGGACGGGCGCCGGGGCCCCGGCGCGGGCCAGCGCCTCGGCGGCGGTGCGGTGCATGCGGATGCGGCGCCGGTGGTCGGCGTTCTCGTGGACGACCGTGCGCAGCACCGGGTGGCGCAGGGTCCAGCTCCCGGCGGGGCCGGGCCGCACCAGGTCGCGCAGGGCCAGCGCCCGCAGGGTGGCGTCGAGTTCCCCGGCGGGGCCCGGGGCGAGTTCCGCCAGCAGCGCGGGGGTGGCGTGGTCGCCGAGCACGGCCACGGCCTCGACGGTGCGGCGCTGGGCCGGGGTCAGCGGGGTCAGTTCGTCCAGCAGCAGCGAGCCGAGTCCGCCGAGCGGGGAACGTGCCCCGGCGCCGGGGTCCTGGACCTGGAGCAGGGTCAGGAAGTACAGCGGGTTGCCCCCGCTGGCCGCGTAGAGCCGGGTGGCCCGGTCCGCCCGGAGCCCGGGGGCGAGCCGCTCGACGCAGTCCCGCTCGGGCAGCGGGCCCAGGCCGAGCCGGAGCACCGCGCCGGTGTCCACCCCGCGGGTCAGGGCGGCGGCGAGCGAGGCCGAGGTCTGGCGGTCGCGCCGGGCGACGGCGGTGAGGACGGGGGCGTGCGAGGGGTGCCGGACGAGGTGGTCGAGGAGTTCCAGGGAGGCGGGATCCGCCCAGTGGAGGTCGTCCAGGGCGACGAGCAGCCCCGATCCGGTACGGCTGAGGGCGGCGAGCAGGCGGGCGGTGGCCCGGTGCACGGCGAAGCGGTCGGTGTACCGGTCGGCGTGCGGGTCGGCGTGCGCGGCGGCGGCCGGGTCGGCGTCCGGGGAGGCGGCGGGCCGGGAGCGGGCTCCGCCGGTGGGGCCGCCGTCGGGTTCCCGGGGCGCGGGATGCCCGCGGCCGGGGCCCCCGCCGCCGACGGGACCGTCCCCGGTGTCCCAGCCGCCGGGGTCCCGGCCGCCGGAGTGCCCGCCCCCGCCGCCCCCGTCACCTATGCCCCGGAGCACGGGCGCCGCGGCGGCGGCGAGGGCGGCCGCGGGGCCGGTGCCGGGGTGCAGCAGCTCCGGGTCCAGGTCGGCGAAGGCGTCGGTGAACAGCCCGTAGGGGGTGTGCCGTTCGTACTCGGTGGCCCGGCCGCGCAGCACGCCCATGCCGCGCGACCGGGCCCGTAAGCACAGCTCCGTCAGCAGCCGGCTCTTGCCGATGCCCGCCGCGCCGGTCAGGTCCACCACGCGGGGGCCGTCCGTGCCCCGCCCGGCGAGGACCTCGTCGAGGAGCCGCAGTTCGGCCTCCCGGCCCACCGGCCCGGTCCTGGTCATGATGAGCCCCCCTGCGACTGGCGAGGAGAAGAAGCGTAGCGAGCCGGCGCACGCGCGGATACGCACTTACGTAGGTGGTCCTACGGATGTGCGCGCGGGCCCGCCCTGTCACGCTCGGGAGCGACCCGTCCTCACATGTCCGGGAGGATGCCCGATGCGCCGATTACGAGGGTTCGCCGCCCCTGTCCTGGCCGCCTGCCTGCTCACCGCCGCCGCCGGCTGCTCCGGCCGCTCGGCGGACGCGCGGCCCGGCCCGTCGGGGGGCACGCGGGCCGGGACGACGAGCCGGGCCGCGACGCCGACCCCGAGCCCGTCCCCGACGCCGACGCCGACCCCGACGCCGACCCCGACCCCGTCCGAAAGTCCGTCGCCGACGCCCACCCCGACGCCCACCTGCACGAGCACCGACGACATGGACGAGGCCGCCCGGGCCGCCTATCTCAGGGGCCTCGAAGGCGAGTCCTACGGGCAGAAGCACGGCCTGGCCACCGAGTCCGACGGCGTGCACTTCCGCCCGGACTCCCTGCACCGGCCGTGCGGGGCGCAGAAGGTGTCCGTGGCCCAGTTCCGGGTGGTGATGACGAGGGAGGTGAACAGGGACCCGGTGACCGGGCGGCTCTACAGCCTCTCGTACCGGTACGAGCCGGTCGAGGACCGGGAGTTCACGGTCGGCCCGGACAACGGCTTCGTCGAGGGGAGCCGGCCCCCGGACGTACGGGACTGCAGGGGGAGGATCACCGTCCTGCACCTCGGGAAGCCGGTGAAGGAGACGGCCCTGCCGGGGCACCTGAACTTCGAGGAAACGAACTTCGGGTACACGGGGACCGAGGTGGAGGTCTCGGGGGACCTGGTCCTGTACGCCGTGTTCGTGCCGCCGACCTCGACGGGCTACTGCCCGCCGGAGTGAGCCCGGGCGGCGGCGGGGCGCCGCCCCGGCCTCACCCGTGTGGGTGAGGCGGGGGCGAGGGCCGGGGGCCGGGTCCGGGGGCGCCGCGCCCGGCGCGGCGGGGGCCGGGGGACCACTCGTTGGGGTGGCCCCCCGGCTCGTGGGGGGGAGTCCGGGGACCGGGGGAGACGCCCGGACGCCCCCCGGCCCGAGGGGGGTGGGGCCGCACCGGCCGCGTGGGGGTCGGTCGGTGCGGCCCGGCCGGGGACGCGCGCGGGGCGGGACGGCGGCCGGGCGCGGTAGGCCGTACGGAGGATCTGCGCCTCGGAGGACCGCGGTTGACGGGGCCGGGGTCTGGTAACTGTGGGCGCCATGCCCTCCCGAACGCTGCTGCGGTGCCTGCTCGGCGCCGCCTTGCTGCTGCCCGTCGCCCCCCTGTCGCCCGCCGTCGCCGCCGCGGGCGCCGACGGCGGGCGGACCGTCGACTACCAGGGGCTGCACCTCACCCTCCCCGCCGGCTGGCAGGTCGTCGACCTCGACCGCCACCCCGACGCCTGCCTGCGCCTGGACCGCCCCGCGCTCTACCTCGGGCACGCCGGCACCCAGGCCGAATGCGCCTCCGGCCGGGCCGTCGCCCACCGCGCCGACACCCTGCACCTGGAGCCCATCGACGGCGCCCCGCCCCGCGCCGACATCCCCACCTTCCCCGTCGACGCCGGCACCGCGCTGCCGCCCGCCGACGCCGACAGCGGCGAGCTGCGCTACGCCCTGCGCGGGACCGGGGTGATGGCCACCCTCTCCTACGGGGAGGACCCGGCCGCCGTACGGGGCATGCTGGCCCGGGCCGCCGCTCCGGAGGGCGCACCGGCCCCCGCCACCGCGCCGGTGGTCACCGCCGCGGGCCCGGCGGCGGCACCCCGCGCCACCCAGCAGGCCTTCACCGGCACCGGCTTCGACGCCTGCACCGCCCCGACCCAGCGGGCGATGGACGCCTGGCACGCCGACTCCCCCTTCGGCGCGGTCGGCATCTACATCGGCGGCCGGGCCCGCGCCTGCGCCCAGCCGCAGCTGACGGCGGGCTGGGTCCGCAAGCAGGCCGCGGCCGGCTGGCACCTGATGCCGATCTGGGTGGGACCGCAGCCCTGGAACAGCTCCAGCACCGGCCTGTCCACCGACCCCTCCCGGGCCAACGACCAGGGCCGGGAGGCGGCCGACGGCGCCGCCGACGCGGCCCGCTCGCTCGGCCTGGACGCGGGCACGGTGCTCTACAACGACCTGGAGAACTACACCGACCGGGCGACCTGGGACGCCCCCGTCGTCGCCTACCTCACCGCCTGGACGGTCCGCCTGCACGAGCTGGGCTACCGCGCGGCGGCGTACGTCTCCGCGAGCTCCGGGGCCAGGGCGCTCAGTGCCCACTACCAGCAGGCCCCGCAGGCCATGCCGGACGTGCTGTGGGTGGCCCGCTGGAACCTGGCGGCCTCCGTCACCGACGCCGACATGGGCCTGCCCGAGCACACCGCGCAGTGGGCCGGGCCGCGCCGGGCCCACCAGTTCCGCGGGGACCACGACGCCTCGTACGGCGGGGTGACGATCAACATCGACCGGAACTGGGTGGACGTGGACCCGGCCGCCCTCGGACCGGTCGGCGGCCTGCCGGCCGGCGGTCCGGTCCGCGGCCCGCTCCCGGGCCTGCCGTTCAGCTGACGGGGTCCTCCCGGGCGGGTTCGTCGTCGTTGCCCCGGCGCAGGGTGTGCAGCCCGTGCGCCGGGGTCCACGTCCGCACCACCAGCTCCTCGCCCTCCACCGAGACCCGCACGACCTCCCTCAGCTCGGCGTGGAAGAGGTGGAAGGGGTGCGGGGACTCGGTCTCCTCCGCGTAGCGGTGCAGCTCCGGCGGGTCCACGAGCTCCACCGCCCGCCCGGAGATCCGCACGTCCCCGTCGGGCATGTCCTCGCCGCCGCCGGGGTTGGTGTGCAGGGCGAACCGCGGATCGCGCTGGAGGTCGAGGGCCTTCAGCGAGCCCGGCATCATGCCCAGCCACAGCTCCCCGCCGCGGAAGTCGACGTTCAGCCCGCTCAGGCGGGGCGAGCCGTCCTTGCGCAGGGTGCCCAGGACATGGTGCGGGTACTGCGCGAAGCGGGCCCGCACGGCCGCCGCGAACTCGGGTTCCGCCTGCTCGAACGCTGCCCAGTTGTTCGTCTTCATGGCCCCATGAAAGCGCGGCCCCCGTCGCCCGCCGCTCAGGCGCGCACGATCCCCGCCGCGCGCGCCGCCCGCAGCCAGGCCGGGAACTCCCCGAGGAGCCGGTCGTAGAGCACGGCGTCCGGCACGGTCCGCGGGTCGGGGCCCGCGTGGAAGTAGCCGGCGTTGTCCACCGCCCGCAGGGCCGGGACGGGCAGTTCGTCCAGTCGGCGCAGGAAGTCGAACTGGCTGCTCCGGGTGTTCCCGAAGCCGACGAACTGCCAGAACAGCGGCAGCCGGGACGCCTTGCACAGGTACCGCTCCGCGGCGGGCTTGCTGAGCGGGCCGCCGTCGGTCTGGAAGACGACCAGCGCCGGTTCGCGCGTTCCCGCGTCCAGGTAGTGGTCGATGACCGCGTCCATGGCCGCGTCGTACGCCGTCTTCCCCATGTGGCCGAGGCCGGCGGCTATGGCGGTGACCCGGCCCTCGTGCCCGCCGAGGCGGACCTCCTCCACCGCGTGCACCTCGGTGGAGAAGAAGACGACCGGGATCCGGCCGTCGGCGTCGAGGTGCGCGGACAGGCCCAGCACCCGGTCGGCGAGGGCCTGCACGGTGCCGTCCGCGTAGTAGGGGCGCATCGATCCGGAGTAGTCCAGCACCAGGTAGACGGCGGCCCGGCCACCGTCCAGTCCGTGCTCGCGCAGCGACACCCCGGCGCTCTTGTAGAGGTTCACGAGTGCCGGAGCGGCTGCTCGCACCGCGTGGAGGTCCATGGCGCTGCCCGTCATGGGCCCGAGGGTACGTCAGCGGGCCGGGGCGTACCCCAGATGTGCGGCCAGCCGCTCCCGGTGGGCGGCGGGCGGACCGAAGAGCTGCGCCGAGCCGTGGGCGCGCTTGAAGAAGGTGTGCGCCTCGTGCTCCCAGGTGATGCAGATCCCGCCGTGCAGCTGGATCATCTCGCCCGCGACGTACGCGTACGCCTCGGAGCAGGCCAGGTCGCGGACCCGGGCGAGGACCAGCAGGGGGCCGGGTCGCCCGGGGGCCGGCCAGGACGTACCGCTTGGTGCCGGTGAGCAGCCAGCCGGATCCGGCGGGCTCGGCCCGGGTGACGAGGTCCCCGTCCTCCCACCCGCCACGCCCCGCCGCGGGCCCGGCCCCGGGTCCGTCCCCGGTCGCGGAACCGGTCGCGGAACCGTCGTCCGGGCCCTCCGCCCAGGCCAGCGCCCCCACCGCCGACCCGTCCGCCAGCCCCGGCAGGTGCCGTGCGCAGGCCTCCCGGTCCCCGGACGCGAGCAGCGCCTGCAGGTCAGCACCGCCGAGCCCAGGTACGGTACGGGGCCCAGGCGGTCAGCTCCTCGGCGGTGACCGGGGCGCTGCTCTACTTCCGGCGCGCCTACGGGCGGGTGCCGGACTCCGGGGCCGGGGCGAGCGCCTCGATGTCCGCGAGCATGGCGACGGCCAGGTCGCGCTCGGAGGCGTAGTACCGCTCCGCCCACTTGAGGGTGAGGGTGGGGTAGGCCCATGCGGCCTCGTCCTGGGCCCCCTCCACGTCCGCCACCGCGCGGCGGCGCATCCGTTCCGCGAACTCCTGGTGCTGGACCAGGATTTCGCGCATCTGCTCCGGCTCCAGCAGGTGGCCCAGCCACAGCCGCAGCATCGGCCCGTGCTTGAGGACCGGGGGGTCGACCGGTGCCTCGCGCGCCCATTCCCGTACGGCGGCCATGCCCTCGTCGGTGATCCGGTACACGCGCTTGTCGCGGGTGCCGGTGTCCTGGGCGACCATCCGCGAGGAGGCGTAGCCGGCCTTCTCCAGCCGCTTGAGCTCGCTGTAGATCTGGCTGAAGGACGGGCTCCAGTAGAAGAAGCGCAGCGACCAGTCCGACCACTTCTTCAGGTCGTAGCCCGACAGCTCCTCACCGAAGGAGAGCAGGCCGAGCACCGCCCAGCTGGTCGCCGGGAGCGTGCGCGTGTTCGTCTCGTCTGCCACGCAGCGCAGTCTATGGCCGGTCCCCGCGATGCCCTTCCCCTGACAGGATGTGACTGCTAGAAGTATTCCTAATCGAAATATCTGCAAAAACCTGCCCCCACAGCTGGATGGAGGGACCGCACCGTGAAGTTCTCGATGATCTTCGAGGCGCAGCTCGTCGACCCCACCCCCGAACGCGAACGCCAGGTCATCCACGACTGCGTCGAACAGGCCGTGTTCGCCGAGGAGATGGGCTTCGACCGGATCTGGGCCGTGGAACACCACTCCCTGACCCAGTACGCCCACATGAGCGCTTCCGAGATCTTCCTGACCTGGGTCGCCGCCCGGACGCGGAAGATCCGTATCGGCCACGGCGTGGTCACCATGCCCTTCGCCTACCAGCACCCGGTGCGCGTCGCCGAGCGGGCCGCCATGCTCGACGTGCTCTCCGGCGGCCGCGTCGACATCGGTGCCGGGCGAGGGGCCACCCGCCAGGAGATGTCGATGTACGGGGTGAACCCCGAGGACACCTACCCGCAGATGGAGGAGGCGCTGCGGATCTTCTCCGCCGCCTGGCGGGAGCCGGAGTTCGCATGGCACGGGTCGCTCGACATCGGCCCCGGCGCGGTCCTGCCCCGCCCGGTGCAAGACCCGCACCCGCCCCTGTTCATGGCCTGCTCCAAGCACGACACCCTCAAGCTCGCCGCCGAACTGGGCATCGGAGCCCTGGTGATGGGCTTCGCCGGCGCCGACGACGTCCGCGCCATGCGCAAGGTCTACGACGAGGCCATCGCCGCCCGCACCGGCGAGCGCCTCGTCTCGGACCGGGTCAACGACCACCTCTCCGCCCTCTGCCCCACGATCGTCCTCGACGACGCCGAGCGCGCGCTGCGCCTGGGCACGCGCGGGCAGCGCTTCTTCGCCGAGTCCATCGCCCACTGGTACGGCAACGCGCCCGCCCCGACGGGCTACGCCGAGGACGAGGACCACGTGGGCGCCCTCGACCGGGGCCGCGAGGAGCTCGTCGCCCGGCTGCACGAGGCGAACATCCCCGCCCGCCCGGTCGACACCGGCACCTACAACGCCGACCACGCCTACGGCAGCGCCGAGACGGCCATCGCCTACGTCGAGCAGCTGCGCGAGATCGGCGTCGACGAGGTCATGTGCCTGATCCAGATGGGCACCGTCCCGCAGGAGGCCTGCATGGAGACCATCCGGCAGTGGGGCGAGAAGGTCATCCCGCACTTCCGCGCCCTGGAACTGGAGGGCTGAGCCGTGATCTCACTCGACGGGAAGGTCGTCGTGATCACCGGCGCCGGACGCGGCCAGGGCGCCGAGGAGGCCCGGCTGTGCGCGGAGGCCGGGGCGCGGGTCGTCGTCACCGACGTCCGCGAGGAGGAGGGCCGGGCGGTCGCCGCCGCACTGGGGGACCGCGCGCTCTACGTACGGCACGACGTGGCCGACGCGGGCAGCTGGGCCGAGGTGGTGCGGGAGGCGGTGGCCGCCTTCGGGACCGTCTCGGCACTCGTCAACAACGCCGCCCTGTGGCGCACCGCGCACGTGGAGGAGCAGAGCGCGCAGGGCTTCGAGGAACTGCTCCGGGTCAACCTGCTGGGGCCCTTCCTCGGCATCCAGGCCGTCGCGCCCGTGCTGCGGGCGGCCGGCGGCGGCTCGGTCGTCAACATCTCCTCCACGGCGGGCCTGGTCGGCATACCCGGCCACGCGGCCTACGGGTCCACCAAGTTCGCCCTGCGCGGGCTGACCCGGTCCGCCGCGCTGGACCTGGCCGGGGACGGGATCCGCGTCAACTCCGTGCACCCGGGGGCCATCGACACCCCGATGGTGGCCGAGGCGGTCGCCGGACGGGACTGGTCGCACGTGCCGCTGGGCCGGATGGGGCGGCCCCGGGAGGTCGGGGAGCTGGTGCTGTTCCTGTGCTCGGACGCCTCCTCGTACGTGACGGGGACCGAGTTCGCGGTCGACGGCGGGATGACGGCCGGATGAGCGGGCGGCTCTCCCCCGCCGCGCGGGGGCTGTGCGACGCGATGGCGGCGGTCTTCCCCGGACCCGGGGACGTGACGGCCCTGCGGGCGGCGGCCGTGCCCGGCCCGCCCGGACCCGAGGTCGCCTCGGTGCGCGACGCCGACGCGGGCGGGGTCCCGGTGCGGATCTACGACCCCGCGCCGGGAGCCGCCGGCCGGCCGCTCGCCGTGTACTTCCACGGCGGCGGCTGGGTGATGTGCGGGCTGGACACGCACGACGCCCTGTGCCGGAAGCTGGCCGCCGCCTCAGGGGCGGTGGTCGTCTCCGCCGACTACCGGCTGGCCCCCGAACACCCCTGGCCCGCCGCCTGCGACGACGCCCTGCGCGTACTGCTGTGGGCGCGGGCCGAAGCGGAGGCGCTGGGCTGCGATCCGGGGCGGGTGGTGGTCGCGGGGGACTCCAGCGGCGGCAACCTGGCCGCCGTCACCGCGCTGCGCGCACCCGGACTGGCCGCCGGGCAACTGCTGGCGTACCCGCCGCTGGACGCCTCGATGGGCTCCGGGTCGGTGACCACGTACGGCCGGGACCACTTCCACACCGCCGCGCACATGGCCTGGTACTGGGACCAGTACGGCGGCGATCCCGCGCACCCGCACGTCTCGCCGCTGAGGGCCGGCCGGGAGGCGCTGGCCGCACTGCCCCGCACGCTGATCCTCCTCGCCGACTGCGACCTGCTGCGGGACGAGGGGATGGCGTACGGGCGCCGGCTGGGGGAGGCGGGGGTGGACTGCGAGGTCAGGCTCCACCCAGGGGTCTTCCACGGCTTCCTGGGCCTGCCGCTGCCGGCCGGCCGGGCGGCGCTCGCGGGCGCGGCGGCCTGGCTGGCGCAGACGCCGTGAAGGAGACGCCGGGACAGGGGGGCGGGGCGGCCGGATTCGAACCGGCGTCTTCCCCCTTGCAGGGGGGTGCAACGACCTCTGTACTACGACCCCGCCCTTGCGGTGGATCTTATGCGGGCCGTGGGCGGGTGCGCACGCCGGATTCCCCGGCATGATGTGTCCATGCCTGGCTTCCTCCTGCGCGCCTGCCTGCTCCTCGCCGTGGAGGCGGGCGCCGCCTTCCTGCTGCGCGACGCCGGAGCACCCTGGATCCCGGTCCTGCTCGGGGTGTTCGTCCTCGGCTCCGCCGTCCCCCAGGGCACGCCGGCGGAGTTCGCGGGCCGCTTCCTCGTCGCCGCCGTCGCGGTGGGCGTGGCCCTGGCGGGCGCCGCGGCCTGGGCGGCGTACGACCGGCCGGACACCGGCCCCGCCCAGTGGGCCGCCCAGGCCGCCACCGCCGTCCTCCTCCTCTTCCAGACGGCCACCCTCATGCGCCTCTCCCTGCGCCGCGCCTGATCCGTCCGGCGGCGGCCCACCCCCGTCCCGGCCCCGTCACACCGTGCGTCTCACCTCGGTGAGGACGGGCCGGTGGTCACTGCCCAGGTCCGGCAGGACGCTGGTGGTGGTGGCCTCCAGGCCGCGCAGCAGTACGTGGTCGATCCGGACCACGGGGAAGGGGGCGGGCCAGGTGAACCCGAAGCCCTGGCCCGCGTGTTCGTGCGCGGGCTCCAGCTGCCGGGCGAGGGGCGCCAGACCCCGGTCGTCCAGGCTGCCGTTGAGGTCGCCGAGCAGCATCATGCGGGGGGCCGGATCCCGCGCGATGCGGTCGGCCAGTGCGGCCGCCGCCGCGTCGCGGGGCCCGATGGCGAAGCCCTCGGTCGCCCGGACCCGTACGGAGGGCAGCCGCACCGTGTAGACGGCGGTGTCACCACCGGGGGTCCCGGCGACGGCCCGGATCGCGTGCGGCCAGGGGCCGCCCAGGTCCATCGCCTCGACCTCGCGCAGCGGATGGCGCGACCACAGGCCGAGGGTGTTGCGGGTGGTGTGGTGGGGGTACGCCGCGGCGAGCGCCTTCTCGTACGCGGGGACGGCCCCCAGGGGGACCTTCTCCAGGGCGACGAGATCGGCGCCGGTGGCGATCACCTCCCGGGCGACGGCCTCGGGGGTGGTGCGGGCCCCGCCGACGTTGAAGGACAGGGCCCTGAAGTCGCCGAGCCCCGCACGGGGCGGCGCCGCCAGGGTGGGCACGAAGACGGTGCACCAGGCCACGAGGGGCACCAGGGCCGCGGCCATTCCCAGCCGTGTGCCGCGCGCCACCGCCCACAGGAGGAGGACCACTATCGCGACGGCGGACCACGGGAGGGCGGTCTCGGCCAGGCTGCCGAGGTTGCCCGGTCTGTTGGGCAGGAGCCGCGGAAAGAGCAGGGCCACGGCGAGGAGGAGCGAGGGGACGGCGATGCGTGCGGTGCGGCGGGGGCGGTCCCCCGAACCGCCCCGCCGTGTGCTGCGGGTCATGGATCCTCGTCTTCCCTAGATGCAGCCCCTGCGCCGCAAGTGCGCGAACATGGCGATCCCCGAACCGGCCACCAGGGCGAGGAAGGCGGGCCAGGCCCAGACCAGCGCGGTCTCGGGCTGGTGGAAGTTCGCCGAGTAGATACCACCCAGCAGCGTGGGGACCATGAACACCACGAGCCACGAGGTCACCCTCCGGGCGACCCGGCTCCCCTCGAAGAGCTCCACCGACTTCCGGTGGAGCAATACCATTTCCTTCCGGTAACGGCGGACTCCCTGGAGGAATTCGCGCAGCTCTTCGTTCGAGTACGCGTCGAGGTCTTTCGGGGTGAGCCCGGCCGGGACGGGGCGCATGGAATTGTCCGACATTTGATTGCCCTTCCTCTGGTCGGCGGCGGGCCGCCTACAGCCAGCCCTTGCGCTTGACCCCGAAGTAGGTCGCCAGCGCGGTGGACGCCAGGACGGCGAGGAACACCGGCCAGCCGTACTTGAACTGGAGCTCGGGCATGTGCTCGAAATTGGAGCCGTAGAGCGACGCCAGGGCGCCGGGCACGACGGCAATCGCCGTCCAGGCGCTCACCCTCCGGGTTTCCACGGTGACCTTCAGCTGGTCCTCGGTGATTTCCCGGATGTCTTCCATTTCCTGGTTCAGTCCGCGGATCTCCCGGTTGATCTCGCGGAGCAGCTCCACCTTCTGGGCGTGCTCCTCCACCGTTTCGGCCGGCATGAGGGTGTTGTCGTGGGTCGTCGGCGTCATGTTGGTCATGGCATTCCTTCCGCGGATCTCGGACGTGATTCGGCGGTAAACGTGTGGCGAATGTGTTTCGCCGGGAAAGTCGGGGCTGCGGTGCATGATCGACCGCTGCGCGCCCCGGACACCGGTGGACGTGCCGGGGCATGCCGATGCGGTGTCGGATCCGGATAAGTCGGATCCGTGTAAGTCGGATGGGGATAAAGAGGCGCGACTAGCGCAGCGCGTCGAGCGGGATCGGTGGCGTATACGCCATGGAACTACTGCCAATAGGCACGCTGATCACCTCCCGCGAATCCAGACGCGGTTCGTCCGCGCCTCCGACACCGTAAACGACAGGCAATGTGATTACAAAGTCGGGAAAATCGGCCATCGCCCTATGTGTCCTGTAAAGACCGAGCCCCGGCGGCCTGCGGGTGGGAGGAAAGGGCTGGTCAGGGGGAGGGCGATCGAAAACAATGGGCACATGACGACACGTGCCCGTTCCTTCGACGCGGCCGCCGCGCTCTACGCGGCCCACCGCCCCGGGTATCCCGAAGCGCTGTACGACGCCGTCGAGGAGCTGGCCGGCCGGCCGCTCGCCGGCGCCAGGGTGGCCGACGTGGGGGCCGGGACCGGCCTCGGGACCGGACCGATGCGCCGGCGCGGGGCCGAGGTGGTCGCCGTGGAGCCCGGGGACGGGATGGCCGCCGAGTTCCGGCGGGCGCACCCGGACATCCCGGTCGTCCGCGGCGACGGGGACCGACTGCCCCTGTCCACCGGCGCCTTCGACCTCGTCACGTACGCACAGGCCTGGCACTGGACGGACCCCGCCCGCGCCGTCCCGGAGGCCCGCCGCGTCCTGCGGCCCGGCGGGGCGCTCGCCATCTGGTGGAACGACATAGACGAGTCCGTCCCCTGGGTCGCCGAACAGGGCGCGCGCATCCGCGCGTTCTTCGAGGCGGACGGCGCCACCCGGTTCCGCACCCTCCCGCAGGGCATCGGCTCCGGATTCGCCACCCGCACCGTCGCCTGGTCGCGCCGGATCCCCCTCGACGCCCACCTCGCCAACCTCTCCAGCCACTCGGCCTTCCTGCTCCTCGGGGAGGAGGGCACCCGCGCGTTCATGGACGCCGAGCGCGCCCGGCTGGAGGGGCTCTTCCCGGACGGGACGGTGGAGGAGCCCTACACCGTCGCCCTGCACCTCGCCCGGAACCCGTGATGGCGGCCGCCTCCGCGGCCCACCGCGCGTTCCGGCGGGCCAACGAACTCCTCGCCTTCCTCCTGGAGGTCGCCGCCCTCCTCGCGCTCGCCGTCTGGGGCTACGAGTGGGGCGGCCACATCGTCGTCGGCGCGCTGCTCGGGGCGGTGGTGGCGGGTGCCGCGGCCGTGCTGTGGGGGGCCTTCGCCGCGCCGCGCGCCCGCTATCCGGTCCCGCTGCCGGCCGTACTCGCGGTGAAGGCCGTCGTGTTCGGGTCCGCGGCCCTCGCCCTGGCCGGGCTGGGGATGCGCACACAGGCCCTGTGGTTCGCCGGCCTGGTGCTGGTGAACACCGCGCTGGTGACGTACTACCGCTCCCGGGACTGAAGCACCCGCTCCCGGCACTGCGCGGGCGTGCCCCACGCGTCCCGCAGCGGCCGGGCCTTGCGCAGCCACAGCGACAGGTCCAGCTCCTCGGTGTAGCCGACGGCCCCGTGCAGCTGCAGCGCGGTCAGCGCGGCCGCGTACGCCGCCCCGCCCGCGGCGAGCTTCGCCGCCGCGACCTCGCCCGGCTCCAGGGACAGCGCCGCCGCCCACAGCAGCGGCCGGGCGAACTCCAGACCCAGCAGGGTGTCCGCCAGCCGGTGCTTGACCGCCTGGAAACCGCCGATCGGCGTCCCGAACTGGGTGCGCTGCTTCGCGTACTCCACGGTCCGCCCGAGCAGGGCCTCGCCGACGCCCAGGCACTGGGCCGCCGTCAGCAGCCGCGCCCACCGCAGGGCCGCCTCCGCGGCGGCCGTGACGGCCGGGCCCGCCGCGAGGAGCTCCCCGCCGTCCGCCGGGGCCCCGAGCCTGCGGGCCGGGTCGAGGGAGGCCAGCGGGGCGACGGTGCTCCCGGCCGGGGCGAGGCGCAGTTCCCCCGCCGCCGAGACGGTGAAGTGCCAGGTGGCCGCGTCCGCGTCCAGGGCGTACGGGGAGCCCCCCGGCAGGGTCAGCGTGGCCGGGGCCGTACCCGCCGCCAGCCCCGGGAGGAAACGCTTCGCCAGTGCCCCGTCCCCGAGGTGCGCCAGGAGCACCGACACCGCCGCGCTCTCCACGGCCGGCCCGGGGACGCCGGCCCGGCCCAGCTCCACGAAGCCGAGGGCCAGTTCCACCGGGAGCGGGCCCATCCCCTCGTACGCCTCCGGCACCGCCAGCGCGAACAGCCCCGTGTCCGCGAGCCGCGACCACAGGGCGAGCCCCGGTCCGTGCTCCCCGGCGGCCCAGGCCCGCACGGCCGCGGGCACCTCGGCGGCGCCGAGGAGGGAGCGCAGCGTACGGGTGAAGTCGTCCTGTTCCTCGGTCGGCAGGAAGCGCATCAGCGGCGGCCCTTCGGGAGGCCGAGCAGCCGCTCGGCGATGATGTCGCGCTGGATCTCGTTGGTGCCGGCGTAGATCGGCCCGGCCAGGGAGAAGACCCACGGCTCGGCCCACTCGCCCTCCGCCAGCTCGGCGTCCGGGCCCAGCAGGTCCAGGGCCGTCTCGTGCAGGGCCATGTCGTACTCGGACCAGAACACCTTGTTCAGGCTGGACTCGGCGCCGATCGCGCGGCCCGCCGCGAAGCGGGAGGCGCCGGCCCGGGTGAACAGCTCGTAGGCGCGCGCCCCGACCACCGCGTCCGCGACCCGGTCGCGCAGGGCCGTGTCCGCCGGGTCGCCCCGCTCCCGCCACAGGGCCAGGAGCCGGTCGGCGGCGGCCAGGAACCGGCCGGGGGAGCGCAGGGTCAGCCCGCGCTCGTTGCCCGTCGTCGCCATCGCGATCCGCCAGCCCTGCCCCGGCTCCCCGATCACGTCCTCGTCGGGTACGAAGACCCGGTCGAGGAAGAGTTCGGCGAAGGCGGGCTTGCCGTCGAGCCGGCCGATGGGCCGCACCGTCACCCCCGGTTCGCGCAGGCCGAACATCAGGTACGTCAGCCCCCGGTGGGGCCGGTCCGCACCGGGATCCGTACGGAAGATGCCGAAGGCCCGGTCCGCGAACGCGGCCCGCGAGGACCAGGTCTTCTGCCCCGACAGCAGCCAGCCGCCCTCCGTGCGCTCGGCCCGGGACTTCAGCGAGGCCAGGTCGGAGCCCGACTCCGGCTCGGACCAGGCCTGCGCCCAGATCACCTCGCCGCTCGCCATGGAGGGCAGCACCCGGGCCCGCTGGGCGGGGCTCGCGTGGTCGAAGAGGGTCGGGGCGAGGAGGTTGATGCCGTTCTGCGAGACCCGGCCCGGTGCGCCCGCCGCCCAGTACTCCTCCTCGAAGACCAGCCACCGTTCGAGGTCCACGCCCCGGCCGCCGTACTCCTCGGGCCAGGACACCACCGACCAGCGGTCGGCGGCCATCCGCGCCTCCCACTCCCGGTGCGCCTCGAAGCCCTCCGCGGTCTCCAGCGAGGGGAGGGGCCGCCGCGGTACGTGCGCGGTCAGCCAGGCCCGCGCCTCGGCCCGGAAGGCCGCCACCTCCGCGGTCTCGGTCAGGTCCATCAGCCGTTCGCCTCCTTCATGGCGGCCACGTCCGTGCCGCCGAGCGAGTCCGCCGCCGTCTCGGCGTTGTGGGCGTGCGCCAGGTGGTGCAGTCCGAAGACCGAGTCCATGCCGCCGTGCATCCCCTGGAGGTCCTCGGCCTGGTTGACGGCCCGTTTGGTCAGGGCCGGCCCGAACGGGGGCATCTCGGCGATCCGCAGGGCCAGCCGCTCGGTCTCGGCGGCCAGAGCGTCCGGGGCCACCACCCGGTTGACCTCGTACGCCCGCCGGGCGGGCATCCGGTCGCCGGTGTAGAGGAACTCCTTCGCGATCCGCGGGGGCATCGCCCACGGGTGCGCGAAGTACTCGACCCCGGGGATGCCCATCCACCTTCACCTCCGGGTCGTCGGAGGCCCGGTAGAAGGCGTCGTCCAGGGCGTAGGTCATCGCGCTGTTCTGCGCGTTGCGGTAGCGGGGGCGGTTCATCGTCACGTACGCGACGGGGCCGCGCCGCTCGTCCAGCACCGGTGGGGCGTCGGTGGCGTCGGGCATGCGGACATCCTTCCCTAACAAGTGTTTGGTAGGTTAACGTACGGCCATGAGCAGCGTCGAGGAGTTCCGCACCGCGGTCCGGAGTTGGCTACGGGCCCACCTCACCGGTGAGTTCGCCGCCCTCAGGGGCCGCGGCGGACCGGGCCGCGAACGCGAGGAGTCGCCCGCACCACCCCCGGCTCCCGGCGCCACGCTGACCTGTCCTGCCTCCTGGTCCCCCTGGACCAGGCCGGGGTCGAGATCCGGCCCATCGTCCAGCTCACCGGCACCTCCGAGTTCAACGAGGTCTTCTTCGACGGCGCCCGCACCGACGCCGCCCACGTCGTCGGCGCACCCGGCGACGGCCGGGCCGTCGCCATGGCCACCCTCGGCTAGGGGGTGCGCGGCGTCTCCACCCTCGGCCAGCAGGTCGGCTTCCGCCGCGAACCGGAGGACCTCGCCGCACTGGCCGCACGCAACGGCGCCCTCGCCGACCCGCTGGTCCGCGACCGGCTGGTACGTGCCTGGATCGGCCTGGAGACCATGCGCGCCACCGCACTGAGCCCCGGCACCGCACCCTCCCCGGCCAAGCTGTACCGGGCCCGCTGGCCCCGCGACCTCGGCGAACTCGCCATGGACGTCCGCGGTGCCGCCTCCCTCCTCGCGGGCGGCGCGCACGGGGCCCCGTACGACCTCGACGACTGGCAGAGGCTCTTCCTCTTCTCCCGCGCCGACACGATCTACGCGGGTTCCGACGAGATCCAGCGCACCATCGTCGCCGAGCGGATCCTCGGCCTTCCCAAGGAGGCACGGACATGACCGCGCCCGCGTACGTCCCCGCCCACGACCTGCTGGCGGGCCGCACCGCCGTCATCACCGCCGCCGCCGGGGCCGGCATCGGCGGCGCCACCGCCCGCCGCTTCCTGGAGGAAGGCGCCCGCGTCCTCATCGGCGACGCCCACGCCCGCCGGCTGAAGGAGACCGAGCAGGCCCTCGCCGCCGAGTTCGGCGCGGACCGCGTCGCCTCCCTGCCCTGCGACGTCACCGACGAGGAGCAGGTCCAGGCCCTCTTCGACCGCGCCGAGGAGCTCCACGGCGGCCTCGACGTCATCGTCAACAACGCCGGGCTCGGCGGCACCGCCGACCTCGTCGACATGACCGACGCACAGTGGTCCCGCATCCTCGACGTCACCCTGAACGGCACCTTCCGCTGCACCCGCGCCGCGCTGCGCTCCCTCAAGGCCGCCGGCCGGGGAGGGGTCGTCGTCAACAACGCCTCCGTCATCGGCTGGCGCGCGCAGACCGGCCAGGCCCACTACGCCGCCGCCAAGGCCGGGGTGATGGCCCTGACCCGCTGCGCCGCGCTGGAGGCGGCGGCCTTCGGCGTACGGGTCAACGCGGTCGCCCCCAGCCTGGCCATGCACCCCCACCTGGTGAAGGTCACCAGCGAGGAGCTGCTCACCGAACTCACCGCCCGCGAGGCCTTCGGCCGCTACGCGGAGCCCTGGGAGATCGCCAACGTGATCGTCTTCCTGGCCTGCGGCTACTCGTCCTACATGACGGGCGAGACCGTCTCGGTCAGCAGCCAGCACGCGTAGCCGCAGAATGGGCCCGTGCCAACGAACAAGAAGAAGCCGCAGGTGACGGCCTCCCCCGAGCGCCGACGCGAACTCCTCGGCACCGCAGCCGAGGTCTTCGCGGCCCAGGGCTACAACGCCACCACCGTCCGCAAGATCGCCGACGCCGCCGGGATGCTCGCCGGCAGCCTCTACTACCACTTCGATTCCAAGGAATCGATGCTCGACGAGATCCTCTCGGCCTTCCTGAACGAGCTGTGGGCGGGCTACGACACCGTCCTGGCCGCCGGTCTCGGCCCCAGGGAGACCATCGAGGCCCTCGTCACCGAGTCCTTCCGGGAGATCGACCGGCACCGCGCCGCCGTCGCCATCTACCAGAAGGAAGCGCGGACCCTGTCCGCCCAGCCCCGCTTCCACTACCTCTCGGACTCGCAGGTCAAGTTCGAGAAGGCGTGGCTCGGCACGCTGGAGCGCGGGGTCGCCGCCCGGGTCTTCCGGGCCGACCTCGACATCCGCCTCACCTACCGCTTCGTCCGCGACACGGTGTGGGTCGCCGCCTCCTGGTACCGGCCCGGCGGACAGCACAGCCCCGAGGAGATCGCCCGCCAGTACCTGTCGATGGTGCTGGACGGGATCGCCGTACGCACGTAACCACCGGAGGAGTCCCGATGCCCGAGGCCTACATAGTCGACGCCGTACGCACCCCCGTGGGCCGCAGGGGCGGCGGCCTGTCCGCCGTGCACCCCGCCGACCTCGGCGCCCACGTCCTGAAGGCGCTGGTCGAGCGGACCGGGATCGACCCGGCCGCCGTCGAGGACGTGGTCTTCGGCTGCCTCGACACCGTCGGCCCGCAGGCCGGGGACATCGCGCGCACGGCCTGGCTGGCGGCCGGACTGCCCGAGGAGGTGCCGGGCGTCACCGTCGACCGCCAGTGCGGCTCCTCCCAGCAGGCCGTCCACTTCGCGGCGCAGGGCGTCCTGTCCGGCACCCAGGACCTGGTGGTCGCGGGCGGCACCCAGAACATGTCGATGATCCCCATCGCCTTCGCCTCCCGGCAGGCCGCCGAACCCCTGGGCCTCACCGAGGGCCCCTACGCGGGATCGGCCGGCTGGCGCGCCCGCTACGGGGACGCCCCCGTCAACCAGTTCCACGGGGCGCAGCTCATCGCCGAGAAGTGGGGGATCTCCCGGCGCGACATGGAGGAATTCGCCCTGCGCTCCCACCGGCGGGCCCTGCGGGCCATCGACGAGGGCCGCTTCGAGCGCGAGACCGTCGCCTACGGGGACGTGCGCGTGGACGAGGGACCGCGCCGGGACACCAGCCTGGAGAAGATGGCCGGTCTGCGGCCCGTCGTCGAGGGCGGCACCCTCACCGCGGCCGTCTCCTCCCAGGTCTCCGACGGGGCGGCGGCGATGCTGATCGCCTCCGAGCGGGCGGTCGCCGAGCACGGCCTCACCCCCCGGGCCCGCGTCCACCACCTGTCGGTCCGCGGCGAGGACCCGATCCGGATGCTGTCGGCGCCGATCCCCGCGACCGCGCACGCCCTGAAGAAGACGGGCCTGACCCTCTCCGACATCGATCTGGTGGAGATCAACGAGGCCTTCGCCCCGGTGGTCCTGGCCTGGCTGAAGGAGACGGGGGCCGACCCCGACCGGGTGAACGTCAACGGCGGCGCCATCGCCCTGGGCCACCCGCTGGGCGCGACCGGCGTCAAGCTGATGACCACCCTCCTGCACGAACTGGAGCGCACGGGCGGCCGCTTCGGCCTCCAGACGATGTGCGAGGGCGGCGGCCAGGCCAACGTCACGATCATCGAACGCCTCTGACGTCCTGCGGACGCGCGGCGGGCGGCCACGGCGGTCCGCCGCCGCGTCTTGTCGCCCCCCGGGGGAGGTGTGCTAGCTTTGGGGCTGTTGCAGTTGTGGTACCCATGAACTTTATGTGCGCCTGACGGGAATGCTCCGACAGGCGCTTTAATTGTTTTTACCGGAATCTCCGGATGGGGCCCTTGCCGCCTATTCAGGAGATTCAAATGGCTAACGGTACCGTGAAGTGGTTCAACTCGGAAAAGGGCTTCGGCTTCATCGAGCAGGACGGTGGCGGCCCGGACGTCTTCGCCCACTACTCGAACATCGCCACCCAGGGCTTCCGTGAGCTCACCGAGGGTCAGCGCGTGACCTTCGACGTGACGCAGGGCCAGAAGGGCCCCCAGGCGGAGAACATCCTCCCCGCCTAATTTCTTCAGCATGCCGGGGTCCGCGCCGCGAGGTGCGGGCCCCGGCTTGTCTGCTGTCTCGACCGCTGTTTCGCACCTGCCGGTTTCAGGAGGGCTTTTTCCGCATGACCAGCTCCAGCTCCGCACGACCCAGCCGCCGCCCCACCCGGGGCCGAGGTGCGGCCCAGGGACGTCCGAAGGCTGGCGCGGGACGGCAGAAGTCCGCCCCCGTTGCCCGGCCGCAAGAATTCACCATGCCCGAACCGCTGACCCCGGCCCTCCCGCCGGTGGCCGCGTTCGAGGACATGGACATGCCCGAGGCGCTGCTGAAGACCCTCGCCGCCCAGGGCGTGACCGAGCCGTTCCCCATCCAGGCCGCCACGCTGCCGAACTCCCTCGCCG
The DNA here is from genome assembly GCF_041435355.1 of Streptomyces sp. NBC_01276. Taxonomy (GTDB): domain Bacteria; phylum Actinomycetota; class Actinomycetes; order Streptomycetales; family Streptomycetaceae; genus Streptomyces. The sequence continues at coordinate 5,701,782 of NZ_CP108442.1, forward strand.
GCCGTGACCTGCTCGGCCGCGGCCGCACCGGCTCCGGCAAGACGCTGGCCTTCGGCCTGGCCCTGCTCTCCCGCACCTCCGGCCGCCGCGCGCAGCCGAAGGCGCCGCTCGCGCTGGTCCTCGTACCGACCCGCGAGCTCGCGCAGCAGGTCACCGACGCCCTGGCCCCCTACGCCACGGCCGTCAACCTGCGCATCGCCACCGTCGTCGGCGGCATGTCGATCAACCGGCAGTCCGGCGCCCTGCGCCGCGGCGCCGAGGTGCTCGTCGCCACCCCCGGCCGCCTGAAGGACCTCATCGACCGCGGCGACGCCGACCTCTCCCAGGTCGCCGTCACGGTCCTCGACGAGGCCGACCAGATGACCGACATGGGCTTCATGCCGCAGGTCACCGCCCTGCTCAAGCAGGTCGAGCCCGGTGGCCAGACCATGCTGTTCTCGGCGACCCTCGACAAGAACATCGACAAGCTCGTCAAGATGTTCCTCACCGACCCGGTCGCCTTCTCCGTCGACCCGTCCGCCGGCGCGGTCAGCACGATGGAGCACCACGTCCTGTACGTCATGGACGAGACCGACAAGAAGGCCGTGGCCACGCGCATAGCCGCACGCGACGGCCGGGTGATCATGTTCGTCGACACCAAGCGCGGCGTGGACCGCATGGTCAAGAAGCTGCTGGCCGACGGCGTCCGCGCCTCCGGCCTGCACGGCGGACGCTCGCAGCCGCAGCGCAACCGCACCCTCGACTGGTTCAAGACGGGCGAGGTCACCGCACTGGTCGCCACCAACGTGGCCGCGCGCGGCATCCACATCGACGACCTCGACCTCGTCGTCAACGTGGACCCGCCCACCGACCACAAGGACTACCTGCACCGCGGCGGCCGTACCGCCCGCGCCGGCGAGTCCGGCAGCGTGGTCACCCTGGTCCTGCCCGACCAGAAGCGCGACATGACCCGGCTGATGTCGGACGCCGGGATCACCCCGCGCACCGCGCAGATCAAGTCCTCCGACGAGGAGCTGTCCCGCCTGACCGGCGCCCGGGAGCCCTCGGGCATCCCCGTGGTGCTGGAGGTCCCGGTCGCGACCCCGCCGAAGCAGCGCTCCGGCTCCGGCTCGGGCTCCGCGCGCCGCCGCTCGGGCGGTCCGCGCACCGGCTCCGGCACGGGTGCCGCCCCCGCCTCCGGCGGCCGCGGCCGCCGCACCGGCTCCGGCGCGTCCGGGCAGGCCCCCGCCGCCGGCTCCGACCGCTCCCGCCGCGGTCAGGGCGGCCAGGGCTCCGGCTCGGCCGCCGGCTCCGCCGGTCAGGGCCGCCGCTCCTCCGGGGGCGCCTCCTCCGGTGGCGCTGCCGCGGCCTCCGCGCGCAGCCGCGTCGGCACCGGCGGCCAGGGCCGCCGCCGGGCGGTCTGACCCCCAGCGACACGAGAAGGGGCCGGGTGGTGCGTCACGCACCGCCCGGCCCCTTCGTGCCGTCCGTGCCCTGCCGGGGCCGGTGCCGGGCCCGCTTTAGCGGACCATCTTGGCCTGGAGCTTCGCGAGCGTCCGCAGGTCCAGGCCCAGGCCGTCCGTCAGGTAGCCGTAGAAGCCGCCGTAGTCGGCGTCCAGCTGCGCGGTCGCCGCCTCCAGGTAGTCCTGGCGCACCTCCTGGAGCGGGATCAGCAGGTCGGGGTTCTGCATCCGGCCCGACTGCTTGAGGCCCGCCCGGACCTGGGCGTCGTAGGCCCCGCGGAAGGTGTTCGAGGCCAGGTAGTCGCTCCCGGCCGACGCCTCCGGCACGCCCAGCGCGCGCAGCAGCACGTAGCTCATCCAGCCGGTGCGGTCCTTGCCGGACGTGCAGTGGTACAGCAGCGGTCCCTGGCCGGAGTCCGCGATCTCCCGCAGCGTCGCCGCGAACTGCGCCCGGTTCTCGGGGCTGCTCACGAAGGTGCGGTAGATGTCCCGCATGTAGGCCTCGGCCCGGCCGCCGCCCAGCATCTGCTCCTGCTTGACGGGATCGCCGCTGGCGATCGCGCCGACCAGGGTGCCGTACAGGCCCAGGTCGCTGACCGGGCGGGAGGTGGCGGAGAGCCCGGCCGGCAGCCGGTCGGCGCCGTCGTACTGGACCTCCATGGGGATGCGGAAGTCGACGGCCTTGGTGAGGCCGAGACCCGCGACGGTGGTGATGTCCGCCGGGGTCAGCCTGCCCAGCGCGTCGGAGCGGTAGACCAGCCCCTGGCGGACCAGTCCGCCGGTGTACGTGCGGTAGCCGCCGACGTCACGGACGTTGACGGCGCCCTGGAGCGGGATCTGACGGATCGCCGTTGCCTGCTGCCGGAGGGGGCGGAGGGCAGCGGCCCCCGCTCCGGGTGCCGCGACGGCGGGCGCCGCGGCGGGAAGGGCGACGGCGGCGGTGAGTGCGACGGCGGCCGCCGTGGACGCCAGACGGATTCGGGCACGGCTCATGGGGACGACTCCCGTGGAGGAGAAGGGGGATCACCCTGCCGGTGGCAGGGCGCGGAGCGTGTGCAGTACCGCGTGTGCCTCGGCCATGACGCGGCCGACGAGCTCCGCACAGGACGGCAGATCCTCGATCACCCCCGCGACCTGGCCGGATGCCATGACACCGAGGTCCGTACGGCCCTCGACCATGGACGCCTTCAGGAGCATGGGGGTGTTGGCGGCGAGCAGAACCTGGCTCCAGGACAGGTCCTTGCCGTGTTTCATGGACAGGCCGTCGCGCACCATCCGCGACCAGGACAGGCCCGACAGCCTCCTGAAGCCCGCCGCGTGCCGCACGGCCCGCGCCAGCGCCCGGGTCCGCCCGGCCCGTTCCAGCGCGTCGACCAGCTCCGTGCGCAGCATCCGGTGCGGGAGCCCGTCCACGGCGGTGGTGACGGTGACGTCCTTGACGGTCGCCTTCAGGTACTCCGCCTTGACGGCGTCCGGGACGGTCGAGTCGGAGGTCAGCAGGAACCGGGTGCCCATGGCGACGCCCGCCGCCCCGTACGCCAGGGCCGCCACCAGGCCGCGGCCGTCGTGGAAGCCGCCCGCCGCGACCACCGGGACGTCCACCGCGTCGACCACCTGAGGCAGCAGCACCGTCGTGGCCACGTCCCCGGTGTGCCCGCCGCCCTCCCCGCCCTGCACGATCACCGCGTCCGCGCCCCAGGCCGCGACCTTCTCGGCGTGCCGGCGCGCCCCGATGGAGGGGATCACCACCACCCCCGCGTCCTTGAGGCGGGCGATCAGCTCCTTCGACGGGGCCAGCGCGAAGGAGGCCACCCGGACGCCCTCGTCGATGATCAGCTGCGCGCGTTCGGCGGCGTCCCCGGCGTCCGCGCGCAGGTTGACCCCGAAGGGGGCGTCCGTACGGGACTTGACCTCGTGGACGGCCGCCCGCAGCTGCTCCAGGGTCATCGTCGCCGACGCCAGGATGCCGAGGGCCCCCGCGTTCGCCGCCCCCGACACCAGCCGTGGCCCGGCCACCCAGCCCATGCCGGTCTGGACGATCGGGTGGCGGACGCCGACCAGCTTGGTGAACGCCGTCTCCAGGGCGGGCACTTCGGCCCCGCCGGTCCCTTCCCCCATGTCAGACCCGCACTTCCCGGTCGCGCAGGCCCTCGGGGTCGATGACCTCGCGGATCAGCCGCAGCTCCCGCTCCGTCGGTTCCCGGGTGTACGGGACCTCGTCGGCGACCGCCAGTTCGAAGCCGGTCGCCTCCCGGACCCGGTCGAGGGTGACCCCCGGGTGGAGGGAGACCAGGCGCATCGTGTGACCGGGGCCGGTGAAGTCGAAGACGCCGAGGTCGCTGACCACCCGGGGCAGGTGGTGGAAGCGGGTGACCCCGGCGGCCTCGGCGCGGTCGTAGCCGACGCCGCTGACCATGTCGACGCGCTCGACGAAGACCCGGGGGGAGTGCCGGGGCACCCAGTAGCTCACCGGGTTGTTCAGGGTGTTCACCGGAGCCCCGCGCACCCCCAGGAGCTGGCGGGCGGGCCGCTCCCAGGCTCCGATGCAGGAGATGTTCTGGTTCCCGTACCGGTCGATCTGGCTGGCGCCCATCATCACGTGCCGCCGCCCGCCGGTGACCATCGTCAGGTGCCTGCGGTACGGGAGCCAGCCCTCGGGCGTGCCGTCGATTCCGACCAGCATCGCCTCGCCGTCGGTGAGCAGCAGGTCGGGGGAGAAGGTGCGCTTGGCGAGCCGGGCACCGAAGGAGGGGACAGGGCCCATGGGGCTGGCGAGCACCTCGCCGTTGTCGCGCCAGGCCTCGGCGCAGGCGACCACGCAGTATTCCGAACGGCTGATCGGGCTGGTCACTGCTGCTCCTCGTGCCAGGTGCGGACGGCGGTCTGGTAGTCGTGCTCGCCCGGACCGGAGAGGAAGCGGGCGGCGAACTCGGGCCAGGGGGTGGTGGCGTAGAGCTTCTGGAAGGCCTCGTCGCGGCCGTAGTCGGGGACGCAGGAGGTGAAGTGCGCGCCGTTCGGGGTCTCCACGACCCCGGTGACGGAGTGCCGGCTGACCAGCAGGGACTGCGGGGGGCCGGCCTTGGCGAGCTCGGTGCTCTCCACGAGCTGTTCGCAGGAGACGTACGCGGTGTCGGCGGCCTCGCAGAACAGGTCGTCGAAGTAGGGGTCCGGGCCGAGGTACTGGCCGTTGCCCAGGCGGTCGGCGCGGTTGAGGTGGACCAGGGCCGCGTCCATGCGCAGGGCGGGGACGGCGACGAACTCCTCGCCGTCGGCGTAGGGGGAGGTGACGGTGCGCAGCTCCGGGTTGACCCGCATCACGTCGGAGCCGAGGCCGGCCCGGACGGGCAGGAAGGGGAGCCGGTTCGCGGCGGCGTGCAGGCCCCACATGAACATGGCCTCGTCGTACTCGGTGAGGGCGAACGCGCCGCTCTCGCGGGCGGCCCGGAAGTGCGGCTCCAGCGGGATGGAGTCCAGGGTGGCGAAGGGGGCGATCAGCCTGGCGATGCGGCCCGCGGCGGCGAGGAGGCCGACGTCGGGGCCGCCGTACGAGATCACGGTCAGATCGGTGATCTCGGACCGGAGCAGCGCTCTGACCAGGGCCATCGGCTTGCGCCGCGAGCCCCAGCCGCCGATGCCCACGGTCATGCCGCTGCGCAAGCGGCCGGCCACCTCGTCGGGGGTCATGGTCTTGTCGGTCACCGGGTGCTCCCTTGCTTGCCGGAGGCGTCTTTCCCGAAGGTGTCGCGGACCCGGTCGGCGACCCCGCTGAGGTTGGCCTCGAAGGTGAAGCCCTGTTCGAAGCGGTAGCTGCGCCGGACGTCGACGGGGTCGATGCCGTTGATGGCGGCCTTGGCCAGCCTGATCAGGTAGCCGTCCTTCCTGGCGATCTCGGCGGCCAGTTCCAGGGCGGCGGCCCGCAGTTCCGCGGGCGGGACCACCTTCCAGACCGAGCCGTGCGCGTGCAGTTCGGCGGCGGTGGCGGTGCGCGAGGTGTAGTAGAGGGCGCGCATCAGGTGCTGCGGGACGAGCCGGGCCAGGTGGGTGGCGGCGCCGAGGGCGCCGCGGTCGAGCTCCGGCAGGCCGAAGACGGCGTCGTCGGAGGCGACGATGGCGTCGGCGTTGCCGACGAGGCCGATGCCGCCGCCGAGGCAGAACCCGTTCACGGCCGCGACGACCGGCACCTCGCACTCGTAGACGGCGGCGAAGGCCTCGTAGCAGCCGCGGTTGGCGCCGATGAGGGCGCCGTGCCCGGTGTCGCGCTGCACCTCCTTGATGTCGACGCCCGCGTTGAAGCCGCGGCCCTCGGCGGCCAGGACCACGCAGCGGACCCCGGGATCGCGGCCGGCGGCGCGCAGGGCGTCGGCGAGGTCGTACCAGCCCTGGACGGGAAGGGCGTTGACGGGCGGGAAGTCGACTGTGACGAGGGATATGCCCTTGCCGGGGCTGGAGGTGGAGACACCCATGAGCGGATCAGCTACCTTTCCACCAAACATTTGTTAGGCGAGGAAGGTAGCAGCCGATGGAGCTCAAGGGGAGGGTCATCGTCGTCACCGGCGGAACCAGGGGCGTCGGCGCCGGGATCGCGCGGGCGTTCCTCGCGGCGGGCGCGGAGGTGGTGGTCTGCGCCCGCAGACCACCGGAGGAACCGGTCGCGGCGGGCGGGCGGGAAGCCGCCTTCACCCCCGTCGACCTGCGCGATCCCGGCGCCGTGACGGAGTTCTTCGCCTCGGTCGCCGACCGCTTCGGGCGGCTCGACTGCCTGGTGAACAACGCGGGCGGAACCCCGTACCGGCTCCTCGGCGAGGGCGGGGCCGAGCGGCACGCCCGCGTCCTGGAGCTGAACCTCATCGCCCCGCTGACCGCCTCGCTCGCCGCCCACCCGTGGCTGCGGGCCTCGCACGGCTCGGTCCTGATGATCGGCAGCGTCAGCGGCACCCGCCCCTCGCCCGGCACCGCCGTCTACGGGGCGGCCAAGGCGGGGCTGGAGAACCTGGCCCGCTCCATGGCCGTCGAGTGGGCGCCCGAGGTGCGGGTCAACTCCCTGGTCCTGGGCATGGTGCGCACCGAGCTCGCGCACCTGCACTACGGCGACGAGGCGGGCATCGCGGCGGTCGGCGCGACCGTCCCCCTGGGCCGGCTCGCCGAGCCCTCGGACGTGGGGGAGGCGGCGGTGTTCCTCGCCTCCGACCGGGCGGGATACGTCAGCGGGGCGAGCCTGCTGGTGCACGGGGGCGGGGAGCGCCCGGCGTTTCTTGATGCGGCAACTGTCAACAAGGAGAGCTGAGATGGCGGGTACGGCGGGTACGGCGGGCAAGGCGGCCATGGCGGACGGACGCGTGGTCGTGGTGACGGGCGCGGGCCGCGGCCTGGGCCGGGCCCACGCCCTGGCCTTCGCGGCGGAGGGCGCGCGGGTCGTCGTCAACGACCTCGGGGTGGGACTCGACGGGCAGCCCGGCCCGGACGGTCCGGCGGCGCTGGTGGCCGAGGAGATCAGGGCGGCGGGCGGCGAGGCGGTGGCCCACGGCGGGGACATCGCCACCGCCGCGGGCGCGGCCTCCCTGGTGGAGTGCGCGGTCTCCGCCTTCGGCCGCCTGGACACCCTGGTCAACAACGCCGGGTTCCTGCGCGACCGGATGCTCGTCAACCTGGACGAGGACGACTGGGACGCCGTGATGCGGGTCCACCTCAAGGGCCACTTCCTGCCGCTGAAGCACGCCGCCGCCTGGTGGCGCGCCGAGGCGAAGGCGGGCCGCCCGGTCTCCGCCCGGGTGGTCAACACCTCCTCGGGCGCCGGCCTGCTGGGCTCGGTCGGCCAGGGCAACTACAGTGCGGCCAAGGCCGGGATCCTCGGCCTGACCCTGGTCGCCGCGGCCGAGATGGGCCGCTACGGGGTCCAGGTCAACGCCATCGCCCCGGCGGCCCGGACCCGCATGACGGAGCAGACCTTCGCGGACACCATGGCGGCCCCGGCGCAGGGCGCCTTCGACGCGATGGCCCCGGAGAACGTCTCCCCGCTGGTGGTCTGGCTCGGCTCGGACGCCTCGGCCGGGGTCACGGGCCGCGTCTTCGAGGCGGAGGGCGGCCGCATCACGGTCATGGAGGGCTGGCGCCCCGGCCCCACCGCCGACCGCGCCGCCCGCCGGACCCCGGCGGAGGCGGGCGAGGCGGCGGCGAAACTACTGGCGGCGGCGCAGGCGCCGGGGGCGGTGTACGGGGCGCGGTAGCCGACGGGGGAGGCCGGGCCGCCCCACCGCGCGGCCCGGGTCAGCGGGGCCCGGCGTCCGCCTCCGCCCGGCGCAGCGCGGCCTTGAGCGCCACGTCGAGGGCCTGCTCCGCCGGGACCTCGACGTCGGGAACGACCCCGACGCCCTCCCAGTTGGTGCCGGTGACGGTACTGATCGCGCGGCTCGTCGGCACGGTCACGAGGACGTGCTCGGCCACGGCGTGGCGCTCCGTCGGATGGGCGCCGCCCCGCGTCGTCCCCCCGACGACGGTGGCCCGTCCGTGCGCCTGAAGGGTGTACGCCACGTCCTCGCCGCCGGAGAACGTGGCCGCGCTCGTGAGCACGTACACCGGGCGGCCCGCGTAGCGCGGCGCGGGCAGGTGGGCGGTCGTCCAGAACTGGCGGGTGGTGTCGGTGCGCCGGTCGTAGATGTCGTTCAGGTGCACCTGGTCGTCCGGGAAGAAGTAGCTGCACCACATCGCCGCCCCCTCGGCCGACCCGCCGCTGCACGCCCTCAGGTCCAGGACGAGCGCGGAGCTGTGCGCGACCAGCTGCATGGCCGCTCCGATCATGCCCGCGCCCTCGGCGGCGGTCGTGATGCGCCGGAGGTCGATGAGGCCGACGTTCCCCTCCAGGTGCTCGACGCGGCCGATCCCGTGGTTCTCCTTCCGGAGCAGCGCGAGGAAGGCGGCCTGCCCGCCGTCGTCGTCCGCCGGCTCCAGCGACTGCGGAACGTCCGTCCAGAGCAGCCGCAGGTGCTTGTCCGGACAGGCCTCCTGGAGGTGCGCCGTCACCGTCTCGCACAGCGCGGGGCCGTCCAGCCCCTCGTACGCACCCGCCGCGAGCCGGCCGCGGATCGCGGTCGCGATGAGCGCGGCCTTCTCCGGGAAGACGTAGCCCGCGCCGATCCGGTCCAGAGCCAGCTCGATCATTCGTTCGTTGGTCGACATGGTGGGCCATGCTAAGGGTCAACCAGCCCTGGAGCAGCGGGATTTCCGGCGCGGGCCGACCGGCTCAGGTACGGAACCAGCGGCGCTTGGGGGTGGCCGGGGACGTCCCCTGTCCGGTCCACGGGCCCGGGTCGGTGGTCTGGGGCAGCTCGTTGGGATGGAACGCGCCCGAGGCGGCGATCTCGTCCAGCCCCTCCGTACGGGTCTTCAGGCCCTGGGTCACGTACCCCTTGTCTGCGTGTCGGCCCGTCTCGGCGAGGAGCCTGACCAGCAGGACCAGTTCCCGCACGGGTGCCAGGCGGCCCGTGTCCGTCAGTACCCGCTGCGCCCAGGCGCTGGGCGACGGGGGCGGCCGGACTTCACCCGGCAGGGGGGCGACACCTTCGGGTCTGGTCAGTTCGAGCAGGTCCTTGGCCTTGCGCTGTGCGCCGATGGCCCGACTCAGCCGCCGCGGCTCGATCGGCCGGCCGAGGTCGTCGAAGGCGTCGTTCAGGTGGGGAAGGGCATCGACCGGGAGGTCCCGCGCCGCGAGGAGGAGCAGCCGGTCGGCCTGCTCATCCTCCCCCTCGTCGCGGAACGCGACCACTGAGCGGGCGACGGCCTTCGGGTCGTCCGTCCAGGGGCCCGCGCCCACCCCTTGCCACGCGTCCAGCTCGCTGCGGGTCTCCAGCCGGGCACGCCTGGCCCGGTCGGCCTCGGACCGCTGGAGCCGCAGCACCGCCTCGTGCTGCTGCACCAGGTCCTCCAGCTCCTCGATCCGGCGCGTGACGCCCTCCAGTTCCTCCTCCAGGCCCTGCACCTCCTCGTGGCCACCGGACGGCTGGTCGAAGACGTCGGCGAGGCTGTCTTCGAGCCGTTCCCGGTGCTCCCGCTCGCGGGCGATCTCCTCGCGCAGCCCGGTGAGGTCCTGCGCGGTCCGCACGCGTTCCTCCTCCAGCGCGATCCGCAGGGCCTGCTCCTTGTACTCCCGCGCGACCAGCGGACCCTTGGTCTGCGCGGCCGCGTACAGCCGGTTCCACCCCTCCCGGACCCGCTCGGGATCCACGGCCCCGCGTTCGGCCAGCAGCCGGTGCAGGGCCGGCAGCAAGGGCGGCTGCGGCAGGTTCGCACCGCTCAGGAAGCGGGAGAGCCGGCTCGCGTCCACCTTCACCTCGGGCTCGTTCTCCCTGAGCCACGTCACGATCTCCGTGGAGGACATCCCCAGGTCCTCGCGCAGTTCGCGCAGGTGCTGGGCGAACGCCGCCTCCTCGGGATTGAGCCCTTTCAGGGAACCCAACCTCTGCAACGACTGGGCCCCGCTCGGGCTCGAAGGCTGCTCTGACATGCACTTTCCCCTCTTGCGAGGCGCGCAACTTGCGTGCCGTCGCGCAATACGGGCTTGCGGCGTCGCCAACATGACGCCAGGACCGTTCTCTTGACCCGACGGCCCGCCAACGGGCCCGAGGGACAAGGAGAACCACCTCATGCCGCGCACCCTACGCACTGCGGACACCCGGCCGCGCCCGTTCCTGGAGATCAGGATCCGGGGACTCCACCTGACCGTCGAGCACGTCCCGCACCGTCTGCTCACCCTCGTCACCACCCTCGGCGGAGCCTTCGCCGGGGCCGTCTGGTACCCCCGGTAGACCCGGGCCGGGTGCGGGGCCCGGCCGGCGAACTCCGCCGGCCGGGCCCCGCACCCGGGGGGACTCAGCGCTTGAGCGTGAAGGTGAAGTCGCCGGAGAGCCTGCCGCCCAGCCGGACCGCGGAGACGAGCTTGCCCTCCTCTGCCAGCCTCTCCGTCTCCGCCCGCGAAAGGCCGCAGCCTTCGGCGATCAGCCGCAGCGGCCGGACGGGGATCCGTGCCGCGAAGCGGACGGACACGTCGATCACCTCGCGGTCCAGGTGGTCCGATCCGCCTGTGTCGAGGCGCCAGGCACCGTCCCAGTCGAGGGCGATGCGATTGCGCCGCCGCAGGACCGGGTCCTGGAGCAGCTCGGCCGCCAGGCCGGGGTCGTTGTCGTGCAACCGGTCCAGCAGCGCGGGCCGGACGGAGCGCACGTTCGCCCGCTCCAGAACCGTGAGCTTCGCCGTTTCCCCGCATCCGGTGCAGAGCACGAGGAGCCAGGCGTCGAGGAGCTTGTGGTGTGCGTTGACGCGGAATTTTCCGTTCGCCCGGAAGCGGTCGGACGCGCACGCGTGGCAGCGGCGCAGGACGAGCGGCAGGCATGTGGGCATGACGACCCAGTTGTTGAGCACAGGGGTACACCGATTTTCAGTGAGAAGTCCGCAGCAGGAAGCAGCGCGGCGCAAGAGGCGCGACGCGCTACGAATCAGCACTCGGGGTGTCTCACACGGTGTACAACGGGCCGTCCTTGCCTGGGCGATGTGGTCCGGGAGCACGGTAAGGGCGGACAGGGGCTCCGTTCCACCGGTTTTCGGCAGGGAAGGCGTGCGGCACGGACACGTGCGCGGCCGGTCAGGCGGGATCCGCCGGGCCGGAGTTCGGGACATCCTGTGTGCCGCCGGGACGGTGCGGCGGGCCGCGCGGTGGGGGAGCACCGCTGATGGGTGCGGTCGCGGGGGGCTGCGGACTCGCGGGTTCCGGCCAGGGGACGACGGCCGGGCCCGGCCCCGGGCCGCTTGTCCGGTACGCGCCCCTCCCGGACCCCTCCGACCGTGATGGCATGTCCACGCCCAATCCCGCTCCTACGGACGGAGAAGCAGACATGCGCCTTCGCAGACTCACCCTCGGGGCCGCCGCCATCGCCCTGGCGGCCGTCGCCGCTCCCGCCCCCGCCCAGGCCGACACCCCTACGGTGCCGCCCGGACGCGTCACCGTGGAGGTGGCCGGGGCCAACGGCTCGGGCTGCCCCGCCGGTACCACCAGCATCGCCGCGGCCCCCGACAACAGCGCCTTCACCGTCACCTACAGCGACTACCTCGCCCAGACCGGCGCCGGCTCCGGCGGCACCGACTTCCGCAAGAACTGCCAGCTCGCCCTGCGGGTCCACGTACCCCAGGGCTACACGTACGCCATCGCCCGCGCCGACTACCGCGGCTTCGCCAGCCTCCAGCGCGGGGCCTTCGGCCAGGAGCGCGCCGGCTACTACTTCCAGGGCGCCTCGCAGACCGCCCGCACCACCCACCAGTTCAGCGGCCCCTACGGGGACAACTGGCAGGCCAGCGACCAGACCGGCTACAGCGACCTGGTCTGGGCCCCCTGCGGCGAGACCCGCGTCCTCAACGTCAACACCGAGCTGCGCGTGTACGGCGGCTCGTCCAGCCCCTCGGCCCTGAGCTTCATGAGCATGGACTCCACCGACGGGAGCGTGAACACCGTCTACCACTTCGAGTGGAAGGAATGCCCCGCCGCCTGACAGCGCGTTGCGCGTAAGCAGAAGGAGTGACAAAGATGTCGCATTCCCTGTCCCGCACCCTGTTCGTCGGCGGCGCGGCCGCCGCCCTGATCGCCACCGGGGCCCCGGTCCAGGCCCAGGCGTCCATCACCGTCCCGCCCGACAAGATCGTCATCGAACTCGCCACCGTCAACGGCTCCGGCTGCCGCGAGGGCACCGCCCAGGTCGCCGTCGCCCCCGACAACACGGCCTTCACCGTCACCTACAGCGAGTACATGGCCCAGATCGGCCCCGGCGCCCCGCCCACGGGCTTCCGCAAGAACTGTCAGCTCAACCTCCGCGTCCACGTGCCGAACGGCTTCACGTACGCGATCGTCCAGGCCGACTACCGCGGCTTCGGCTACCTCCAGCCCGGTGCGACCGGGGTGGAACGTGCCAACTACTACTTCCAGGGGATGCCGCAGACCGCCCAGCGGACCCACACGTTCAGCGGCCCGTTCAACGACAACTGGCAGTCGACCGACAAGACGGAGTACGCCGACCTCGTCTGGGCCCCCTGCGGAGAGAAGCGGAACTTCAACATCAACACCGAGCTCCGGGTCAACCCGGGCACGTCCAGCCCCACCGCCACCAGCTTCATGGCGATGGACTCCACCGACGCCAGCGTGAACACCCTGTACCACCTCGCCTGGGCGACCTGCCCGACGCCGAAGAAGTAGCCCCTGCGGCGGAGGGGGCGGGACCGACGTGCGACGGGCCCCGCCTCCTCCGCCGTGCGGATTGCCGGATTCCGGGTACCGGTACGCGGTGGAGTGGTTACGCTCGGTGACGGACACGACGAACGCCGCCACCCGGCGTGAACTTGGGGGTGACCGCCTCATGGTCAACATCCGCGACCTCGACCCCAGCGCCTCGCCGCTGGACTACTACGGCTCCGAACTGCGCCGGCTGCGGGAGGAGGCGAAGCTGAAACAGGAGGACCTGGGGGGCATCGTCTTCTGTACGGGGTCCCTGATCGGGCAGATCGAGACGACGCGGAAGGTTCCCACAAGGGACTTCTCCGAACGGATCGACGCTGCGCTGGGGACGGGTGGGATGTTCAGCCGCCTGATCGGGCTGGTCCTGCGCAGCCAGCTGCCGCACTGGTTCCAGGCGTACGCGGAGATGGAGGCGAAGGCGGAGTACATCTCCACGTACCAGTGCCAGCTGGTCTACGGGCTGTTGCAGACCCCTGGCTACGCGAGGGCGGTGCTCGGCATCGACCACCCCGACACCGTGGACACGGTGGTGGCGGCGAGGATGGACCGGCAGCGCATACTCAAACGCGGCAACCCGCCTGTGCTGTGGGTCGTGCTTGACGAGGCGGTCCTCCATCGTGAGATCGGCGGCCGGGAGATCATGCGTGATCAGCTCGCCTACTTGCTGGAAATGCGGGACCGGCGGTGGGTCAATGTCCAGGTGCTTCCCTTTTCGGCGGGCCAACACGCCGGGATGATGGGTTCGTTCAACCTCCTGCGGTTCGATGAGGACCCAGACCTGCACTACAGCGAGAGCTACGACTCGGGCCATATGACGGCCAATCCGCAAGTGATCAGGGAACGTTCGGTCGGATACGCTCGCCTTCAAGCCGAGGCGCTGTCGCCCGGAGCATCGGCGGCGCTGATCGCACGGGTAATGGAGGAACGCTATGGAGACCGGCCTGGATCTGACGTGGGTGCCGTGGCGTAAGTCGTCGTACAGCGGCTCCAGCGGCGGCGACTGCGTCGAGTGCGCCCCCCTCGGCCCCGTCACTTGGGTCAAGGCCAGCCGCAGCGGCGGCACAGGCGGCGAGTGCGTCGAGGTCTTCGCCCAGCCCTGCGCCGTCGCCGTCCGGGACTCCAAGAACCCCGGCGGCCCCGTCTTCACCGTCGGCCGGGCCGCCTTCGAGGCCTTCGTCGGGGCCCTGTAGCGCGTGGGTCCCCGGCGGCGCGGCCCGCTGCTACTCCGTGGCCGGCTCCCCGCACACCGGCGAGCCGATGCGCATCACCGTCAAGCGGGTCCCCGGCGGGCTCGGCACCGGCTGGGTCTGTGACGGAGTGGCCCCCGGGTGCGCATCGGCTACGCGTAGGGGACGCGCGGGGAACGCGCATGAGGAAGGCTCCGGGTCCGGCCCCCTGGCGGGGAGGTCGGGTCCGAAGCCTTTCTCGTGCGATGGGATATGACTACCCGCTACATCCACTCGCTGAACCGCAGCCGGCCCAACATGTTGTCCATCGCCCGCGCCGGCACCGCCGGTTCGAGGTCCCGCGGGGGCGCGGGGGGCGTCCGGGCGGCCCGCCCGGCCCCGTAGAGCTCCCGTCACACGGCCCGTGCGCACGCCGCCACCACGGGGGCCGGCCGCGCCGGTTCCCGTTCGCCGCCCCGGCAGGTGGACACCGAGACGGCGCTCGGCGGCGGTGATGGGGGAGACCTGCCCCGGTCCGGGCGCCACCATCGGCCCGGCGATGGCCTTCTCCTGGGCGGCGGTCAACGCCATCGCGGGCGATCGCGGTACCGGCTGACGGAGCTGGGTGTTCCGCCGCGGTGCTGCGGGCACAACGCCACCACGCCGAATGCGACGGAAGGGGCGGTGGGGCATGGAAGAGGAAGAGCCTTGGGCCAAGGTCGCCGTGTTGTCGGCCTTCGTGGTGTGGGGGGCGCTGGGCTGGATCGTGATGGACTCGGACCTCCAGGGCATCGAGGACCACCTCGGCTGGTGGATGCTCGCCATCGGCGCCATACCCCTGGTGATCACCGTCGTGGGCGCGTTCTACTCCGACGACACCACCGAGGGCGGTGGCGGCGACTGGAAGAACGAGGGCCACGGAGCCGGCCCGGGGTCCGGCTGCGGTGGCGCGTGCGGGGGCTGCGGGGGCTGACCCGGCCCCCGCGAGCCCCGGGTCAGGACAGCTTGCCGCCGTAGTCCGGCAGCTTGACGGTGCGTTCGGCGTGGCCGCCGACGAGGTCGCTCTCGTTGTTGCCGATGTTGGCGATGATCGTGTAGCCGCGGGCCTCGATCTCGGCGCGCTTGGCCGTCTTGTACGCGCTCACCTGCTCGAACAGGGCCGGCAGGTCCCGTACGTACA